>NZ_JBIAHQ010000008.1:0-299221 GCF_042870725.1 Micromonospora sp. NPDC006431
CCGAGGACCCCACGTCCACTTCCACCACTGTCCGGTCTGAACGCCTTCATCCGTGTCGCACCAATCAACACATTCGCGTTGCTGAGATCAGCTCAGTAGCCCTTCTTCCACGGTCGCCAGTTCCACATGTCCTCCTGGCCGTCAAGGGTCCCGCCGCCTGTGACCGCGATGTTCGTCTGGTTGAGCGCGTAGATCAGCGGAGAGAAGTTGTAGAAGTCGGTCCCCTCATAGCTGCTCAGGACGATCGGGTAGTACTTGTTGGTCTTGTTCCGCATGAACTTGACCACGGCACCGGTCTCGATCCGCAGGTTGACGTTGCTCAGGAGGGTTATCGCCCCCGAGTAGTAGGCGCCGTTGGCGTTGCGTGAACCCATGGCGGGGATGACGACGATACCGCCGCCGCTCTCGTGGCAGTCTCTGATCGCGGCATGAATCGCCTCGGTGTAATACCACACCTCCTGCGAGCTTGCGACCAACGGTGACGTCTTGTTCGCCGGGTTGTCGGCCTGATTTCCGACGTAGAATGTCTCGGTGGCGCGTCGCACCAGGCCGGCATACTTCGGGTCGGTGATGTCGCAATAGTTGTCTTTGAAGGTCGGCGTGTTGGCGTTGACCGTCTGGTCTATCTCGTTGTACTGGTCCTCGTTCCAGTACGCGCCGTCTCTTTTCTTGGCGTCCGGGTCGTAGATTGCCAACCGATAAGCGAATCGGTCCTCGCCGTTCTCGGCGGTAACCTGGAGCTGATCGCCGTCGGCAATAGCGCCCGACCGCTTCTCCTGATGATCTTTGTTCACCACGATGTGGCTTTGTCTCGACGTGTCCTTGGCGACGATCTGCGCCTTGAGCTGTTGAACGGTCACGCCGTTCCTGACAGTGATGGTCGAGGTCCCGACAGTTTTTATCATGCCGGATTCGTTCTGTTTGGCGACAACGACGGTCCCGGTGGAACGGAGTTCCGCCGTGCTCGCCTGAGATTCGACGGGATCTGCCCATGCCACGCGTGGCGCGCTTGCGACCACCAGCGCGGCCACCGCGACGAGCATGACCCGTCTCCTACCTCGCCTCTTCATCGGTATGACCTCCGGTGTGCGTGTCGTTACCGTTCATGTTTCGAGGAACAGCCGAACTGATGGCTGGCGCGTTCGTCCCGCGTCATCCAGTCGGCGCGGCCACCTCGCTGCGCCGGGCCCCAACAGGCCCGGCGAGCGCGACGGTCTCCGAAACCTTTCCGGAGCACCGTGGGACCGAGCACCGCAGGGCCGCTCTTCGGCTCGGGTCCGGGCCAGCTCAGATCACCAGCTCCACGCCGTTCTGGCGGACGTTCTTAAGGACGAGGTCGTCGACGTATTCGACGACGTTGGGCTGGCTGGTGGCGCCGAAGTCGATGTCGGTCAGGGTTATCCCCCTGATGTGGTCGTCCGCGTAGCCGCGGAGGTTCAGCGCCCGGGTCGCGCTCCCCACGATGACGTTGCGGACGTCGATGTCGCCGACGATCGGGTTGAAGCCATGGCCGGCACCCTCCTCATAGAAGAAGTTGATGTCAATCACGGATCCACCGACCTCCCCGATGGTCAGGTCACGGGCATGGAATGCCTCGATGAAGCCGCCGCGAACACTGTTGGTCTTGAACCGCAGCGCGATGTTGAGGTTGGGGCTGGACATCTCGCAGTCCCGGACGAATACGTTGCGGGCACCGCCGGACATTTCGCTGCCGATCGTCACGCCGCCGTGGCCGTCGCGCATCGTGCAGCCCTCGATGAGGATGTCCTCGCTCGGCACGTTGACGCGGCGACCGTCGGCGTTCCGCCCCGACTTGATCGCGATGCAGTCGTCTCCCGTGTCGAAGGTGCAGTCACGGATGACGACCATGCGGCTGGACTCCGGGTTGCAGCCGTCATTGTTCGGCCCGTGCGAGTTGACGGTTACACCCTGCACGAGCACGTTCTCGGACAGCACCGGATGTATCTCCCACATCGGTGACCCGACGATGGTGATTCCCTCGATGAGGACGTTGCGGCAGCGGTAAGGCTCGACGAAGGACGGCCGCAGGTAGCCGCCGTCGCCGAACACCCGTTGCTCGACGGGAACACCCTGCTCGGCCTGCGCGAACAGCGCATTCCTGGCCTCGGTCTGCCGCGGGTCACCCGGCTTCCAGCCGAACTTGGCCGCACCGCACCAGGGCCACCAGTTCTCCATGTCGGCCTGCCCATCGAGGACGCCGGAGCCGGTGACGGCGATGTTCTCCTGCTCGTACGCGTAGATCAGCGGCGAGTAGTTGTAGAGTTCAACCCCTTCGAACCGCGTGAGCACGGCGGGCAGATAGTCGGCGGGGCGCCGGCTGAAAAGCACCACCGCGTCGGCAGTGACGTGCAGGTCGACGTTGCTGAGCAGGTGGATCGGACCGGTCAGCCACCGACCGGCTGGCACGACCACGTGGCCGCCTCCTGCGGCGTGGCAGGTCTGGATGGCCCGCTTGAACGCTTCGGTGCAGTTGGTGACGCCGTCGCCGACGGCACCGAACTGCCGGATGTCGTACGAGCGGTCGAGGAAGTGGGGGCGGCGCACCTTGCCGCTGATGTACTCGGCCCGGGCCCACGGGTTGCCCGGCGGCAACGGGGACGCCGCGGCGCTGCCGGACTGCAGCGCATAGGCCGCCAGACCCATGGCGCCGATGCTGCGGAGAAACGTGCGGCGGCTCGGTTGGCTCGGCATGTGCAAGTCTCCTCGGTCGGTTGACAAGTGGATGGGTAAACCTTTTCCTTCGTTGGCGTCGTTTCCCTTACTCGGCAAGACCCTTCAAGAGCGGAGCGCTGCCCCGACGAGCTGCGGGGCTTCGGCAATTCACAACGCGGGCACAAGTCCCGCCCAGCGCACCACCCGGCATGGTGCCGGCAGCCTGGCCGCCCCCGTCGGTTGCCAGTGCTTTTCAGCCCGGGGCGGGCGCGCACGCCTAGCCGGTGCCCGGCTTCCGGCGCGATGGCGCAGGACGACACGTCGGGCAATCCTGCGAGCCAGAGTATCGAGCCATCGAAGCGAGTCGCTAGTATATGACCGGATGTGGCCAAATCCCTTCCTCTGGCCGGCTTCTCCGGCCATCCGCCACAGAACTGGCCCGTGTCGGCTCTCACGTCCGTTCCAGTTCCGCCGCGCAGCGGACGGCGTCCGAGGCGACCTGCAGCCCGGGAGGCAGGACGTGACACCGGCGGCTGCGATGCCCACCGCAGGCACCGCCGAGCGGGCCCCGGGCTCCGGGGCGACGGCGGTGAGTCCGGGGCCGCCGAGCAAAGTCGCCGGCTGAGGTTTCGTGGCGGGCTGAACGTCTCCTGCGTTGGAGTCCCTCTGGTCCGGCTCCCTGGCGCAGCCGCGGTACCGCGACGCCGCTGCCGTGGTTACTCGGCGTGGCCCGCAACGTGCTGCCCGAGCGCTATGGGGACGAGGTCCGGCAGGCCAGCCTCGCGTCCGAGTTGCGCGTCGCGGCCGACGGGGCGGCGGCGGACGTGACGCGGAGCGCGGGATCCAGGTGCGACGGTCCGGCCGAACACCGAATACAGCGGCACCGCGTACGAGCGCGGGAAGACCGCCTGCCACGAACTCGGGCACGTGCTCGGCCTGGGTCACAACACGTCACCCCAATAGCTGCGTGTACGCGTACCGCAGCTCGCGGCGGTATCCGAACACCGACGACTTCAACCTGTGCAGCTGCCGTATTAGCGCCGTCCGCGCTGCGCCACGTACAGGTCCTCGACCGACGGTGCTGACCCGTGGGCGGCGAGCAGCGATTCCAGGTCGCCGGAGAAATCACGGGACAACCCGCTGCTGGTGTTCTCGACGCCCTGCACGCCCACCGTGACGCTACGCGGCGCCACGTCGGCGATCGTGACCGCGTACTGGCGGCCGTTCGTGATGCGAACGTTCCAGTGCGTCATCCGCGCGCCGAAGAGGGGACCCGACGCGGCGGAGCCACCGACCCGCCCGTTGTTCTCGAGCGTGATGTTGGTCCGGACGTTCTCGAAGGGCATGGCCCGGTGGGAGTCGAAGGTCCCCTCGGCCATACGGCCGCCTCGGTAGACGTTTCCGGCCGACAGTCCCTCCAGGTTCAGCCCGTGATGGATGGCGTCGGAGGGAACGGGGACGGTGAACCGTTCGATCTCGAAGTCTTCCACCAGGTTGTCGTTGGACTGCATGCGGCAGGCGAAGCTGTGGTGGGCGGCGCGTCCGCCGACGGTGACTCCCGTGATGGTGATCGACTTGGCGGAGGTGAGTCCGAATCCGAGGTCGCAGTTCTCCACGCGGACGTCCCGCGCCCAGCAGTCATGGACCGCCTGGAAGCACACCCCGTTCGAGCCCGGATGCCTGTTGTGCGCGGTCTGCGGAACGAGTTCGTTCCTGATCGTGAGGTGCTCGACGCCGGCGTCGTGGACGGTGGGACCGATGGCGCGCAGCCGGGCCGGCCATCCGGGCCGAAGGTCGTACTTGAGTGGCTGGGCCAGCCGGACGGTCCGCTCGCCGAGCACCGCTTCGACCCGCACCGGCCACTGCAGCGTCGCGTACTGCACGTACTGCCCGCCGGATCCGGTGACGAGTTGGGGCGCCCCGCGTGGCCAGTCGTAGTCCCGGGTGCCGGGGACGTCGCCGGCGAGATGCTTCAGCAGGCTCGCGTCCGGCGGGTTCTGGCACTCCAGGACGACCACGTCTCCGGGAGTCAGCCGGCTCGTGCTGGACACCATGAGGGTCCGCTGACCGCGGGAGGCGACGCCGACCTCGGCGAGCATGTCACCGAGCAGCCACCCTTCGGTTCCTGCGTAGTCCTCGGCCTCCGAGCGGGCCCGGCGCTCGGGCGAGACGAACCAGATCTGGCCGCCGGTCCAGGACCAGCGGCTGTTTCCGTTGGGCTGGCGGTTCGGCCGGTAGCCGTCATCGAGGTGACGGGTGAAGTGCCGCACGGTGGAGTCGCTACCCGCCCCGCGCAGCACCACTGCGGACCAGTGCATCCAGACCGGCCCGGACAGCGTGTAGGTCCCCGGCGGCACGAGTACGACTCCCCCGCCGCGCTCGCCGGCGTGGCGTACGGCGGCGTTGAATGCCGCCGTGCAGTCCGTCCCGTCGGGGCGGGCGCCGAAGTCGGTGACCTTGGCGATGACCGGGGGCGTCGGTGGCCGCTCGCCGAGCCGGTAGCCGGCGGCGGACACGTCCGGCAGCAGCGGGTGGCAGCCGGGGGCGTCCCGCCACTGTTGCAGGAGTTCAATGGAGGCGTCCTTCGATGGCCCGGCGGTCTCCTCGGCCGCCGCCGGCGCCGGCCGAGCGGTGCCGGCGAGCGTCGTGGCGGCGGTGGCGGCTGCCCCCAGGCCGAACAGCCCTCGTCGCGTGATGGCGGGATGCGTGATCGGCGGCATGGCAGCTCCTCAGAACCCTGGTCGCGTACGGCAAAGGATTGCAATCGTTTGCGGTGCGAGGTTCACGACACCAAAGGGTTGGCCAGCGGTCAATGCGTAACGGGACTGAAACTTGTTTCAATATCGGTATTCCTCCGCCGTCGTCGGTCCACCCGCGGGCAGGAGTTGTTGGGGGGTGCAGGCGACAGCTCCGGACGGCAGCTGACGTCCGTCCCACCGTGGCCCCCGAATCCACGCCGGCCACCGGCATGTCACCCTCGGAGCGGCGAAACGGCGGTGGTGACGTTGCACGGCCGCAACGTCTGAGACTGCCGCCCGCGCCTCGCTCCCGTTGCCGCGAACCGGCCCGGCCCGGCCCGGCTCACCTGAATTGTCCGGGCCGGCCGGGCCGGGCCGCGTTGCGCGACTGTCAGGGCGCGGGGCAGTCCGGCTATTCCCCAGCAGCAGCGTGGGTGCCGGCTCGGCCGGCGGCGGGGGCGTACGCCTGTTGCGGCAGGCGGTATGCCAGGTCGATCGCGGTTTCCACGGCCTCGTCCTCCGACAGCCGGTGCTCCAGCACGAGCCGGGCCAGGTAGCCGGCGTCGATGCGGCGGGCGAGGTCGTGGCGGGCGGGGATCGAGAGGAACGCGCGGGTGTCGTCCACAAAGCCGGAGGTGTTGTAGAAGCCCGCGGTCTCGGTCACCAGTTCGCGGAAGCGGCGCATCCCGTCGGGGCTGTCCAGGAACCACCACGGCGCCCCGAGCCGCACGGAGGGGTACACGCCGGCGATCGGGGCGAGTTCGCGGGAGTAGACGGACTCGTCGACGGTGAACAGGATGAGCCGGAAGTTCGGGTCGCGCCCGAACGCGTTGAGCATCGGCCGCAGCGCGCGGGTGAACTCGGCGCTGACCGGGATGTCGAATCCCTTGTCGGCGCCGAAGGCGGTGTGGATGGCGGTGTCGTGGTCGCGGAGCACGCCGGGGTGGATCTGCATGACCAGGCCGTCGTCGCACGACATTCGCGCCATCTCGAACAGCATGTGACCGGCGAAGGCGGCCGCGTCGTCGTCGCGCACGCCGCCGTCGCGCGCGTCGGCGTAGATCCGCCTCGCGTCGGTCAGCGGCAGGGGCTCGGCGGCGGCGGTGAGGTGACCGTGGTCGGTGGCCCGCGCTCCGGCCTGCGCGAAGGCTTCGCGGCGGTTGCGCAGTGCGGCGAGGAAGCCGTCGTAGTCGCCGGTGTCCACTCCGGAGAGTTCCTGCAGCTGCTGGAGCCGCCGGGCCCAGCCGGTGGAGCCGACGTGGGTCAGGGCGTCCGGGCGGAACGTCGGTATCACCCGGGCGCCGAGGCCCGCCGCCGTCAGCCGGGCGTGGTCGTCGAGGGTGGAGGTGGCCGGGTCGGTGGTGGAGATCAGCTCGATGTTGAAGGTGTCGAGCAGCGCCTGGGGCCGGAAGCCGGGTTCGGCCAGGCGGGCCTCGATCAGGTCGTATAGCAGGTCGGCGGTGTCCGGGCCGGGAGCTATGTCGATCTTGAGGACCTCGACGATCTCGTGTTCGAGCCAGTAGCGGCTGGGTGTGCCGCGGAAGAGGTGCCAGTGGGCGCAGAAGCGCCGCCAGATCTGTCGAGGGTCGCTCTCGACCGCGCCCCCGTCGGCCCGGGGGACGCCGAGGCTCTCCAGCGGAACGCCCTGGGACACGAGCATCCGGGTCACGTAGTGGTCCGGCACCACCAGCAGCTGCGCCGGGTCGGCGAAAGGGTCGTCATCGGCGAAGACGGCCGCGTCGACGTGTCCGTGCATGCACAGCAGCGGCAGCGCCTGCGTCGCCTGGTAGATCCGGCGGGCGACGGTGCGGAGTTCGTCTCCGGCTGGCAGGGCTCGGTCGGGGTGCAGACGCAGCTGGGCCACGCAAATCTCCTTGCCGGCTAGGGCTGAACAACTCCTGCAAAGGATTGCATCGACCTCGCCCCACCTACAAGGGGAAGCTGGGTCCGTCTCCCGGAACATTCACGTAACCGAGTATTGACACAGAACTGCAATCGGTTTCAGACTGCGAGGCACGCCACGGAGCAGGGAGGTGAGCCGTGCGAGCGACGATCCGCGAGGTGGCCCGCGAGGCGGGCGTCTCGGCGTCGACGGTGTCGCGGGCGTTGTCGACGCCCGAGATGGTCAACGACGCCACCCGGGAGCGGGTCCTACGAGCAGCCGAACGACTGGGTTACGCGCCCAATCGGGCTGCCCGTGGTCTGATCACCGGCCGCACCGGCAACCTGGGACTGATCGTCCCAGACCTGACCAACCCGTTCTTCCCCAGCGTGGTCAAGGGGGTGCAGGCCAAGGCGCGGGAGGCGGACTACGCCGTCTTCCTCGCCGACACCGACGAGGACCCGGCCGCCGAGATCGGGCTGGTGCGGGTCCTCGCCAAGCAGGTGGACGGCCTCATCCTGTGCTCTCCGCGGGCCCGGGAGGAGGAGATCCACGAGCTGACCGAGCACACCACGCTCGTCATGGTCAACCGCCGCTTCGGCAACCTTCCGTCCGTCGTCTTCGACAACGCGGAGGGTGTGCGGCAGGCGATCGCCCATCTCCAGGCGCTCGGTCACCAGCGGGTCGCCTGGGTCGGCGGGCCGCGGACCTCGTGGTCCACCCGGGACCGGATGCGTGCCATGCGCGCCGCGACCGGCGCCGCCGGCATGGAACTGTACGTGGCCGGTCACTTCCCGCCCTACTTCGAGGGCGGGGTCGCGGCGGCCGACCTCGTCATCGCCTCCGGCGTCACGTCGGTCATCGCCTACAACGACGTCATGGCACTCGGTCTGCTCAGCCGGCTGCGGGACCGTGGCGTCGACGTGCCGCACGACATCAGCGTGATCGGCATCGACAACATCCAGATGTCGGCGATGTCCTCGCCGGCCCTCACCACCGTTTCGCTCGTCAAGGAACAGGCGGGCCGAGCCGCGGTCGACCTGTTGCTCGCCCTGCTGTTGCAGCCCGACAGCGTGCGCAACACGCGTCGGGAACTGCCCGCTCAACTTCTCGTGCGCGGCTCCACCGGGGTTGCGCGGACCACCTGACCACCACCTCCCCGACCGCCGGGCCACGGCCGCGACCTTCGGGGTGACCGAGGAAGGGATGTTTCATGGGTATCACCCGGCGCAGTGCCTTGATTGCCACCGCATCATCCGTGCTCACGTTCGCCGTCGGCTGCGGGGCGCCGAGCGGCCCCGGCTCGGGCAGCGGCGACAGCAGCGGGCCCGTGCCCGACAAGCCGAAGAAGGCCGTCACGCTCAATGTTCTGGACGTGGCGGGCAACCTGCAGCTGACGCAGGGGATGATCGACGAGTTCGTGCAGAAGAACCCCGACGTCATCTCGCGGGTCACCTACTCCAAGTCGCCTGCCCCGGAGCTGGCGGGCAAGATCAAGGCGCAGCAGAACGCCAACCGGGTCGACATCGGCCTGGTCCTGACCGGCGTCGACGGCCTCGCCGCCGGCATCGACCAGAACCTGTGGATGGACCTGCTGCCCACCTACGCGGACCGGTTGCCGGGGATGAACGACTACCAGGAACCGGCCGCCGCGATGCAGAAGTTGGCCGGCAACGTGGGCGTGACGGTCACCTACTACCCGTCCGGTCCCCTCCTGGAGTACCTGCCGGCGAAGGTGTCCAACCCGCCGACCAGCGCCGAGCAGCTCCTCGCGTTCGCGAAGGCGCACCCGGGCAAGGTCCAGTACGCCCGCCCGGCGAACTCCGGTCCGGCCCGAACCTTCCTGATGGGGCTGCCCTACATCCTCGGCGACAAGGACCCCAAGGACCCGGTGAACGGGTGGGACAAGACCTGGGCCTACCTCAAGGAGCTCAACCAGTACGTCGAGTACTACCCGAGCGGCACGACCGAGACGATGAAGAACCTCGCCAACGGGTCCGTCGAGGTGATCGCCTCGACCACCGGGTGGGACATCAACCCGCGGGTGCTCGGCACGGTGCCCAAGGAGGCGAAGGTCAGCTCGCTGCAGGGCTTCCACTGGGTGACCGACGCCCACTACGCCGTCGTCCCCAAGGGTGTCTCCACCGACACCCAGGCCGCCGTGCTGGCCCTGCTGAAGTTCATGCTCACCCCCGAGCAGCAGGCCAAGGCGTTCGACCAGGGCTACTTCTACCCGGGGCCGGCGGTGAAGGGCGTCGACCTGTCGATGGCGCCGCAGAAGAGCCAGGACGCCATCAAGGAGTTCGGCCGTCCGGAGTACGAGCAGCTCATCGCCAGCAACCCGACCGAGGTTCCGCTGGACGCGAAGGCGCTCGTCGCGGCGTTCGACCGCTGGGACCGCGAGATCGGCAGCGGAAAGGTGAAGCAGGGATGAGCACCGCGACCTCAGGCTTCTCCGAGCTGCGGCTGGACGGTGTGTCCCGCCGCTTCGGAAGCCAGGACGCGCTCAGCGACCTCGACCTGACCATCCGGGCGGGCGAGTTCATCGCCCTGCTCGGCCCCTCAGGCTGCGGCAAGTCCACCGCGTTGAACTGCCTCGCCGGGTTGCTGCCGCTGACCGCGGGCAGCATCTGGCAGGACGAGCGCCGGGTCGACACCCTGCCGCCGGAACGCCGCGGGTTCGGGATGGTGTTCCAGAGCTACGCGCTGTTCCCGCACATGTCCGTCCGCGGCAACATCGCCTTCGGGCTGCGGATGCGGCGGCTGCCGAAGGACGAGATCCGCCGGCGTACGGCAGAGGCGATCCGCCTCGTCCGCTTGGAGGAGCACGCCGACAAGCTGCCCGGTCAGCTCTCCGGCGGACAGCAGCAGCGGGTGGCGATCGCCCGCGCTGTCGTGCTCGAACCGTCGCTGGTGCTCATGGACGAGCCGCTGAGCAACCTGGACGCGAAGCTGCGCCTGGAGATGCGCACCGAGATCCGCCGGCTGCACCAGTCGCTGGGGCTGACCACCGTCTACGTGACGCACGACCAGGAGGAGGCGCTGTCACTGGCCGACCGCCTGGTCGTGCTCCGGGGTGGCCGGGTGCAGCAGATCGGGCCGCCCGAGCAGCTGCACACCCGACCGGGAAACTGGCACGTCGCGGACTTCATGGGCTACCGCAACCTGTGGCCGATGCGGGCCCAGTCCGTACGGAGCGGCCTGGTCACGGTGGAGGCCGACGGCCTGCGGCTGGTCGGCGACCCGGTCGGTGACATCTCGCCGGGTGACGCGGTGATCGCCGGGGTCCGCCCGGAGGACGTCCGGGTCGCCGAGCCGGGCGCGCCGGACGGCGTGCCCGCCGAGATCGAGGTGGTCGAGTACCAGGGCCGGGAACTCGCGGCCGAGGCCCGCACCGCCTCCGGCCTGCAGGTCCACGTCCGCACCGAGCAGCGCCTCGCCCCCGGCGACGCGGTCTCGTTGCGCGTGACACCGCACCGGCTGCTGGTCTTCCCGACCGACTCACCCGAGCAGCCCCCCACCGCCCCCGGTGACCCGGCGGACGCGGTGGTCGAGGAACCGAGGCTCGTCGGATGAGTGCCACGGCAACCCGCCCCGCGCCGCCCGCCGGTGCGCCGCAGTCTCCTCGGGCGCACTGGCGGCACCGCCTGGCCGAACGGGGCGTCGATGCGCAGTTGTGGCTGCTCGCGCCGGCAGTGCTCTTCGTCGTCCTGCTGTTCCTGTACCCGTTCTTCTACGGGCTCGGCCTGTCCTTCCAACCCACCGAGGGTGGCCCCTTCAGCGACTACGCACGCTTCTTCGGCGACGCCTACCAGCGGGACACCATGTGGATCACGCTGCGCCTCGCCCTGCCGGCAGCCCTGCTGAACGTGCTCGCCTCGGTGCCCATCGCCTACCGGATGCGGGGGCGGTTCCGAGGCAAACGGCTGGTCACCATCCTGCTGGTCGTACCCATCACGCTCGGGACCGTGCTGACCGCCCAGGGCCTGCTCAACTTCCTCGGTCCCACCGGCTGGTTCAACCGCGTGCTGCTCGCGCTGCACCTCACCGATGAGCCGGTACGGCTCGTGCACAACTACTGGGGTGTCTTCTTCTCCCTGGTCATCACCGGGTTCCCGTTCGCCTTCCTGCTCGTGCTCTCCTACCTCACCGGCATCGACCCGACGCTGGAGCGCGCGGCGGCCACGCTCGGCGCAGGTTGGTGGCGGCGGTTCCGCATGATCACCCTGCCGCTGCTGGCGCCGGGGCTCGCCACCACGTTCTGCCTGACGTTCGTGCTGGCCTTCAGCGTGTTCCCGTCCGCCGTGCTGGTCGGCAACCCGGCCGGTGAGACCCGGGTCATCTCCATCGCCGCGTACCAGGCGGCCTACGAGCAGTACGACTACCCGTACGCATCGGCGATCGCCATGATCATGGGCCTGATCGAGCTGGTCGTCATCTCGGTGGTGCTGCTGGCCCGCACGCGCCTCTACACCGGATCGACGGGAGGTAAGGGATGAGCACCGTCACCGGCATCCGCCGCGGCGACGCCATCGCCGGCAAGCCTCGGCCGCGACGGCGGATCGTCGCGCGCCCCGCCGCCTGGCTGGTCTGGGGTGTGGTGGTCTTCTTCTTCCTCAACCTGCTCGGTGTGGTCGGATCGGTCCTGGTCAGCTCCTTCGGCCAGCGCTGGTTCGACACCTGGCTCCCCGACGGCTACACCGCCAAGTGGTACGGGCAGGCGTGGCACGAGTTCGCGCTCTTCGACGTCATCGTGGTCACCCTGCAGGTCTCCCTGCTGGTCGTGGCGCTGTCGCTGGTGGTCGGGGTGCCGGCAGCGTACGTGCTGGCCCGCCGAAACTTCCCCGGCAAACGGCTGGCGTTGCTGGTCTTCCTGCTGCCGATCCTGATGCCGCCGATCACCTACGGCATTCCACTGGCGACGGTGCTCTACAAGTTCGGCCTGGCCGGTCACCTCTCCGGCGTCGTGCTGGCGAACCTCGTGCCGTCGGTGCCGTTCGTGATCCTCACGATGACGCCGTTCATCGAGCAGATCGACCCGCGGATCGAAAGTGCCGCCCGGATGTGCGGCGCCGGGCTGTGGTCGGTGTTCCTCCGGGTGCTGTCGCCGCTGCTGCTGCCCGGGATGCTCGCCTCGGCCATCCTCGTCCTGGTGCGCACCGTCGGCATGTTCGAGCTGACGTTCCTCACCGCCGGCCCGGACTCGCAGACCCTGGTGGTCGCCCTGTACTACTCCATGTCCGCGGCGGGTATCCGGGCGCAGCAGTCGGTGGACGCCATGGCCGTGATCTACACGTCCATGATGTTGGTGCTGCTCGTGGTCAGCCTGCGCTACGTCAACCCGACGCAGCTGGTCGCCCGGGTCAAGGAGGAGCCGGACTCGTGAGCGACCTGATCACGCTGCTGCGCGGGCAGCGGGTCCTGCCGGTGCTGCGGCTACCGACGGCGGCCGAGGCCACGGCCGCCACCGCCACCATGTTCGGTCACGGCCTGCGCGTGGTCGAGTTGACCGCGACGACCCCGAACTGGGCCAGCGCGGTGCGCGACGCGCGCCGCGGCGCGCCCGACGGCACGCTGGTCGGCCTCGGCACCGTCACCAGCGGGGCGCTGGCGGCGCAGGCGGTGGAGGCGGGCGCGCAGTTCCTGGTCAGCCCGTGGCCGGCGCCCGACGTGCGGGCGGTCGCGGCAAGCGCCGGGCTGCCGTTCCTGGAGGGCGCCTTCACTCCCGGCGAGGTGGCGGCCGCCGCCGCGCGGGGGCCGGTGAAGGTGTTCCCCGCCCATGTGAGTGGCCCGGCCTTCCTGGCCAGCCTGCGGCAGCTGCTTCCGGACGCGGACCTCATACCCACCGGTGGGGTCGCGCTCGAGGCGGTGCCGGACTGGCTACGGGCGGGTGCGTGTGCGGTCGGCGTCGGCAGCGACCTGCTGCGCCCGGGCGCGGCGGACCGGCTGCGGTCGCTGCTGGCAGCGTTCGAGGACGCGGGCGAGGAGACGCCATGAAGATCGTCGACGTCACCCTGAAGATCATCACCGATGAGGGTGCCACCGTCGCCCTCGAAGACAGCACGGTGCACCCGTGGTGAGCATTGCCCCGGACGTACTCGTCCTCGGCGAGATCCTCGTCGAACTGACCGCGCTCGAACCGCTGCGCGACGGCGCGGCGCTGCGGTTGGGATTCTCCGGAGACGCGCTGAACGCCGCCGCCGCGGCCGCCGCGGCAGGCGCGCACACCTGCCTGCTGGCCCGGGTGCCCGACGACGAACTCGGCGACGAACTGGTGGCCCGGGTGGCCGCGCTCGGCATCGACCCGTCGTGCCTGATCCGCACCCCGGGGCAGCACGGCCTCTACCTGCAGCACGCCGACCCGTCCGGGCAGCGGGAGTTCGTCTACGTCCGGCGCGGCAGCGCCGGCTCCTGCCTGTCCCCCGCCGACGTGCCGCCCGACGTCGCCGAACGCGCGGGCGTGGTGCTCTCCAGCGGCGTCGCCTGCGCGATCTCGACCACGACGTTCGAGGCGGTACAGGTGGCCGCACGCGCCGCGAACTGCTTCGTCTACGACCCGAACTGGCGGCCACGACTCGTCGACGCGGACACCGCCGCCGGCCACCTGCGGGCGCTGGCCCCGCACGCCCGGCTGGTCACCCCGGCGTGGCCCCGCGAGGCCGCAGCGCTGCTCGGCGCCGCGGTGACGGATCCCGCCGAGGCGTGCGCCGCGTTCCGCGCGCTCGGGGCGGCAGCGGTCGCCCTCACCCGGGGCGCCGACGGCGTGCTGCTGGACGACGGCCGGCAGCAGACCGAGCTGCCCGCGTATCCCGCCGAACGGATCGTCGACCAGACCGGCGCCGGGGACGTGCTGGCCGGCACCGTCGCCGCCCGGCTCGCCCTCGGCGACGACCTGCCCGACGCGATCCGGCTGGGCGCGGCCGCGGCGGCGCTGTCGCTGCGCGGCCACGGCGGCACCGGATACCTGCCGGCGCTCGACGAGACCCGCCGGCTGGTCGCGCAAACCGAAGTGGAGGTGTCGGGATGAGCCTGGTGGTGTTGCACGAGGGCGACGACGTCGCGGTGGCGATCACCGCGATGCCGGACGGGACGTCCGTCGCGGTCCGCGGCGGGGGCGAGGTGACGCTGCGCGGTGACCTGCCCGCCGGGCACAAGGTCGCCTTGCGGGACCTGCCCGTCGGGGCGCTGGTGCGCAAGTACGGCCAGGTGATCGGGCGTACCCTCGCCGAGGTCCGTGCCGGGGAGCATATGCACGGGCACAACCTCGGCATGCCGCAGGACACCGCCGCCCGGACGGCGCAGGGACAACCGGCGCCGGCCGCGCCGCTGCCCGCCGACCTGCGGCGGACGTTCCACGGCTACCGCCGGCCGGACGGCCGGGTGGCCACCCGCAACTACGTCGGGGTCCTGACCACCGTCAACTGTTCGGCGACCGTGGCGCGCAAGGTCGCCCGGCTCACCGAGGACGTGGCCGAGGAGGTCGACGGAGTCGACGGGGTGGTTGCCCTGACCCACGGCACCGGCTGCGGCATGGCCGCGCAGGGTGACGGCTGGGAACTGCTGCGCCGCACCCTGGCCGGCTACGCACGCAACCCGAACATCGGTGGGCTGGTCGTCGTCGGGCTCGGCTGCGAGGTCAACACGGTGACCGGCCTGATGGCGGACCTCGGCGTGGCCGAGCACGTACCGGTGTCGTCGTACACCATCCAGGAGCTGGGCGGCACGTCCTCGGCCGTGCGGCGCGGCGTGGAACTGGTCCGGGGCATGATCGACGACCTGGCCGGCGGGGCCCGCACCGAGGTCGACGTGGCGGAGCTCGTCCTCGGCCTGCAGTGCGGAGGGTCCGACGGCTGGTCCGGCCTGACCGCGAATCCGGCCCTGGGCGTCGCCTCGGACCTGCTGGTCGCCGCCGGCGCGACCAGCGTCCTGGGTGAGACGCCGGAGGTGTACGGCGCGGAGCATCTGCTGGCCGCCCGGGCCACGGACCCGGCGGTGGCCGACGCGCTGATGACGCGCATCCGCTGGTGGGAGGAGTACACCCGGCAGCAGGGCACGACGCTGGACGCGAATCCCTCACCGGGCAACAAGGCCGGCGGCATCACCACCATCCTCGAGAAGTCGCTGGGCGCGGTCGCCAAGGCGGGCCACAGCCCGCTGGCGGCCGTCCGGGAGTACGGCGAGCAGATTCCCCGGCCGGGCCTGGTGTTCATGGACACCCCCGGCTACGACCCGGTCTCGGTGACCGGCATGGTCGCCGGCGGGGCGAATCTGATCTGCTTCACCACCGGCCGCGGTTCGGTCTTCGGCAGCCGCCCCGTGCCGACGGTCAAGCTGGCCACCAACGCGGAGCTGGCCACCCGGATGGCCGACGACATCGACCTGGACTGCTCTGCGGTGGTCGAGCAGGGCGTACCGCTGCCGGAGATGGGCCGCCGGGTGTACGACCTGCTGCTCGACGTGGCGTCGGGCCGGCGCACCGCCAGCGAGGAGCTGGGCCTGGGCGGCGAGGAGATCGTGCCGTGGCAGCTGGGAGCGGTGCTGTGACCGACCGGACGGGAACCGGGCAGCGGCTGCGCCTCGACACGCTGGAGCGGCTCACCGGGCCAGGCCAGGGCTGGCGCGGCCCGGAGGTGAATCCGCGCGCGCTGCGCGTCGGGATCGTGCACCTGGGGATCGGCGCGTTCCATCGGGCCCACCAGGCCGTCTTCACCGAGCTGGCCGCCGCGGCGACGGGCCGCGACGACTGGGGCATCACCGGCGTCACCCAGCGGTCGGCGTCCGTGCGGGAGCAACTGACGCCGCAGGACGGCCTCTACACGGTGCTCGAACGGGCCGCCGACGTGGCATCGCTGCGTGTCATCGGCAGCGTCCGGGAGGTCGTCTTCGGCGGCGCCGACCCGGCGGCGGTGGTCGACCGGATCGCCGACCCGGCCGTACGCGTGGTCACGCTGACCGTGACCGAGAAGGGATACCGGCGCGACGGCGCCGGCGGCCTGGACCGGGCCGATCCGCAGGTCGCGGCCGACCTCGCCGGCCAGCCGCCCGCAACCGCCGTCGGCCAGCTGGTGCGCGGGCTGCAGCATCGCCGGTCGCGAAGCGGCGCACCGATCACCATCCTGTCCTGCGACAACCTGACCGGAAACGGGCAGGTGCTGCGCGCACTGGTGGACGACTTCGTGGACGCGCTGCCGCCGTCGCAGGCAGCGGGGCTCGCCGACTGGATCGCGACGTCGGTACGTTTCCCGTCCTGCATGGTCGACCGGATCGTGCCGGCCACGACCGAGGAGGACCGCGCGGACGCCCGCCGGATGCTCGGCCTCGAGGACCGGGGCGTGGTGGTCGCCGAACCGTTCAGCCAGTGGGTCATCGAGGACGACTTCGCCGCCGACCGACCCGCCTGGGAACGCGTCGGCGCGGTCCTGACCAGGGACGTCGCCGGGTGGGAGGCGGTGAAGCTGCGCATGCTCAACGCGAGCCACTCGCTGCTCGCCTACCTGGGCGCCCTGTCGGGATACGACACGATCGCGGGCGCGCTGTCCGACGACCGGCTCGCGGCGGCTGCCGAAGCGCTGATGGTGCAGGATGTGGCGCCCACCCTGCGGGTGCCGGACGGGCTTGATCTCGACGACTACCGGCGTCAGGTGCTGACCCGCTTCGCCAACCCGGCGCTGCGGCACCGCACGGTGCAGGTCGCGATGGACGGGTCGCAGAAACTGCCGGTGCGGCTGCTGGGCACGGTTCGGGACCGCCTGTCCGCCGGGGAGGTGCCACGGCACGCGACGCTCGCGGTCGCGGCCTGGATGGTGTACGTCGCGCGGGGCCGCGACGTGCGGGGGCGAGAGCTGCCGCTGGACGATCCCCTAGCTGACCGGCTGCGTGCCGCGGCGGCGCCGGCCGACGGTGATCCGCATCGTCTCGTCGACTCGCTGCTGGGAGTACCGGAGATCTTCGGCGCGGACCTTGCCGAGCACGACGGCTTCCGGGCGGCGCTGATCGACCACGTCGCGCGGTTGCTGAAGGGCGAGCCGGTCTGACCCGACGGTGGCGCTGTCCCCTGCGGGGTCAGCGCCACCGTCGGTTGTCTCCCGGGCGACGTAGCCCAATGAGGCAGCGCATGATCTCGAGCTTGGACATGCCTTCGGCGGTGCGGCGGGCGACGTATGCCTTGGTGCGGTCGTCGACGCGTAGTCGGGAGATGACGGCCATGTGCAGGGGCTGTTGGCGGCACGGTCGGTGGCCGGGGCGAGAAAGACCTCGCCTGCGAGGCGATCGCCGCGATCGTCGCCGCGCGACCGGCGGCACGGGTCCGTAGCGAACATGGCGTATCCGGCGCTGGCCCGGAGGAAGCCCTCGTGGGTGAGCAGGGGCCGCCGCCGCAGCCCGCGAGGGGACCACATCCGTACGTCGGCGGGATCGCGCGGGCGACGGTAACCGGTTACAGTCCTCGAAACCGGATCAACCACGACCGCCAGGAGGCACCCGGTGACGAACGCCAGCGGAACCCGGCCGTCCGACGCCCGGACCGATTGGGAAGCCCGCATAGCGCGCCGCAGCGACGAAGGCGGCACGGCCGCGCTACCCGACCTGCCCCCGCCTGCCGGGCTCACCGCCACCCCGGGCCACGGACACGTCCGCCTCTCCTGGCAGCCCGTCGACGGCGCGGTCGGCTACCTGGTGCACCGTGCACCGCTGGACGGCGACCGGGTGTCCGGGCCGTTCACCCCGGTGGACCACCTCGGCGGAGACGTGCTCTCCGTGCCCGACACCTGGTACGTCGACACCACCGGCACCCCGGGCGAACGGTACGCGTATGCGGTGGCCGCCGTACCCGAGGTGACCGTGACCGGCGCGCTGAGCGGCCCGGTCCCGGCGGCCGCCCTGCCGGCCGCCGGTGAACCGCCCACCGTCACGCTGCACCTCGACGCGGACGCCGCGGGCACCACCCTGCACCGGCCCTGGCAGCCGATGATCGGCAGCGAGCGGCTGTCCCAACTGCTCTGCCGGGACCGCTCCGGCGGCCGGGAGATCGGCGCCGAACTGCTGGCCGCGCTCCGCCGGGTACGCGACGAGATCGGCGTGACCACCGTGCGGGCGCACTCGATCCTGCACGACGACCTCGGCGTCTACCGCGAGGTCGACGGCGAGCCGGTGTACGACTTCAGCCGGGTGGACCAGGTCTACGACCTGCTGCTGAGCATCGGCATGACGCCGGTGGTGGAGATCGGGTTCATGCCCCACGACCTGGCCAGCGACCCGGACCGCACCGTCTTCACCTACCGCGGCATCATCTCCCCGCCGCGCGACTGGGACCGGTGGTCCGGGCTGGTCCGGGCGCTGGTGGCCCACCTGCTGGACCGGTACGGCGAGCAGGTGCTCGGTTGGGACTTCGAGGTGTGGAACGAGGCCAACCTGGAGGTCTTCTGGTCCGGCAGCCGCGAAGAATGGATGCGGCTGTACGACGTGACCGCCCGCGCGGTCAAGGACGTCGACCCGCGAATCCCGGTGGGCGGCCCCTCGTCGGCCGCCGCCGGTTGGGTGGACGCGTTGCTGGAGCACGCCGCCCGGTCCGGGGCGCCGGTGGACTTCGTCTCCACCCACACGTACGGCAGCCCGCCGCTGGACCTGCGGCCCACCCTGGCCCGCCTCGGCTTCCCCGACGCGCGGATCCTGTGGACCGAGTGGGGAGTCACCCCCACCCACTTCCACCCGGTCAACGACGGCACCTCGGCCGCCACCTTCCTGCTCACCGGCATGCGGTCGGCCGCCGGCCGGGTCGACGCGCTGTCCTACTGGGTAGCCAGCGACCACTTCGAGGAACTCGGCCGGCCGCCGAGGCTGCTGCACGGCGGGTTCGGCCTGCTCACCGTCGGCGGCATCGCCAAGCCGCGCTACCACGCCCTGCACATGCTCGCCCAGCTCGGCGAGACCGAACTTCCCGTGCGGGCCGCCGGCGACGGCGCCGACGGCCTGGTGCAGACCTGGGCCAGCCGGCGCGCCGATGGCAGCCTCGCGATCCTGGTCTGGGTGGCCACCCTCGACCAGGACAAGCGGGACGGTGATCCGGCGCTGGCCCGGCGGATCCGGCTGGTCATCGACCACGCTGCCGGCCGGCCCGCCGTGGTCTCCCGGCTCGACCGGGAACACGGTGACATCACCACCCTCGCGGACCGGTTGGGCGTCGCCGACTGGCCGACCGACGAGCAGTGGGCCGCGCTGCGCGCCGCTGACCAGCTCCCGGTGGAGAAGGTGCAGCCGGTCGCCGAGGCCGGGGCCGCGGTGATCGAGCTGGACCTGCCGCAGCCCGGGGCGGTGCTGGTCGAGGTCTTCGGGGCCTGAGGCGGGCCCGCCCCCGGGCCGGGTTAGGCCGTGCCGGCTCGTGCAGGTCCCCGCAAGATCATACTTCCGTGAGGTAGGCCCTCAGCCGGTGGCTGAGGGCCTACTTCCCGGATCAAACGTGACCAGGGCATTTGCTAACCGAACGACGCACGCCCCCTTTGGCACGATCCACGGGTTCGACAGGTGCTACACCTGGGCCGCGATGTCACTCGCCGTCATGAAGCGGCCCCGCGCAGCTGCGGAAGGTCCTGGTTGGCCGGAACGTTGAACGTCTCCTGTGCGATCAGTGGACGGATCCGGCGTTCGAACTGCGGCGAGACGAACGCGCGGCGGACGAGGTCGTCGGCGAGCTCGTTGCCGAGCGCCCCCATGATCATGGCCTGGTCGAGCGAGAGGTGGCGCTTGGCCACGGTGCCGCTGCCGACCGCGATCGCGTCGTAGAAGCCGCCGGGGCCGTACGAGTCGAAGTTGGCCTTGAGCCGGGCGAGGTTGTCGACGACCGCTCCCTTGGCGTACGGGAGAGCGAGGAACGCCGCGTGCGGGGTCACCACGCCGTCGCCGTAGTCGGGGTCCGGGCCGGCCGGGCGGCAGTCGCCGAACCCCGCGTCGTACTTCGAGCGCTCCATATCGGACGGGTAGCCGTCGGTGTCCATGCCCATCGCGTCGACACCCCAGGCCATGTAACCGCCGGCCGGGTCGCTGGCTGGGGAGAAGCCCCAGTAGCCGTACCCGGCGTCATTCATCCCGTGCTCGATCTGGCCCGCGACCGTCGCGGGGTGGTTGCGGCCCCAGCTGTTGGGTGCCCACCTTGCTTCGGGCACGAACAGGTCGGGCATCAGCGCCTCGAACATGTCGCCGCCCCAGCTGGGTACGAACTGGATGCCGCGGTACTGGTACGCGCCCTCGTACACCGGAACGCCCTCGTAGGTGGTGTTGAAGCCGACCGGCTGCATCTCGTGCCAGCTCCAGTCGCAGGTGGCCGGCAGGGTGCGCATCGTGTTGTAGTAGGCCTTTGGCGGGATCTGGCCCATCGCGATGCCGAGGTACGTCGCGATGCGCGGTTCGGTGACCGTGATGTCGTAGTGGTTGCAGGTGAACCAGACGCCGTCGCGCTGCCGTGAGCATCCCGGGGGCGGCGCGTCCCAGAAGCCGCCGGCGATCAGGCCGCTGGCCCCGAACGGGGTGGCCGCCGCCGGGTTGTAGTAGAAGCCGAAGTTCATCTTCCGCAGGATCGCGTCGGCCTTGCCACGCAGCTCCGGCACGGCGCCCTTGACCACGTTGAGCGCGGCCGCGAGCCAGCCGTTGTCCACACTGGACAAGAACGGGTAGACGGTGCTGCCGTTGTCGGGCCAGACCGTGACGACGGAGCCGTCCCGCGGGTCGTACCAGTTGTAGTACATGCCTGACGCGGTGTGGTGCTTGAGCCCGGCGAGCGTGTCGAGGGTCTTGGCGATCCGGTCGCGGGCTTCCGCCTTGGAGATGATGCCGAGCTCGCGGGCGACCACCGCGGACCACATGTATCCGCCGATGTTGGTGGGGGACGTGTAGGTGGAGCGGCCGCCCGCGGCCAGGTCACCGGTGATGTTGTCGGCGACCAGGCCGGTGCCGGGGTCGGTCATGGCGACCATCGACCGCCATGTGTCCTTGGCATAGCCGAGCAGGGCCCGGTCGGCGCCGCGCTCGTCGGGTGCCGCGACGGCGGCCGAGCCGCCTGCCAGCACGAGTGCCAGCGCGAGGAGTGGTGCGAGAAGGCGTCGCATGGGTCTCCTTGTCTGGTTCCGGGGATGGACTATTTGATTCCAGTGGTCGCGATGCCGCGCAGGAAGTGCCGCTGGAGGAGCAGGAACACGATGAGCACCGGAAGCACGACGACGACGGCTCCCGCGAGGAGCAGACCGTAGTTGCGTTCGTTCTCGCCGACGCTGTAGAGCGCGAGGGCGACCGGCAACGTGTACTTGTCCTCCGTGGTGGCGACCACGAGGGGCCACAGGAAGTTGTTCCAGGAAGCGAGGAACGTGAGGATCCCGAGGGTGGCCAGTGCCGGCCGGCACAGGGGCAGCACCACCCGCCAGAAGATCCGGAACTCGCCGGCGCCGTCGACCCGGGCCGCCTCGATGAGCTCGTCGGGGATCGACTGGAGGAACTGCCGCATGAGGAACACGCCGAACGGTCCGACGAGGAACGGCAGGATCAGGCCGGCGTACGTGTTGGTCAGGCCCATGTTGCTGACCAGCACGAACTGCGGGACGAAGGTCACCATGCCAGGCACCATGAGCATGCCGAGCACGGCTAGGAAGAGCGCCCGCTTGCCGGGGTACCGCAGTTTGGCCAGCGCGTACCCGACGAGCGAGCAGAACAGCAGGTTGCCGACCGTGACCAGGGTCGCGACCAGCGCGGAGTTGAAGAAGTAGAGCGGGAAGTCGAGCCGGGAGAACAGCCCGCGGAAGTTCTCCAGGGTGAGCGTCTCGGGCCACCAGGTGGCCGGCACATCGCGGATCTCCCGCTCCGGCTTGAGCGACGAGAGCGCCATCCAGACGTACGGTCCGGCCACGGCAAGCAGCCCGAGGACCAGGACGACATAGAGCACGGCCTTCGCGACCCGGTCACGGGTGCGCGGGGCGGCGTTCATCATGACCATCGTCAGTTCCTCTCCCCCAGCAGGCGGAACTGCACGACCGACAGCGCCACGATCGCCAGGAAGAGCACGTAGCTGGCGGCGGCCGCGTAGCCGTAGTTGCCGAAGCCGAACTGGTTGTAGATGTGGAACGAGACCGACAGCGTTGAGGAGAGCGGGCCGCCCTGCGTCATGACGAGCGGCTCCTCGAAGAACTGGAGGTAGCCGATACCGGTGACCACCCCGCCGAAGAGCAGCGCCGGCCGCAGCATCGGCAGGGTGACGTTGCGGAACTGCTGCCACCGCGTCGCGCCGTCGAGCGTCGCCGCCTCGTAGAGGTCGGCCGGCACCGCCTGGAGTCCGGCCAGGAAGATCACCATCAGGAAGCCGAAGTTGCGCCACGCCGCCATGACGATCAGCGACGGCAGCGCGAGCCTGGTGTCGTACAGCCAGCTCGGCCCGTCGATCCCGACCAGTCGCAGCAGGTTGTTGACCAGCCCGACCTCCGGGTCGAGCAGGAAGCGCCAGATCACCGCGAGCGCCACGATGCTGGTCACGACCGGCAGGTAGAAACCGACCCGAAACAGCACGCGGAAGCGTACGAGCCCGGAGTTGAGCGCCGTCGCTGCGGCCAGCGCCAGCACCATCGTCAGCGGCACCCCGACGACGACGAAGGCCAGCGTGTTGACCGACGACCGCAGGAACAGGTCGTCGGAGAACAGGCGGGTGTAGTTGTCGAGGCCGACGACGTTGACGGCGAGCGGGTTACGCAGGTCGGTGGAGCGCAGGTCGGTAAAGCTCATGACCAGCGACGCCACCACCGGCAGCGCCATAAACACGAGGAACAACACGGTGAAGGGCGCGGAGAAGGCCCAGCCGGTCAGCGCCCGCCGCAGGCGTTGACGCCGCCGGACCGACCCGGCGGGCCGGTCGGGGCTGGTCGCCCCGACCGGTCGCGCCGGTGCCGTCGCCGCGGAGGCGCCGGTCATGTCAGCTCCCGGTCCCGATGGCGCTCACCTGCTGCTGGATCGCCTTCGCCGTCGCGGCCGGATCAGCGTTCTGCTTGCACAGCTTCTCGGCCTCGAGGTCGAAGGCGGCCGCGATCTGCTCCCAGGTCGTGATCGTCGGCGGCGCCTTGGCACTCTTGAGCTGCTGGCCGAACGCGGTCAGGAAGGTGTCGCCAGAGAGCGTCGAGTCGGTCCAGGCCGACTGCACGGCGGGCAGGTCCTTGACCGCCTGGTACCACTTGACCTGCACCTCGGGCTTGCTCAGCCACTGCACGAACTTCCAGCCGCCGTCACGGTTCTTGGCGTCCTTGAAGACCGCGAGGTTGCTGCCGCCAATGAACGAGGTCGACGACTTCTTCATCGGCATCTGCGCGACCGCGTACTTGTCCTTGAAGCCGGGACCGCCCTGCTCCTCGACGATGCCCATGTGCCATGGGCCAGAAATGAACGCGCCGATCTCACCCTTGACGAAGCCCGGCTCGAGCGAGCCGTCCGGCAGCGCGGTCGGGGACAGGCCCTCCTTGAAGAAGGACTGGTAGTAGGCGAGCGCCTCGGTCATCTCCGGGGTGTCGAAGCTCAGCTTGTCTGCGCTGGCCACGTCGGCGCCGTTGGACCAGGCGAACGGCAGGACCGACTGCCAGCTGCCGGTCTTGCCGGGCTGGAGGTTGAGGCCCCACTTGGCGCCGGCCTTGTCCTTCATGCCCTTGGCCATGGCCTTGAGGTCGTCCCACGTCTTCGGGCCGTCCGGGAACCCGGCCTTGGCGGCCAGGTCCTTGCGGTAGTAGATCAGCCGGGTCTCGACGTACCACGGGACGCCGTAGGAGGTGCTGTCGACGATCGTGGTGTCCCAGGCGCCGGGGAAGAAGTCGTCTTTCTTGATCAGATCCGACGGGGTCGGGTCGAGCGCGCCGGTCTTGGCGAACTCGCCCTGCCAGGTGGTACCGATCATCGACACGTCCGGCGTCTGCTTCGCGGCGATGGCGCTCGCGATCTTCTGGTGCGCCGCGTCCCAGGGCACCGCCGTCACGGAGACCTTGGCGTCGGGGTTCTCGGTGGAGAACTCCTTCGCGAACTCGGCGAGCTTCTCGCCTTCGGTGCCCATCGCCCAGACGGTGATGTCCCCGCTCGCCTTGCCCGCGCCGACGGACTTCGCCTCTTCCTGGCCGCCGCCCGAGTCACGGCCACAACCGGCCAGCGCGACCGACGCGGCCAGGACGATCCCAGCCGCGGCGGCTAACCGCCTACTTCTCATGTCGTACCTCCAGGGGGTTGGTGGTTTTCCAGGGGGTGAGCTGTTCACCTGCCGGTGCCTCCGGTCGGGGGCGCCGGGCAGCCGCAACTGCGGCGCAGGACGAGTTCGGTGGGCAGCACGAGACCGCCCACAGGGGTGTCGCCGGGCTGGCCAGCGGCACGCAGGATCAGCCGGGCCGCTTCGGCGGTGAGCTCGCGGACGGGTTGCCGGACGGTGGTCAGGGCGGGGGTGACGAGAGCGGCGGCCGGCATGTCGTCGAAGCCGGTGATGATCAGGTCCTGCGGCACCCGCAGGCCCCGGCCAAGGGCGCCGACCAGCACACCGAGAGCGGTCTCGTCGTTGGCGCAGACCACCCCGGCGGGCCGGGGCGTGTCGCCGCCCAGCAACTGGTCGGCAGCGAGCACCCCGTCGGCCTGCTGCATACTGACCGCGACCGGCTCGGCGGGCGGCTCGATGCCGAGGTCGTGGTGCGCCCGCCGGAAGGCGGCCCAGCGTTCACTGACGTCGGGCGAGCCCGCCGGGTTGCCGACGAAGACCAGATCGCGCAGGTCGTGGTCGGCGAGCAGGTGTCGGGTGAGCGCCAGCATGCTGCCGGAGTTGTCGGCGCGTACCGAGGGGATGTCGCCGGGGCCCTCGCCGGCGACCACCACCACGGGGACCATCTCGGCAAGCCGGAGCAGCGTCTCGTCGGAGATGGTGCCGCCCATGACGGCGACACCGTCCACCCGGCGGCCCATCTCCAGCACCTGGTCGTCGGAGTCGGACCGCAGGTGCGTGCAGAGGATGTGCACGCTGGCCCGGGACGGCACCGCCTCGGACTCGAAGCCTTGGATCAGTTCGGTGAAGTAGGGGCCGGACAGGCCGGGGAAGACCAGGCCGAGAGCGCCGTGCCGGCCCGCGGCCAGGGCCCGACCGAGGTGGTCGGGGCGATATCCGTGCTTCTCGATCGCGTCCAGCACCCGGCGGCGCATCTCCTCGGAGACCTGGCCGGTGCCGTTGGAGACCCGGGAGACGGTGGCCACGGAGACGCCGGCGAGCTTTGCGATCTCGCGAACCGTCATGCGGCTGTTGCTCATCGCTCCCTCGATCCGTAACGTGCGGTTAACAGAAACCGGTTTCAGCCGACCATAGGCAGCCGAGACGAAGTTCACAAGCCTCTGATCCACAATCTCCCGCGTGAGGAGCTCTGCCCCATATGACAGAAGTGCTGCTCCGGGATCGCAGGATCCTCATCAACGGCCGGCCCGAGCTGCTGCTCGCCGGTGAGGTGCACTACTTCCGCCTCGCCCAGGCCGACTGGGCGGACCGGCTCGACCGGCTCCGCGACTGCGGCGCCGACACCGTCGCCACATACGTGCCGTGGCTGTGGCACGAACTGCCCGACGGCTCGGTCGACCTGACCGGGCGTACTCACGAGCAACGCGACCTGGCCGGCTTCCTCGACCTCGCGCACCAGCATGGGCTGCGGGCCGTGGTCCGCCCCGGCCCGTTCGTCATGGCCGAGGTCAAGAACGAGGGCATCCCCTACCGGGTGTACGACGAGCACCCGCACCTGCTGCCCACCACCTGGGACGGCGCGCCGATCAGCACCCGCACCATCGACTACCTGGCGCCGGAGTTCCTCGCCGCGGCCGACGGCTGGTACGCCCAGGTGATGCCGCTGGTCGCGCAGCGGCTCGCGCCGCGCGGCGGCCCCGTGGTGGCGGTCCAACTCGACAACGAGATCGGGATGCTGTCCTGGGTGACCAACTCCCCCGACCTCACCGACGGCCTCTGCGCCGACCTGGCACGATGGGCCGTCGAACGGTACGGCAAGGACACCGCCGCGGCGCGGATCGGCGCCGACCCGGCCGATCCGCCGGCGTGGGCGGCCGCCCTGCGTACCCCGGTCGAGGAACGCTCCCTGGCGCTGCACGACGACCTCGGGCGCTACATGCGGGACCGCTACCGCCGGTACGTGGCGGCGCTGCGAGCCAGCGCCGAGCGGTACGGGGTGAGCGGGGTGCCGTTCCTGGTCAACGTGCACGGCACCGGCGGCGGGCGGGGACGCACCTTCCCGATCGGGATCAGCCAGCTCATGGAGTCGTACCGCGGGCAGCCGCAGCTCACCTCCGGCTCGGACTTCTACCTCGGCGACCTCACCGTCAGCAACGTCGCCGACCTCTACGTGTGCAACGCCTTCCTGGCCGCCGCGCACGACGGCGACCAGCCACTGACCTGCCTGGAGTTCGAGGCCGGCAACGGCGACTACGGCGAGGACCTGTCGACGCGCTACCCGCCCGAGGCGATCGACCTGAAGACCCGGATCTGCGTGGCGCAAGGCAACCGGCTGCTCAACCTCTACCTGTTCGCCGGCGGCCACAACCCGCCGCTGGCCGAACCGGTCGGCGACGGCAACGACCGGATCGCGTTCACCGGCGAGCGGCACGGCTTCGCCGCCCCGGTCGGCCCGGAGGGGCAGCTAAACCCGACGTATCCCGCAGCCCGGCGAGCGCTGCACGCCGTACGCGGGGTGGCCGACCTACTCGCCGACGGCGACGAGGAACACGACGGGCTCGCCCTCGGTTTCGTACCCGACCACTACCTGACCGAGTACCACCACCCGGCGTCCACCAACCGGTCCGAGCAGGTCGCCGAGCTGGAACGGTTCCGCGGCATGGGCGCGCGGGACGTGCTGGCGCGGGCGCTGCTGCTCGCCGGGTACTCGTTCCCCGCAGTGGACCTGCAGGCTCCGGCGGGCGGCGCAGCACAGGGGCCGGCCGGCACGCCGCCGGTGCTGGTGCTGGCCACCGCCCCCACCCTTGGTTCGGACGTCCAGCAGCGGCTGGTCGACCATCTGCGGGCCGGCGGCCGGCTGTTGCTGCACGGACCACTGCCCACCCGCGACCACGACGGCACGCCGTGCACCCTGCTGGCCGACGCGCTCGGGGTGCGGGCGGACGGTTGGCTGGAGGGCGGCCCACACTACTTCCCGTCGGTGGTGGGCCACGCCTGGGCGGCCCGCGCCGCCGAGGTCCGGGTCGGCTACGCCCAACTGCTCACCGGGTCGGGTGAACGGCTGCTCACCGAGGTCGGCTCCGGCCGGGCATGCGGCGTCGAGGTGACCGTGGGCGCCGGCCGAGCCGTGCTGATCGCCACCGACTACCCGTGCCACCTGGACTTCTGGCGAGCAGCGCTGGACCGGCTCGGGGTGCGGCCCCGGCTCCGGCACGACGCAGACGAACCCGGGCTGCTCCTCACCTCGACCGTAGACCGATCCGGCCAGCGGCTGCGCCACCTGATCAACGTCGCGCCGTCAGCGATCGAGTTCACACTGTGGCACCGGGACGAACCGGTACTGTCCGGCCGGCGGCTGCGGATCGGCGCCCGCGCCGGGCTGATCCTGCCCGCCGGGGTCCGTGTCGGACCGGCCACGCTGCTGGAGAGCAGCTGCGAACTGGTGGCCCGCAACGGCTCGGAGGTACTGCTCCGGCCGACCCAGACCGAGGATGTCGCGGTCTTCGCCACCGACCGGCCGGTACACGCCGACCGGGGCGAGGTGGCCGTCGCCGACGGCCGAACCACCCTGACCGTCCGGGCCACGGATGGCGAACCGGTCCGGGTCAGAATCGGCTGACCGCCGCTCCCCGGTGGTCAGGGTGTCGATCCCGGTCGACGTGCGCAGCGTCGCCGTAGCCGCGCTGCCCACCAAGGGATCGGTGGCGGATCGGGAAGATCGTGCCGTATGTCATCTGCGACGTCGACGGCACGACGTGGCGGGACGGGCGGCGGCCCGCTCCCCAGGGGGTGGGTCGGCGGCGGACAGTGAGGATGGTGGGGTGGGTCGCCGGGTTGGTCTGACTCACCGGCAGACCGACGATCCTCATCCCGATTCGTCGGCCGGCCCGGTGGCCCCGCGAGCTGCATGTCACCGGCCAGGCGTCGTGACCTGATAGGAGCCCGTGCGAGAGGCGCCCACCAGTGTGTTGTCCGTACGGCCTGACCGGTGACGTGTCCACGTGTTGTCGACGCGGCCGAGAAGGGCGGACCTCACCAGCATCGCAACGAAGAAGCGATCGGTCATCGGTGGTGTCGACGCCCCGCCATGGTGGAGCACCTACTTCCAGTCGAGATTGCCGTCGATCCGGTCGCCGTTGATCATGAGGTTGTCGAAGCGGAGTCGCTCGACGTTCTCGAGGACGAACGGCTTGTCCGCCTTCTTCACCACGATGTCCTTGAGCAGGACGTCCCGCAGCGGCGCGGCCTGCGGACCGTGGACTTCGAGCACCTGACCGGCGGCCTCGACGGTGATGTCGGAGAACACGATGTCGCGGTACACCGGCGGGAAGTTGCCGCCCAGTTCACCGGGGTAGTTCAGCTGGAACCAGATGAGGGTGTCGAAGGACTCGACTGTCATGTTCCGCACGCGGATGTGCTCGACCGTGCCGCCCCGGTCGAGGTTGCCCTTGAACCGGATGGCGGAGGCGCCGGTGCGCAGCACGTTGTCGGTGAAGTAGACGTGGCGGATGTCGCCCGACATCTCACTGCCGAGGGCGATGCCGTCCTCGCCACCCATGTCGTTGTTGCGCACGACGATGTATTCGCTCGGCCGGCCGATGGTCCGCCCGTCGAGGTCTCGGCCCGACTTCACCACCACGGAGTCGTCGCCGGTGCGGAAGGTGTTCTTCTCGATGAGCACGTGGGTGCTCGAGTCGACGTCCACGCCGTCGTTGTTCGCCCGGTGGCTGTCCACGACGAGGTTGCGCACGATGGCGTCGTCCGTGTACACGAGGTGGTTGATCCAAAACGGGGAGTTGTGGATCGTGTAGTCCTGCAGGAGCACCCGCGTGGCGTGGAAGAACTGGACAGCGCTGGGCCTCAGGTAGGTGCCGGAGCCGAAGATCCGCTGCTCGACCGGCACGCCGGTGAAACCCATCTGACGCAGCCGCAGCTGGTCACCCTGCTGCTTCCCCGTCCAGCTGTGGAACTCGTGCTGCTCGTTGCCGTCGATGACGCCCTTGCCGGTGATTGCCACGTCGTGCACGTCATTGGCGTAAATCAGCGGTGAGTAGCCGAACAGCTCAGTGCCCTCCCAGCGGGTGCGCACGACGGGCAGGTAGTCCTTGGCGGCCGGGCTGAACAGCAGCGTGGCTCCCTCGGACACGTGCAGGTCGATTCGGCTGGCCAGATGGATCGGCCCCTTGCTGAACCAACGGCCGGCGGGCAGGACCACCCGCCCGCCACCATCCTGGGAGGCTCGCTTGATGGCGGCCATGATGGCCGGACGCGCGTCGGCGCTGCCGTCGCCCACGGCACCGAAGTCGGTGACCACATAGTCCCGCTTCGGAATGGCGGGCGTCTCGATCTTGTCGACGATCCGCTGGATCATCGCCGAGTCGGCATTGGCGCTGGCTCTGGGGCTCGCGTCGGCTCCGGCGGCCGCGGTGACTATCGAAGCGAGAGCCAGGGCCAGCAGGACGAGGACGGCACGGGGACGGCGTCGGCCTCGTGGTGCTCGCTTCGGTTCCGGCGGTTGCGTCGTCACGGCATTCCCTTTCGGTTCGGGGGAACGGACAGGTGGTGACGGTGGTGCGTTGCGTCGTACGGCGTCGGTCCGGGACTGCCCCGCAGAAACCCGGTCGGGGTCTGCTCATTGCGGGGCGTCGGGAGTTCGGAGGTGACCGTCCACCGACGATCGACCATGCAAACGTTTGCATGGATTATTTCGACCATCACCGCTCCTTGTCAACGGCTGAGGCAACAGATCCGCCGGTCAGCGCAGATCAGGGCCGACCGCCCCCGGTGCCGGGGCGTGCGACGCTCCAGACCCGCGTCGGACGCCCGAACTGCTCCGATCAAACGTTTGCATCGAATGGCGGCTGAGGTGGTCCGCGCATCGATCGCCCCGGTCGTACAGTGGCGACCAGCAATCGGAGCAGGAGGTGCGGTGTGACGGGCGGAAGGCGGGTTCGTCTCGTCGACGTCGCACGCGAAGCGGGCACGTCGGTGTCGACAGTCTCCCGGGTCCTCAACGGCTCGGAACAGATCTCGTTCGAGGTGAGCAACCACGTCCGCTCGGTCGCCGCGCGGCTGGGTTACCGGGCCGACGGCGCGGCGAAGGAGCTCAAGCTCGGCCAGGTCCGCACCATCGGCGTGACCGTGCCCGATCTGGCCAACCCGTTCTTTCCCGAGGTACTCAAGGGCCTCGGCGCCGGGGCGCGCGCGGCGGGCTACCGACTGCTGATCAGCGAGAGTGGGGAGGACCCTGACGAGGAACTGCGGCTGGCGGAGGAGTTGACCAGCCATGCGAGTGCGCTGGTGCTGTGCAGCTCGCGGCTGCGCCCGAAGCACCTCGCCAGGATCCTCGACGGGCCGATCCCGGTCGTCTGCGTCAACCGGACGGCGAAACAGGCGGGGGTGGTCTGCGTCGACTACCGCTCCGGCAGCCGGCAACTGCTGGACCACCTCGCGAACCTCGGCCACCGGCGGATCACGTACGTGGGTGGGCCGCCTGCCTCCTGGTCGGACGGGCAGCGTCGCCGCACGTTGCGCACCCTGACCCGCAAGATGGGCATGCACCTGGCGGAGATCACCGGGGGCTGGTCCGGCGACCACGGGTACAGCGCCGGGCCGGAGCTGCTGGGCACCGGCGCCACGGCGGTGATCACCTTCAACGACCTGGTCGCGATCGGGCTGCTCAGCTGGTTGCACGACACCGGTGTCGCAGTGCCCGGCGCGGTGTCGGTGACCTCGTACGACGACATCCCCATCGCGGCGTACGCGCGACCGCCGCTGACCTCGCTGCGCAACCAGCGCGCACAGCTCGGCCGGCTGGCCTGGGATCACCTGTCGGCGCGCCTGGCCGGTGACCAGTGGCCACAGCCGGTCATGCTCACCCCGACGCTGATCGTCCGCGCCAGCACCGGGCGCCCCTTTGAAAACGGCGGGGCCGATCCCGCCTGAAACTAGCTGCGCCCCCGGCGGGGTGGGGCGGTCGAGCCGCGGACGGCAAGCTCGACCGGCACGCTGGTCGCCGTCGTCGACGGTCCGGTTCCCTCGGTGGCAAGCCGCTGCCAGGCCAGCCGGCCGACGGTCCGCTTGGGCACGGCTACCGTGGTGAGCCCGGGCGGGGTGAGGGCGCTGAGCGGGATGTCGTCGAAACCGGTCACCGAGACATCGCCCGGCACCGTGACGCCGAGTTCGGTGAGCCGGCTCAGCACGCCCAGCGCGACGTAGTCGTTGAAGGCGACGATCGCGGTCGGCTTGTGCCCCAGTGCCTCCTCGGCCACCCGGTGACCGTCCGGGGCCGTCGAGCCGCACGGGATCTGCACGACGTCGAGTCCCCGGCCGGCGGCGGTGCGCAGGGCGCGCCGGCGCTGCCCGTCGGACCAGGCGTGGGGCGGCCCCTGCAGGTAGACGAGACGGCGGTGCCCGAGCGACGCGAGGTGGGCGCACAGCTGTGTCATCCCCTGGTGGTAGTCCACCAGCACCGCCGCCACCGACGGGTGTCGTACCAGGCGGTTGACCAGGACGAGGGCCGGGAGCTTGGTGGCCAGTTCCCGGAGTCGGAGAGCGCTCATCCGGGGTGAGCACAGCATCACGCCGTCCACCCAGCGGCCCAGTTCGGTGGCGGCCCGGTACTCGACCTCGGGATCCTCGTCGGTGTCGGCGACGAGGGTCCGCCAGCCGCGCTCGGCGGCCGCCGGCGTCGCGCCCTTGAGCACCTCGGCGAAGTAGGGATTCGCGAGGTCCGGGACGACGACGCCGACGGTGTGCGAGCGTCCGCTGAGCAACACCTGCGCCGCGGGGTTGGGCCGGTAGTCCAGGTGCGCCGCGGCGTCGCGTACCCGTTGGGCCAGGTCAGCCGAGACCGGCTTGGCGCCGGTCAGCACCCGGGAGACGGTCGCGGTGGACACCTGCGCGAGTCGGGCCACGTCGTGGATGGTCGACCGGGTCGGTGAGCTGCGGGGCGTTCGCTGCACCGCCACATTTGACCATGCGGCCGCCGGTGCTTCGGACACTCAGGCCGACGCGAGCACGAGCGGTTGCCCGTTCTCGACGACGTTGCGTAGCACGAGGTTGTCGACGTACTCCACCACGCCCGGCTTACCCGTGGTGCCGAAGTCCACGTTCGTGAGGGTCACGTCGGTGATGTGGTCGTCTGCGTAGCCGCGAAGATTGAGGGCGCGCCCGGCATGGCCGACGGTCAGGTCCCGGACGTCGATGTTGCGCACCACCGGGTTGAACCCGTAGCCGGGACCCTCCTCGTAGAAGAAGTTGACGTCGATGACGGCGCCGGCGACCTCGCCGATGCGGATGTCGCGGGCGTAGACGTCGGTGATGAAGCCGCCGCGGACGGAGTTCGTCTTGAACCGCAGGGCGATGTCCAGGTTGGGGCTGGACATCTCGCAGTTGCGGGCGAAGACGTTGCGCACCCCGCCGGACATCTCGCTGCCGATCGTCACTCCGCCGTGGCCGTCGCGCATCAGGCAGTCCTCGATGAGGATGTCCTCGCTCGGGGCGTTGACCCGGCGCCCGTCGGCGTTTCGCCCGGCCTTGATCGCGATGCAGTCGTCGCCGGTGTCGAAGGTGCAGCCGCGGATGACGACCATGCGGCTGGATTCGGGGTCGCAGCCGTCGTTGTTCGGGCCGTGGGAGTTGACGGTGACGTTCTGCACCAGCACGTTCTCGGACAGGGTCGGGTGGATCTCCCACATCGGGGAGCGGACGATCGTGACCCCCTCGATGAGCACGTTGCGGCAACGGTAGGGCTCGATGAAGGACGAGCGCAGATAGTCGCCCTCGCCGAACACCCGCTGCTCGACCGGCACGCCCTGCTCGGCCATGGCGAACAGCCGGGCCCGGGCGGCGTCCTGCTTCGGGTCGCCCTTCTTCCAGCCGTACTCGGCCTTGCCCTTCCACGGCCACCAGTGCTCGTTGTCCGCCTGTCCGTCGAGCACGCCGGCCCCGGTGATCCCGATGTTCTCCTGCTCGAAGGCATAGATCAGCGGTGAGTAGTTGTAAAGCTCGACGCCCTCGAACCGGGTCAGCACGGCTGGCAGGTAGTCGGCGGGGCGTTGGCTGAACAGCACCACCGCCTCGGCGGTGACGTGCAGGTCGACGTTGCTGAGCAGGTGGATCGGCCCAGTGAGGAACCGGCCGGCCGGCACCAGCACGTGCCCTCCCCCGGCGGTGTGACAGGCGGCGATCGCCTGCCTGATCGCCTCCGTGCAGTCGGTGGCGCCGTCGCCGACGGCGCCGTACTGCCGGATGTCGAACCAGCGGTTGGGGAAGTGCGGGCGGCGTACCTTCGCGCTGATGTACTCGGCGCGGGCCCAGGGGTTGCCGGGAGGCGTGGGATCGGCGCTTGCCCGGCCGGCGACCAGCGGCGCGAAGGCTGCGGCAGAGGCGGTCACCCCGGCCCATCGGAGGAAGTCACGTCTGCTGTGCTCGGTCGTCATGAAAGCTCTCCTGGTCTGGCCGGGACGGGTAGGTAAAGCTTTTCCTACCGGCCAAACGCATCGGCGTCAACGGATTGGCGGATGGGACATGCTCTGCGACGATGGTGCGGGAGAGCTTTGCCTAGGGCTGCCACGTGCGCCCGGACATCACCACACCGCCACCTTCGACCAAGGAGCGTCCTGGCGCTCACCGGAACCTTGCTGGTCACCGCCGCCCTGCTGGGATCAGATGGGTGGTTACCGCCGGCCATTGGACGCCGGGCGGGGCCCCGTACAGCGGCGGGTCACGGAAAGTCGTCGGGTTTGGTGTCGGGCAGCGCGGCGAGCAGTTGGCCGGCGAGGCGCCGTACCGTGCCGTCGTCCTCCTGGTGGGCGAGCCGGACGAGCACCTCCCGGGTCCGGCTGTCCCCCCGGTAGTGACGGGTCAACGCGAGCAGCGCGGTGCGGCGGATCTCCCAGTCGTCGTCGTCCGCCAGCCGCAGCAGCAGTTCCCGTACCCCCATCCGGTCGGCCAGCGTCGCTCCCAGCTGTTCCACGGCCCGGCGTCGGACCTCCAGGTCCGGGTCGTCGCGGACCAGCCCCACCAGCAGTACCCGAACCTCCGGATCGGCCCCGAAGTGCTCGCCGAGCGCGGCGGCGATGCGGGCGCGGATCGCCGGGTCCTGGTCGGCCAGGCGGCGCATCAGCCGCAGCGTCACCGCCATGGACGCCGAGCCCCGTTCGGTCAGGCAGCGCACCGCCGCGTCGAACACGGCCGGATCGCTGTCCGATTCGACGCATTCCAGCAGCACGTCGGTCACCACGTCGGGGCTGCCGTACGCGCACAGGGCCTGCACAGCGGCCAGCCGGATGCCGGCGTAGCTGTCTCGGCGGGCCCGCCGGCACAGCGTCTCCACCAGGCCGTCGGTGTCGCCGTGGCGGGCGAGTGCCTGCGCGGCGGCGCGCAGCACGTTCGGGTCGGGGTCGCGGCTGACCTGCTCGGCGAGGCATTCGTGCACCTCGGTCTCCGGCGGCTCGCCGAGGTGGGTCAGGCTGCGGGTGACCCGCAGCCGGACGATCGGGTCCCGCTCCTGGGAGGCCCGGCTGATGAGCAGGTCGCGGGTGGCGTGGCCGAGCAGCGGCCGGCCGGTGAGCAGGTCGACCGCGGCGAGCCGGACGCTCGCGGTCGGGTCCCGGCGGGCTCGTTCCAGCAGCAGTTCCCCGGTGCGGTGGTCGGGGTATGCCTCGGCTAGGGCACGCACCGCGGCGAGGCGCACGGTCGCGTCGTCGTCGGCGCGCGCGGCGTACGCCGCTACGGTCCATCCGGAGTCGTCCGCGCGGTCCTGGTCGAGCAGTGCGGTCACCGCCGCGGCCCGCACGGACGCGTCCTCGTCCTGCTCGATCTGGTCGACCAGCCGGGCTCGGCAGCGCCCCTCCGGATCGGGTACGAGCGCCAGCCGCTGCACGGCGACCGCGCGCAGCCGCGCGGAGGAGGCTGAGCAGGCCAGCTTCAGCAGCAGTTCGGTGCCGTCGGGGCTGGGCCCGCCGGGCAGCAGTTCGGTCACCAGGCCGCGCCGCACGTCGTCCGGGGCGTCGCTGGCGACCCGCTCCAGCGCCCGTGTGCGGGCCGTGTCGGCGTGCTCCGGCAGTGCCAGCAGGCCTTCCAGCGCGCACTGGACCACTGCGGGGTCGGTGTCGGTGTCCAGTAGTCGCTGCAGCGTCGCGGGTACGTCGGGCAGGTCGGCGCAGCGGGCGGCGAGGACTCCCACGGCGGCGCGCCGCACGGCGGTGGCTGGGTCTTCGGTGGCCCTCGCCAGCACCTGGCGGACGTCCTCGGACAGCTCGGCCCGGCCGCCGAGGGACTGCACGGCGAGCGCGCGTACCGCGGGGTCGGGTGATTCGGTGAGGTCGCGCAGCACGTCGACGAGCTCGGGGTCGGCGCTGAAGTGTGCGACCAGCGCCCGGACGGCGGCCTGCCGTACCGCGGTCGACACTTCCGCCTGTGCCTGGGCGAGGAGCAGGTCCCGGCACCGGCGGCGGCTGGGGCTGGTGGTGTCCAGCCGGCCGGCGGCCTCGGCCAGCCCGGCGACCATGGTGAGGTGGGCCTGCCGTTCGCGGCCCTGCCCGAGTTCCCGGACCAGCAGCTCCTCCAGCTGTTCCTCGGCGGTGGACAGCACCGCGGCGATCCTGGTCGCGAACGCGGAGCCGGAGCGCCAGCTGGTGCGCACTCCGCGGCGGCGGTACCAGTGCAGGAAGGCAGCCCGGCCCGGCCAGTGCGGGCCGAGCGCCCGGATGGAGGACAGCAGTTCCTGTTCGGTGAGTTCCACCAGGTTGGGGTCGTCGGCGGAGATGCCGTGTTCGACCAGCAGCACGATCTGGCCCAGCACGGCGTCACCCGCGCCGGCCAGCTCGGCCGGCTGGGGCGCTTCCGCCACGCACTGCGCGGCCAGCACCAGGTTCCATGGTGGGCCGGTGAGGTTCAGCGGCGGCCAGGGTTGGTTGACCTCGGTGGCGAGGACGGTGACCAGGTCGTTGGCGGCCGGGGCGGGCAGCGCGCTGGCGACCAGCCGGAGCACCTCCCGCCAGGACGGGTCGGCCCAGTGCTCGCGGAACAGCGCGCGCAGCTGGTCGAGGCCCCAGGCGTCCGGATCGTGCTCGAACCTGTCCACGATCTCCTCGGCGCAGAAGAACTCCAGGAACGTGCGGTGCACGAACCCGAACAGTCGCAGGCCGTACCGTTCCAGGATGAAGCTTCGCTGGCGCAACTTGTCGATCATTGAGTAGGCCATGGCGAGCGCCCGCTCGTTCTCGAATCCGTAGAAGTCGACCAGGTGGTCCCGGAAGATGCGCGCCAGTTCGTCGGATTCAATGTAGTTTCCCGCCGGTCCGGACTCCCGGAACTGCATCCGGAACGCCAGGTGGCGCAGCAGCCGCCGCTTCGCCTGCGGGTCCAGCGGCGGTACGTCGCCGTGGCTTTCCCGCAGTTGTTTGGTCACATCCCACTCGGAGATCAGCACGTCGGTGACGTGGGCGTAGAGTCGGCGCCGGTTGCGGGGCAGTGGGTGGCCCCGGCCGACGATCGCCATGAGCATCAGCAGCAGCGGGTTGCCGGCGATCTCGTGCATGGCCCGAGATCTGCGCACCACGTCGAGGATCTGCCGCCGCTGCCGGTCCGCCTCGGCCGCCGGGGTGGGCATGACGTAGCGGTACCAGTTGCCGAGGAAGCGGGCGATCCGTTCGTCGTCGAGGTCCTCGAGGGTGAAGTGGTCGAAGCCGGCGTTGGCGAAGGTGTGTCGCAGGTATCCGGCTGCCCGTGAGGTGACCACCGTCCGTACGCCGGGGTATTCGTTGGCAAACGTGGCGATCTGTGCGGCCACCTCCTCCCGCTGGGCCGGGTCGAACACCTCGTCGAGGCCGTCGAACAGGAACAGCGCCTGGCCGCCCTGGCGCAGGTACGACTCCAGCACGTCCTGGTCGATTCCGGCGAGTCCCTGCTGGTGGCGGTGGCCGACGTAGTCGAGCAGGCCGTCGCACCGGCCGTCCCCGCAGTGCACGGCGTACGAGCGCAGCTCGATCAGGACTGGCAGGTAGCGGTCCAGCGCGGCCAGTCGGGGCTCGACGCAGGCGCCGGCCAGTGCCAGCGCCAGATAGCGTGCGGTCGCTGACTTGCCGGAGCCGGGGTCGCCGAGCAGCACGATCGCCCGTCGGCTCGGATCGCACACCACGTCGAACAGGGCGAGTGCGTCCTTGGCCGCGTACTCCTCCCAGAGCCGCTCCACTTCCTCCGGGTCCACCACGCCGGGCAGGCCGCCGGTGTCCCCGTCCGGTGTGGAGCCGGCCCAGCGCCACCACGCGAGGGGCATTTCCGGCCGGGCGTCCTCGTGTACTCGCGGTTCCACGAACACCTTCGGCAGGCCGACCGTGAGGTATCCGATGGTGGGTCGTGGCGACACCCCGTCCAGGGGCACCGCCTGGTAGCGCAGCGCCAGCTGCTTGTAGTAGTGGTTGCGTACGGCCTCTGGCAGGTGGGTGTCGGGGTCGGCGGGTTCGCGGGCCGGGGAGCGGCCGCTGCGCACGTCGGCCAGCGCCACGGTGACCTTGGCGGACAGGTCGTCCACACTGGAGAAGAAGGCGCACAGGTGGCGTTCCTTGAGTTCCCGGCGCAGCGCGACGATCTGCTGCCAGTCGGCGTCCCGGTCGATCATGTCCACCGGCCACGGCGTGTCCTCGGCGAGCAGGAAGATCAGGCAGGGTTTCCCGGCCGCGAGGGCCTCACGGTATTCCAGTTCGGTGATGGAGGATTCCTGGCCGGGCGGCCGGAACCCGTACCGCCAGGCGAACAGCCCCACGTAGAGGTCGCAGCGGCGTACGTCGGCCAGGCAGCGTTCCAGGGGTGGCCTGATGTCGGCGCCGTACGCCTCCATGGCCACGTCCTCGATCTCGAGGCGGCGTGCCGCGGCGTGCACGGCAGCGCGATATTCCAGCAGGTCCTTTTGGGTGGCCGAAATGTAAACCTTCATGAACGGCAAACTCCAGGGGGTGGCTGGGGACCGCACCATTGAAAATATCAGCCGACGTCACATCCCTCTGACCCGTGAACGCCTGGCAACCCCAGCCACACATGGGATTCCCGCCAGCGGGGGGCCTATGATGGCCTCTGGACAGATTCGGGCCCGGAACGGTAGGAATCCCGTGCCCACGGGTGTTTCGGCATTTCCCGCACGGGTCCGTGTCGGTGCGGGTCACGGCGGCGTACGTCAATCACCATGGGACCGCATTCCGCGGGCGACCGCGGACCGGTGGCGGCGATGCGGAGGAAGCCATGCTCACGGTGGGTGAGGTGCACACCAGCCTGCTGCAGCACAGCACTGCGCTGGCACAGGAGCAGAGCGCCGAGGTGCTCAGCCTGGTCGAGGGCGAGGCCGTGCTGACATCGCGGCGCCCGTCGCTCTACGCGGTGTCACCCGACGTGCGCACCGGCGTGGACTGTTGGCTACCCAGCGCCAAGAAGCGCCAGCTACGCGGCGTGGGCGCGGTGGTCACCCGGGCCATCATCACCGGCGGCCGGATCGGCCAGGCGTCCTCGGTCATCCAGGTCGTCCCCGGGGAGCGCCGCCAACCGTGGTCGCACTACCTGGCCAATCCCGGCGTCCTGGAGACGGTCGGGAAGCTCGACGCCGCGGACCTGGCGGCGGGCTTCCTGCACGGCAACGCCGCCGACGTGCTGAACCTGGAGGCGATCACCGGCCGGGTGCTCGACGGCGTGCAGATGTCCGACCTGCTGGACCGACGCCCGCCACTACGCGCGGCGCGCACCCGGCTGCGCTGGACCGCGCGGGTCGCCGAGCGACCGGACCAGGTCTCCTCGGCGGTGGTCACCGTGGACTCCCCGACGCTGCGCACGGTCGAACTCGTGGTCGGCCCGCAGGACGTGCCGGCCGCCGTGGCCGGCCTCTGCGAGGATCTCGCCCTGCACGACTGGCTGCTCACCATGCTGTCCGCCGTCGTGGAGGCCGCGGTCACCCGATCGGTCTCCGGACAGGAGCACATCGAGCGGCTGCGGCCGGTGCTGGAGCACCTGCTGCACCTGTGGCTGCCCGGCGCGCGGGTGGACCCGCGGCTACGGCCGATCTGGGACCGGCTGGAGCAGGTACCCGGGTTCAGCAGGCAGTGGAAGTCGTCGGTCAACTGGATCCGGGATCAGATCAGCGTGAGCAACCAGGCCCTGCTGCGCGACCTGGCCGGCCGCGTGGCGGTCAACCAGCCGTGCCCACGCTGACCACGCTCACTCGCCGATGAACACGTAGCTCAACCGGTCGACCAGCTCGCTGGGCAGCTGCAGGCCCTCCCCGCCGGCCCGCTTGGCGACCTGCCGGGCCACCGGCGGGGGCACCGCGACCTGACCGAGGATGGTCCGCACGGCCAGCTCCACCGGCAGGTACCGGGTGTCCATCAGGGTCAGCGTGCGATACGCGCAGAACGGCGCGGCGACCGGGTTCAGCTGGACGACCGACGGCAGCTCGTCCCAGTCGGCGGGCAGTTCGCCGGCAAGCCGGCACGGCTGCGTGATCGTCTCACCCCGGTGCCGTAGCACGCCCAGCCGAGTCATCTGCCAGACCGAGGCGAGCAGCGCGCAGGCCCACACCCGCGTGTTCGGCTCGTCGGACCACAGCTCGACGTCGACGAAGATGGAATGCTGGGGATCGCCGGACTGCACCGGCGGGGACCACGGCAGTGGCAGGGTCATCGCCGGCGCGTCGACGTGCCCGGGCGAGCGCTTACCGTTGGACAGCCAGCCCGACTCGCTCAGCGGCGGGCGGCTCCCGGTGGTGTGCCGGGGCGGCTCCACCACCAGCGTGTCGACCACCAGTTGGGCCAGCTCGACCCCGTCGTGCCGGGCGAAGCTGGACTCCCGGGCCACGTAGTCCAGCGTCAGGCCGTGCTCCGCCGCGGCGCTCTGCACCTGCGGGATCACCTCGCGCGGGGTGCCGAACCGGTGGAAGTAGTCGTCCACCAGGAAGCAGGTGCTGATCCGGGGCTGCCGGTTCGGCGGCAGTCCTCGTCGGGCCAGCGCCGGGATCGCCCCCGCCCAGTCCGCGATCCGTTCGAACTTGCGCCGCAGCTCGTGGCACCCGTCGCCGAAGTCCTCCGCGTAGAAGTGCCCCAACTCCACCGACAGATGCGAGTACGCCACGCTCTCCGTACGACGCACCGCAGCCGCCTCCTGGAACCTGACATCCACGCCGATCACGCGGTCTCCCATGCCGTTTCGTCGAAGAGCTTCTCGGTCAGATCCACGAAGGCGTCCACCGTCTTGGCGTTCGCGATCTTGGTCTGCACGTCGTGGTCCGAGATGAGCTGCTCACGCCACTGCAGCAAGGGATCCAGCGGCACCGCGCCGAGCAGTGTGGTGCGCCCGACGCCCCGCCGTCGGGCCAGCTCCGACAGCTCCGCGTCGCACTTGCGCAGGAAGGCCTGCTGCGCGAGGTCGAGGTGGCCGACCTCGGGACCGCGCGAATCGATCACCGCGGTGCGGATGAACCGCAACGACTCCCGCAGCCGCTCCGGCTCGTGGCCGTACTCCTTGCCCATGGCCAGGATCCCGCCGGCCTCGAAGGCCAGGTCCGCGGCCGCCGTGACGTGCTGGGGGGTCCACCGGTGGAAGACCAACCAACGAACGGTCACCTTCCGCAGGGTGGGGGTGGCAGTCGCCGCCAGCGCGATCTGGCTGGCGTAGGACCGGCCGGCGCTGAGGTCCACCAGAGTCAGGTCGAACTCCTCCTCCAACCGGAGGAAGAGTTCGGCGCAGCGCTTGGCGATGTCGTTGGTGAAGCCGAACTCGCTGCCGTTGCGCTGCCCGGGCAGCAGCACCAGCGGACCGGACCCGATGGGCCGCTGGCGCAGGCTGGCCCGCTCCGAGGTGCCCCACACGTCCAGCTGTTCCGGCGACGGGATTTCCCCGCGCAGGTACCGATGCAGGCCGCCGCCGTTCGGCCCGGCACCCTCCACCCCGTTGACCGCCTGCGGGATCTGGAACGTGATGCCGGCCGTCGGCGAACCGAAGTCGTAGTCCAGATAGCAGGTGGGGCGGCCGGACAACGCGCTGCGGTAGGCGATGTTCGCCGCGGTCACCGAACGCCCGGTGCCGCCCTTGTGCGACGTGACGAAGACCAGCATTCAGATCCCCTCGCTGGCTTTCTGCTGCCCGGTGGTGATGTCGTTGAGCAGCAGCAGCAGGGTGTTCGCCAGAGCGGCCGCCGTGCCGGGCCGTTCGTCCACCAGCATCTGCGCCCGGCGCAGGCTGGCCCGGATGCTGCGCATGCTGCGCTGCATCGCCTCACCGGCGAACGTGCCGCGCATCAACTCCCGGTCGAACAGGTACTCGGCCTCGTCGATGAGATCCTGCGCGTACGCGGCGAGCCGCCCGGCTCGTGGGAACGGCCGCTCCCAGAGCAGCTGACCGGCGCTGACCAGAGCCTGCACCACCCGCTCGGTCAGATACCAGGAGGGTGCGTCCGGCTTCGGCGCCAGCCCGGGGAAGGCACCGCCGGCGTGGTCCCACAGCCCGCGGTGCCGGCCGTCCGGGATACGCCGCAGCAGCAGGTGCTCCCACACCTCGTCGGCAAGTTCGAGCAGCTCGCTGCGCTGCCGGGCGTTGCTCAGCAGACCGGCGACGGTGGCCGCCCGCTGCAGCAGCACCGTGGAGAATTCGTTGACGTTCCACGTCATGATCGGCTTCGACGTGTCGTCGTTCAGCGTCACCCGCTTGCCCGGCGCATGCACGATCAACGCCGGCTCGTCGGGCGAGGCACGCCGGGTGATCCGCGACCGCTGCGCCAGCTCCACGAGCACCGCGGCGATCCGCCCGAGCTCCTCGTCGGCGCCGCGCCCACCGGCGAGCAGTCCCTTCACCGCCAGCGACGTGGCCTGCAGGGTGTAGTAGTCGGTGCGGTCACCGTCAGTCGTCCGCCACGGGATGTCCTCGATGGGCCACCGCCGCCGGTTGCCGAAGGTCGCCACCGTCGCCCAGTAGGTGCGGGTCAGCTCCCAGCGCAGTTGCAGTGCCCGGGACAGCCGCTGCTGCTCCTCGTTGAGCAACCCGAGCAGGCGGGTGCGCTCGGAGTTCAGGTCTTCGATGGCGTCCATCGCGATGACCGTGAAGTAGAGGTAGGGAGCGTTCTCCGCCGAGCCCTCGCGCTGCTGGCCGATCGGTTCGGTGGTCGGGACCTCCTCGGCGCCGGCGATGGTCCCCCACGACCAGCCACACTCGAACAGCATCTCGCTGTTGTCCAGATCCTCGGTCACCCGGCCGGACCCGATCACCACGCTGCGCAGGCTGGCCATGGTGTCCCGCAGCTGTTCACGCAGCGCCGCCACGAGTTCGCGGCGGGGCAGCTCGTCCTGGTTGACCATGTCGCACAGCCGGACGCCGTACTCGTCGGTGGCGGTGAAGACGAAGGTACTGAAGCTGCGCAGCAGCCCCACCATGGCCGCCGTGAGGCGCGCGCTGGCCATCGCCTCGAGGTTGTCCAGTTGGGCCAGCAGGTCGCGCCGCTGGGTGGAGCCCCGGTAGACCTTGACGAAACCGATCGTCGCCAGGGTGAGCGTGACAGACACCGCGAACGAGTCGACGATGTCCTGGGAGCGCTGCTCGTCGGTGAGGTCCGGGCCACCCTCCAACGGGTTGAGGTAGCTGCCACCGTCGAACAGCGGGGTCCCGGTGTCGTCGGTGTACCGGGTGTAGTAGTCGATCATCACGCCGACCAGCCGACGGGGAATCTCGATCGCACCGCCGATCGGACCGAGTGCCTCGATGACCTCTTCGTCGGTGCGGTCCGGGTCGTCCAGCGACAGCACCGGGACCTTGGCCGCCGGGAGCAGCAGAGTCAGCAGTTGCTCTGCGTCGCTGATGGAGTTGCTGCCGCTGCGGCCACCCCAGTGCCATTCACCGTCCTGCCAGCAACTGCGTACCGTGGCCCGCCAGATGTCGAGGATCTCCTGGCGCGGCTGTATCCGCATGATCCACCGCCGTCTGCTGTAGTCGTCGACTCGAAACTGCTGGTGTTGCCGTGCGCACGAAGATCCACGATGGTGTGTGCCACCACATCGTATCGGTCGCGTCGAGTACCGCTAGAGCCGCTTCGATGGCCGCGTGTCGGCGACGGGAACCGGCCGTCCAGGTGCGACCCGCGCCCGGATCCGGCGGAACAGTCCACGGCAAGATGTGAGTCCACTTTCGGCGCCAGCCCCGTTGGACCCGGGATGAAAGCGAGCCAGCTTCATCGTGGGAAGTAGCCCTGAGCGGCGCAACGCAGCACATCGACCCCAGCCGCACGGACCGCCACGATGACGCCACCGTGGACGTGGATCAAACCCTCGGCCAACCCGGCCGAGATCAGTGCCCGTTCTTCTGGGCTGCCGCAGCTCGTGACCGCTGCCTGCGCGGGCGTTCCTCCCGGCCGGCCCAACTGCCGCGCACGTGGCCGATGTGCGCCTTGATCAGCCGCTCGAGGCCACGCCGGTCGTTCGCGGCGATGAGATCGAGCATCTGGAGGTGTTCTGCAGCCGAGGAGGCCAACTCGCCGTTGGCGGCGAGCCGGGTGAGGCCGTACAGCCTCGTCCGGGAGCGCAACTCGCCGACGAGCGAGACCAGGTTCGCGTTGCCCGCCAGTGCGAGCAGCTCCAGGTGGAACACCCGGTCCTGCTCGATGTACGCGATCAGATCTTTCTCCTGCGCCGCCTCGACGATCCGTTGCGCGATCGGCCGCAGGCGAGCCAGGTCATCGGCGCCTGCCACGCCAGCCGCCCGGATGGTCATCGGAACCTCGAGAAGCTGTCGGATCTCGGTGATGTTGTCCAGTTCCTCGTCGGAGAGTTCGGTCGGCCGGAAACCCTTGTTGGGCACCGTCTCGACCAGGCCCTCTTTGACCAGGTCCAGCATCGCCTCCCGCACCGGCGTGGGCGACACGCCGAACTGCGCGGCAAGGGCGGGCGCGGAGTAGATCTCCCCGGGGCGCATTTCACCGGCCACGAGGGCCGCACGCAGGGCGTGGGCGACCTGGCCCCGCACGCTGCGCCGCGCCTCGAGCATCGGCAAATGTAACGACTGCGCCATTACTGCACCCCCTCCGCTTGGAGGATAGTTGGACCGGATCCACCGCCTCGCGCCACCCGGATCGTGTCGCATCCCCAGGTCGGTGCGACCGCCATGGGGACCGGGTGCAGCGCAGTGTAGAACCCCGGCGCGGCCCGGCCCTGCTCCCGGTGGCCGATGCGGGAAACCCGCTGTCCACCGAGCGGGAGGACATCGTTCGGCATGCCCCCGGTGTGCGAGCAGATCGCGTGGAACAGCCGCTTGCCGCACACGTGTCTACCACCCTTCCACTACCGGCACCCGGCGGCGCTCGCCTTCTCGGTGGCCTCCCGCACGGCGCGCTGCTGCTCGGCGGTGAGCGGAACCCGGGGCGGCCGGCACGGCCCGCCATACCGCCCGACGACGTCCATCGACAGCTTGATCGCCTGGACGAACTCCGTCTTGGAATCCCAGCGCAGCAGCTGATGCAGCATCCGATAGAGCGGCAGGGCGGTGGCCAGGTCACCGTTGGCGGCGGCATTGAACAGCTGCACACTCGCCCGCGGCAGCGCGTTGACGTAGCCCGCGACCCAGCCCCGCGCTCCGGCGAGGCACATCTCCAATGCCACGTCGTCAGCGCCGACCAACACGTCGAGGTCCGGGGCCAGCTCGGCGATCTCGTAGCTGCGCCGGACGTCGCCGGAGAACTCCTTGACGCCCACGATCAGGCCCTCGCCGCACAGCTTGGCGAGCAGGGCCGGGGTGAGATTGACCTTGGTGTCGATCGGATTGTTGTACGCCACCACAGGTATGCCGACCTTCGCCACCTCGCGGTAGTGCTCGACAACGGCCCGCTCGTCGGCCCGGTAGGCGTTCGGGGGCAGCAGCATGACCGCCACACAACCGGCCTCAGCGGCGTCCTCGGCCCATCTGCGCGCCTCCAACGCACCGTACGCGGCAATGCCGGGCATCACGGTGAAGCCGTCCGGAGCGACGTCGACCGCCGTACGCACCACGACGCGTCGCTCCTGCTCGGTCAACGTCTGGTACTCCCCCAGCGACCCGTTCGGGGTCACGCCGTCGCAGCCCTCGGCGGCCAGCCACCGGACATGCTCCGCGAACCGATCGAGATCGACCTGCAGCCGGTCGTCGAAGGGCAGCGCCGTGGCGACCAGCACCCCGTGCCATGGCTTCAATCGCGCGTGCATCCCGTACTCCCTGTCTTGTGTCGCATCCGTCCGACCGAACCCGGCCTGAATCCCGTCGCCGTCGCTGAAGGCACCACCACGACGGAGGAGCGTACAATGTCACAGTACAACAGCGCAGGGGAAAGACTCCAGCCGTAACGTCGCATAAGGTGCACCTGCCCGATCACCGCCCCGCACCCGACGGCGGGACGGCACGCCGCCGCACGACCATCGCCGCCACCGCGACCTGGTCGTCATCAAGGGCGCGAATCGCAGGCGTCGCCGCCTATGACGTCACCGAACCGGTTTGCCGACCGGCCTGGACCGAGGACCGGACCACCGGCCGGCCAACCGGAGCCGGCAGCGAGAACCTCCTCGTCTCCGAGGCAGGGGCCCGGCGCGGAACGACCTCACGCTGCTGTCTGGTCAGCAGCGGCGCGTCCTGGCCGACCAGCCGCTCGACGATACGGCGTTCGGCCGGGTGGTGGACGACCACCACGCCGCCCGTCGCGCCGGACGCCCACGATCGTGGCCGGTTCGCGTACGCCTGGCCCACGTCGCGCCGGCGCCTCACCGTTGGCGGTGCGGCTCCCCGACGGCGTCGAGCCGTACCAGCACGGCCTGCTCGGGTGCCAGCAGTGGTGGCGGCAGCCCCAGCACGCCGAGCACCCGACCGCCCACGTCGACCGAACCCGATTCGAACCAGGCAGGGTCGGATCGACCAGCCGTGGCGGGCGGGCCGATCTGATCGAGGAGGGTGACCCGGTACGAGCGGTCCGGATCGAGGCCCGGCATCCGCCAGGGGGCGGGCACGGCGTCCACGGACGTGGCCAGCTGTACGTAGGCGAACACCGCGGCCGAGCGGTCCGCCGACACAACCCCGTGCACCCAGGCTGACGGGTCCGGGTGGTCGACGCGGACGACGGTTCCCCCGTGCAGCAGCGGGCGAAGCGCCCGATAGGTGGCGATCGCCCGGCGCAACTGCCGTCGCTCCTCATCGGTGGCGGTGGAGACGTCCCATTCCAGGCCGAGATGGCCGAAGATCGCGGTCGCCAGGCGGAAGGACAGGTCGTGGGTACGCGAGGTGGTGTGTGAACGCGACGGCCCGACATGCGAACCGATCAGTTCCGGGGGCAGGAACAGCCCCGTCCAACGCTGGATCGCCTGGCGCTCCAGCGCATCGTTGCAGTCGCTCGCCCACACCCGGTCGGTGTACTCCAGCATCTGCAGGTCGATCCGTGCCCCGCCCGAGGAGCAACTCTCTATCTCCACCCCGGGGTGTCGCCGGCGCAACTCGGCGAGCAACCGGTACACGGCGAGCGTCTGGTCGTGTACCGACGCCAGGCCGTCCTGGCCGGCGTCGACCAGGTCGCGGTTGTGATCCCACTTGAGATACCTGATGTTGTGGTCCCGCAACAAGCTGTCGAGCCGGTCGAGGATGTACCGGTACGCCGCCGGATGCGCCAGGTTGAGGACCTGCTGGCGGCGGATCGTGACCGGCAGCACGCCCGGCGCCGGGCCGAGGACCCAGTCCGGGTGCGACCGGAACAGGTCGGAGTCCGGGTTGATCATCTCCGGTTCGACCCACAGCCCGAACTCCATGCCCAACGCCTCGACGTGGTCGATCAACGGCCCCAGGCCGTCGGGCCAGACGTCCGGATCGACGAACCAGTCCCCCAGGCCGGCGCTGCTGTGCCGGCGCCCGGCGAACCAGCCGTCGTCGAGGACGAACCGTTCCACGCCGACATCGGCGGCCGCCTCCGCCAGCGCGCGCAGCCGGGCGTGGTCATGATCGAAGTAGACGGCCTCCCACGTGTTCAGCACGACCGGTCGCGGCCGGTCCGGCACCGGATGCTGCGGCCGCGACCGTAGCCACCGATGAAACACCGCGCTCAGGCCGTCGAGACCGGAGGGGCTGTAGGCGCCGTAGATCCAGGGTGACCGGTACGCCTCCCCCGCGGCCAGGATCACCTCACCGCTGAGCAACAACTCACCGCCGCCGAGCGTGGACCGGCCGTCGGGCAGACGCTGTGCGTAGGTGAGATGGTTGCCGCTCCACGCGACATGGATGCCCCACACCTCGCCGCTGCGGAACCCGAAGCCTCGGGTGCCGGCCACCAGGCCGATGGTCGCGTCATGGCCGGTACGGCCGTGTCGGCTCTCCCGAACCCACGCGCCCCGGTCGAACGCCCGACGCTGCGGGTGGCGTTCGCGAGCCCACCGGCCGGTGAAGTCGAGCAGCTCGTCGGCGTGCGGCGGCACCGGAAGGGCAACCTCGAGCCCCTCCAACACGTACGCCGTGGTGCCGCGGTTGGTCAGCTCGTGACGCACCCGCGCCAACCCCGACGGCGCCAACTCCACCTCGGTCACCAGCTCCAGGTCGGCGCGGTGATCGACTGCGGTGAACCGGCTCGTACCGGCGGTGACCGCGACGCCGGTCAGTGCGAAGGCCGACGACCAGCATGTTCCCGTGCGGTGCCCGCGCAGACCGGGTCGGCCCATGTGTCCGGTGGCCGCCTCGGGCAGCATCGCCAGTGGCACCACCGGGTCGGGCGAGTTCACCGGCAGTGATTCGCCGAAGCCGAGACCGACGATGTGGGCGTCCGCCTCGCTCAGCTCGGGGCCCCAGTACCGCAGCACCGGCAGCCCCGGTCCGCTGGCGTCGATGACGATGCTGACGGCGCCGCCGCGCAGGTGCACGACCTTCGGCTTGAGGTCACCGTCCATGGGACTGCCGGCCAGTCAGGAGCTCCGCGGTTCGCGCCGCAGCGGGCTGCGGCTGTCTCGGTGCCGCCACCCCGGACCTCGGCGTGGCGGTCGCCGCCGGCTGGATCCGGCCGGCCTCGATGTCCTTCGCGTAGTGGCAGGCAACCTGATGCCCCGGCGCGACCGTGCGCAGGGCCGGCCGCTCGTCGGCGCAGCGAGTGGGCTGGCGCCACGGGCAGCGGGTGTGAAAGCGGCACCCGGCGGGCGGATTGGCCGGCGACGGCAGGTCGCCCCGCAGCAGGATCCGGTTGCGGGCCACCTCGACCGCTGGGTCCGGCACCGGCACCGCGCCCATGAGGGCCTTGGTGTAGGGGTGGGTCGGCTTGCGGTAGAGCGCCTCGGACGGCGCCTGCTCGATGATCGATCCCAGGTACATCACCGCCACCGTGTCGCTGATGTGCCTGACCACGGCGAGGTCGTGGGCGATGACCAGATAGGTCAGCGAGAACGTCTCCTGCAGTTGCTTGAGCAGGTTGATCACCTGTGCCTGGACGGACACGTCCAGCGCCGACACCGGCTCGTCGGCGACGACCAGCTTGGGGTTCAGCACCAGGGCCCGGGCGATTCCGATCCGCTGGCGCTGACCGCCGGAGAACTCGTGCGGGTAGCGGTTGAGTGCGGCGACCGGCAGTCCCACCACGTCCAGCAGGTGCCGGATACGCCGCGCGTGTTCCGCCGATCCGCCCGGGATCTTGTAGGCGCGCAGCGGCTCGGTGAGCAGTGACTCCACGCTCTGCCGAGGGTCCAGACTGGCCATCGGATCCTGGAAGACCAGCTGGAAGTTCCGCCGCGACGAGCGCAGCCGCCGTTCGCTGAGCCCGAGGAGGTCCTCGCCGTCGAGGGTGACGGTGCCACTGGTCGGTTCGATGAGCCGGGTGACAGCGCGCGCGAGGGTGGACTTGCCGCAACCGGACTCCCCCACCAGGCCGAACGTGGTCCCGGCCGCTACGTCCAGGTCCACGCCGTCCACGGCCTTCACGGAGCCGTGCTGGCGGCGGAGGAGTGTTCCGCCGCGGATCGGAAAGTGGACCTTGAGATCGCGTACCTGAAGCAGGCTCATTCGGCGCCCCCCTCGTGACGTCCCGCAGCGGGGTGTGCCGCCGGCTGCAGCGGGCGTGGACAGCGGACCTCGCGCGGCGGGAAGAGGCTGAGCTCCTGCACCGGCGGTGCCGCGCCCAGGCACGCCTCGACGGCGTGGCCGCAGCGGGGTTGGAACGCGCAACCGCGATCCCACGGCACGACGTCCCGCACCGAGCCGCGGATGGTGTGCAACAGGCCGCCCCGCTCGCCGTCCATCCGGGGTATCGAGCGCAGCAGACCGTCGGTGTACGGGTGGGCGGGCTGCCCGAACAGGCCGCCGGCCGGGGCGGATTCCACGATCCGACCGGAGTACATCACGTGCACCCGCTCGCACAGTCCGGCCACGACCCCCAGGTCATGCGTGATCATCACCAGCGCCGAGCCGCTCTCCTCGACGAGGTCACGCAGCAGGTCAAGGATCTGCGCCTGGATGGTCACGTCGAGCGCCGTGGTGGGCTCGTCGGCGATGAGCAGCCGGGGTCGGCAGGCGATCGCCATAGCGATCATGACCCGCTGCCGCATCCCGCCGGACAGTTGGTGTGGGTACTCCCGAAGCCGGCGCGCCGGGTCCGGGATGCCGACCCGGTCGAACAGGGCCCGGGCATCCTTTCTGGCCTCGGCCGCCGACCTGTCACCGTGCCGGACGATCACCTCGACGAGCTGCCGCCCCACGGTGACCACCGGGTTGAGAGAGGTCATCGGGTCCTGAAAGATCATGGCCACGTCCCGACCCCGGACGTCGCGCATCTGCCGGGCGGACAGGGACAGCAGGTCCTGCTCGCCGAGCATGATGCTGCCGGTCACCCGCACGTTCCGCGCCGGCAGCAACCGCATGATGGCCAGCGACGTGACGGACTTGCCGGAGCCGGACTCGCCGACGATCCCCACCGACTGCCCCGCCTCGACGTCGAAGGTCACGCCGTCGACGGCCCGCACCGGCGGATGCCCGGGCCGGGTGAAGGTGACCGTGAGGTCCCGTACGCGCAGGAAGCTCATCCTGTTCACCGCCGTAGCTTGGGGTCGAGTGCTTCGCGCAGCGACTCGCCGACGAGAGTGAAGCCGAGCGCGGCGAATACGATCGCCAGCCCCGGGTATAGCGCCAGTTGCGGGGCGGAGGTCAGCGCGACCTGGGCGTCGGTCAACATGCGTCCCCATTCCGGCGCCGACGGATCGCTGCCGGACAGACCGAGGAAGGCCAGGCCCGCTGCCTCGACGATGGCCAACGCGAGGGTCAGGGTGCCCTGGACGATCACCGGGGTGAACGAGTTCGGCAGCACGTGGCGGAAGACGATGCCGGCCCGGGAGATGCCGAGTGAGCGCGCCGCCAGCACGTAGTCGGCGTTGCGTTGCCCGAGCATCTCACCGCGCAGCAGCCGCGCGAAGATCGGCACGTTGACCACCGCGATGGCGATCATCACCGAGGTCAGGCTCTGCCCGAGCAGCGCGGCGACCGCGATGGCGAAGAGCAGGCCCGGTACGGAGAGCATGATGTCGACCAGCCGCATGACCAGCACGTCGACCCAGCCGCCGAAGGCGCCCGCGAGCAGCCCCAGGAACACCCCGACGGTGGCGCCGATCGCCAGTGACACCACGCCGATCAACAGCGACTGTCGAGCCCCGTGGACGAGCCGGGAGAAGACGTCCCGGCCCAGCGGGTCGATGCCCAGCCAGTGCTCGGCCGAGGGCCCCGGGTATGCGCCGGGCCGGACCTGAGACAGCCACGAGTTGTCCTTCGGCGAGTACGGCGCGATCCACGGCGCGAAGACGGCGACCGCGACAAACACCAGGATCAGCGCGAACCCGACCATCGCCATCGGATTCCGCACCAGCCGGCGCAGGGCCTCACCGCGCAGGCCACGCGCCGGGGTGGGCTCGCCGACCACCGCGCCCACGCCCGCCGGCCCGGCCGGATCCCCGGGGCGAGCTTGCTCCGCGACGCTCACGACACCCTCACCCGCGGATCGAGCAGTCCGTAAACAAAATCGACGATCATGTTGATGAGTACGTAACTCACGGCAATCACCAAGATGAAACCCTGAATGGTCGGGAAATCGCGTGCGACGATGCCATCGGCCATGAACTTCCCGACGCCGGAGAAGGCGAACACCGTCTCGGTGAGGACGGCTCCGGCGAGCAGGACGCCCATCTGCAGGCCGATGACGGTGGTCACCGGCAGCATCGAGTTCCGCAGGACGTGCCGGCGGGTCACCGTGCCGGGCAGCAGGCCCTTCGCCTCGGCGGTGCGCACGTAGTCCTCGTGCAGGACGTTGACCACCGAGGCGCGGGTCATCCGGACGATCACGGCGAGCGGTATCGAGGCCAACGCGGTCGCTGGCAGGATCAGGTGGATCAGGGCATCCCCGCTCGCCGGCAGGTTGCCGGTGAGGATGCCGTCGAGGACGTAGAAGCCGGTGGGATGATCAGCGCTGGCGCGTGGATCCGCCCGGCCCGCCGTCGGCAGCCAGCCGAGCTGGACGGCGAAGACGAGCTTGAGCAGGTACGCCAGGAAGAAGATCGGGACGGTCACCCCGAGCAGCGAACCCGAGACCAGCACGTTGTCCAGCCAGGTCCCGTACCGGCGAGCGGCCATATAGCCCAGCGGAATGCCCACCGCGACGGCGATGACGAGCGCGGCGACGGCGAGCTCGATCGTGGCCGGGAATCGGCGTGCCATCTCCTCGATGACCGGCCGCCCGGTCTGCAGGGACGCGCCGAAGTCCAGCCGGACCGCCCGCCCGAGGAACTGGAGGTACTGTTCCCAGAGCGGGCGGTCCAGGCCGAGCTGCGCCTCGATCTGTTCGATGGCCGCCGGTGTCGCCTTCTCCCCGAGCAGCGCCTGGGCAGGCCCACCCGGGAGCGCGCGGACCCAGGCGAACAGCAGGATCGACAACCCCAGCAGGATCGGGATCAGCTGAAGCAGCCGTCGAACGACAAAGCGAAGCACGAGATCATCAGCCTTCGATCTTCACGAGCTTGAAGTACTCGAGGCTCACCGGTGACGGCTGGTAGCCGGTCACGTTCTTGCCCAGGGCCAGCAGCGGCCGGTTGTGCACGAACGGCACGCCGGGGATGTAGTCGAAGATGAGCTGGTTCGCCTCCTCGTACAGCTTCTGGCGGGCGGCCTGGTCGGTCTCCGTCAACGCCTTCTTGAGCAGCCCCTGGATGTTGGGCTCGGTCAGGTTGAACTGCGGGGTGGTCTCACGGAAGAAGGTGCCCACGAAGTTGTCCGGGTCGGCGTAGTCGCCGCTCCAACCGAGCAGGAAGAGCTGTCCCTTCCCGTCTGCCTGGATGTTCTGCAGGTAGTCCGGTGTCCACGGGACCGTCTTCGGGACGATCGTGAAGCCGACCTTCTCCAGGTCCGCGGCGAAGGACTCGTAGACCGCCTGCGGGTTCGGCATGTACGGACGCGACACGTTGGCCGGGTACCAGAACTCCAGCTTCAGGTCCTTCTCCCCCGACTCGGCGATGAGCTGCTTGGCCTTGTCCGGGTCGTACTCATAGCCCTTGATGCTCGTGTTGTAGCCCCACTGCGACGGCGGCAGGAACTGGTTGGCCACCTCGGCGCCCTCGGGGTACGCCGCGGACAGCAGGCCCTGGCGGTTCACCGCGTGCGCGATCGCCTCGCGGATCTTGTGGTTCTTCAGCAGCGGCACCTTCTGGCTCATGCCGATGTACCCGACGTTGAAGGCCGGACGCTCGACCACCTGGCCGACGTCCTTGACCGCCTGGATGTCGGCCGCCGCGACGCCCTCGTAGGCGTCGATCTCGCCAGCCTGCAGCGCCTGCATCCGCGCGGTAGCATCGGCGATCGGCCGGAAGATGATCTCGTCCAGCGGGGGCTTGCCCTCGCGGTAGTTCTCGTTGGCCGCCAGGACCAGCCGCTCGCCACGGTCCCAGCTCACGAACTTGAACGGTCCGGTACCGGCGACCACCTTGGTGCCGAAGCCGCCGGTGTAGGCGATCGAGTCACCGCTGACGGCGAGGTCGGTCCCGCCCTGCTCGATCGCCTTCGGGCTGGCGATGGAGAAGGCCGGCAGCACCAGGCCGGACAGCAGCGCCGAGGACGGCTCCTTCAGTCGCAGCGTCACCACGGAGTCCTCGGTGGCCTCGCAGGAGCCGTAGCGGCTGGTCTTCGGCGCGGCTTCGTTGTCCTGGGTGGCGAAGCCGCCGAAGATCGTCTGCCAGTAGTACGAGATGTCGCCGTTCTGCTGGGCGCCCTTGAAGTGGTACCAGCGGTCGAAGTTGTAGCAGACCGCCTTGGCGTTGAACGGCTCACCATCGTGGAACGTGACGCCCTTGGCCAGGTTGAAGGTGTAGCTCAACCCGTCGTTGCTGACCTTCCAGTCGGTGGCCAGCGACGGGACGACCTCGGTCGTGCCCGGCTTCAGCGCCACCAGCGTCTCGTAGACCTGGAAGATGACGCGGAAGGACTCGCCGTCGGACACGTACGCCGCGTCGAGGGTCTTGGGGTCCTCGGAAGCGCCGAAGACGAAGGTCTTGCGATCTCCGTCCCCGGTCGATTTGGCCCCGCTGCACGCGGTGACTGCGGCGAGCAGCCCCACGCTGGCCGACAGGGCGACTATCCGCCCGACCTTGCCGTACACACGCATTATCTCCTCCTTGGCTGTCCGTCGCGCGGGCCGCTGGGCACGCTCGGACCTCCCCTGTGGAATAGCAGAGAGCGCTCGTGCCGGGACGGTTGTCGCCCGACGCAGGACCCCGAGGTCCCGGCGGGCGTGAGGCGTGGCGGACGGGTGGTCACCGCAAACATGTCGAGGGTGCGGAGCACCTTCTGGGGCTGAGCTTTGTCAGGGAGACTAGTCACCGAATCCGGCTGGTGCAATGTACAATTGCAACCTCGTTTCTCAATCGTGACCCCGAAGTCCGGGGTCACACCCCCGTCGATCGCCACAAGCGACCAGCCCCCCGTGCGACCACTCACGTCCATCAGCGACCCCGGCCGCCAACGCTGGTGCGCCGGGACCCACCGAGCCACCGCAGGGAGGACCGCCGTGTCCTGGAGACCACGACCAACCCGACGGCGCTGGACGACCATCGTCCTGGCCGCACTCACTGCCGGCACCCTCGTCGCGCCACAGACCGCCGGTGCCACGCCACCACCGGCAGCAGCCGGCGCACCGGCCATCGTTCCGCTCGACCCGCAGAACTGGGACAACCAGTACGACCTCACCTGGGACGACTTCGCCCCCGTGCCCGGGACGGATTGGAGCGATCCCGCCCGCCAGCCCTCGGTAAAGAGGTGGAAGGCCGCACTCGTCGTCCTCGACTACCCCAACATGCCGTTCCAGATCAGCCAGGCCCCGGGCTCGACGGTCTTCGGCAATCCGATCGGCGTCGGCAACGTGCCACGCGACGACGTCGCGGCCTTCTACCGCGACCTGCTCAACAAACCCGGGCCGCTAAACCACGGGCAGACGCTGAACTCCTACTGGATGGAAGTCTCGTACGGCAAGTACGGCGTCGACCTCGATGCCTTCGGCTCCTACCGGCTGCCCCGCAACCACTTCGAGTACGGCAACTCCCCGTACGGCAACGCGAGCAGCTGCCCGCCCAAGTTCACCTGCAACGGAAACTTCACCCAGGACGCCCGCAACGCCTGGATCGCCGACGTCGGCCAGGCCGTCGCCAACTCCTACGACCAGGTCTTCTACATGGGCGCCGGCCTCGACGAGTCGACCGCCTGGCAGGTGTTCGGCGAGATGATGTTCCAGTCCCCCGAGGACGTGCCGGACGAGTTCGGGCCACCGCGGGAGTTCGACCCGGACGGCACCATGAAGAACTGGATGCCGACCCGGTACATCCCGTGGACCTCCTGGGCGGCCGGCTCGTTCACCTGGGCCAGCGCCGGCAACCGGTCCGCCAACATGGCGGAGTCGTCCGGCACCGCCGGCTACGCGCACGAGTTCAGCCACCTGCTCGGCATCGGCGACAATTACAACGGCGCGTTCGCGGTACCCACGCAGCGGACCTTCACGGGGCAATGGGACATGATGAGCCAGGGGTCCTGGAACGGCCCCACCGGCATGCACACCCGCTGGAAGGTGCCCGCCGACGGAGGATCAACCGTCGGCCCCCACCACAACCTCCGCAACAAGCTGCAACTCGGCATGATCACCACGAAGGACATCGTCGACCTCAGCCGGAACGGACTGGCGAAGTCGGGAGTCGTGATCGCCAAGGTCCGGGCCCGGGCGGTCGGCCCGCTGGCCGACGAACTACTCGGCGTACGGATCACGCTGGACGGTGCGCGTCCGGTCGACCGGACACCCTCGTGCCACCCGTCCACCGGCGGGCTGAACTGCGCGGGAAACAGCGACTACACCGCCTACACCATCGAGACGGTGCAGCAGATCGGCGTCGACTCCTTCATCCCCGGCAACGGGGTGATCATCAACAAGACGAAGCCGCAGGCCACCAACTGCGGCACCGCCACGTGCTTCGCCTGGACCGTCGACCCGAAGCCCGAGGACATCAACATGGTGGACTTCTATCAACCGGACGGCACACCACGCATGGTGGTGCCGGGTGACCCGCGGCAGCTCAACGACGCCACCTTCAACGCGGGGACCAACTCCGGTACCGAGTACGAGTGGGTCGACCGGGACAACCGGCTGCACTTCTACATCATCGACCTCTCGGTCGACGCCGACGGCATCCGAACCTACACCGTGGGCGTACGCTCCCTCGACGGCGCCGGGCCGCACCAGCGAGGCGTCCGAGTCGACGCCGGCGAGGCCGGACGGCACACCCCCGGAAAGGCCGCCACCTGCACCTTCCAGCTAAACAACACCGGCCAGGCAGCCGACATCGACCGCACGCTGCACCCCAGCGATGTCAGCGACAAGGTGCGCGGCGACGTTTACCGGCTGTCGGTCGAGTCGTCCGGGTCAGGCTGGCGCGCGGAACTCTACAACGAACTCGCCGCCGCGCAGTTCGGGCAGAGCGTGACCGTGCCGGTCTACGTCACCCGCGTCCCAGGGGCGGCGAACAACACCACCGTGACGCTGAGCGCCGTATCCGAAAGTGATCCGACCGCTCGGTCGACCAGCACCTGCACAGTCACCCCCGCGGACACCGGCCGCCACGCCTGACCGTCGGAAGCTGACAGGTGGGTGGCGGGAAGCCCACCCACCCGTCGGCCGGCCCCGCAATGAGAGGGAAGCGATGAACCCACCACGAGCGCTCCTGCTCGGCACCGCCATACTGGGCGCAACATTCGCCAGCGGCTGCTCCGACCCACCCGCCGCTCCCGTCAAGACCCAGGTCATCCGCCTGACCGTGCCCGACTGGAACCTGCGCCCGCCCGGCACCAGTTGCGCCGGGGCCGGGCCCTACCGCTTCGCCCACGCCGAGGCGCCGTTCGTCATCAAGGACGGCAACGGCCGCGAGGTCGCGCGGGGCAAGCTCCCCACGGGAACCTCGGAAAAGGCGATGGACGTCGACTTCAGCAAGGTCAAGCGCGAGCCGACGCTCTGCGTGATGCTGCTCAAGGTCGAGGCGAAGGAACAAGTCGAGGGACACGTCCTGATCCTGGAGGATCGCCCGGGCGTACCCATCAAGAAGAGCGATGCCGCGGACATCGCGGGCGAGGTGGTGGTGTCGTGAGGTCCCGCAGTTGTCTTCCGGCGTTGCTCGTCCTCACCCTGTCCCTCGCCGGCTGCACCGGCTCGACGGACCAGGCCGACCAGCCCCCGCCGGCGGCCCTCCCCGGCCCGGTACCCAAGGGCGTCACCTTCGTCGCCCCGCCGACGAACGCCCCGCGGGCACCCGGATTCACCCTGGAGCTGCTCGACGGCACGGTTCTGAACATGGCGGAACAGTGGGACCGTCGGCCGGTCGTCCTGGTTTTCCTCGAACCCTGGTGCACGCTCTGCGCCGACCAGCAGAAGGAGATCAACCGGCTCGCCGAGGAGTACCGAGATGTGGTCCTCTTCGTGGGTGTGGGCACCGACTCGACGGTCGAGCGCATGAGCCAGTACGTCCGCGACAACGGAGTCAAACATCCGGTGGGGATCGATCGGACCGGACAGGTCTGGCGGACGTACCGGGTGGAGGAGCCGCCGCTGGTCGCGTTGGTGAGCAAGGGGGGCAAGCTGCTGCGCGGCTGGCCCGGCGGCACCGACACGCTGGGCGCGCAGATCAAAGACCTCGTGACCAGGTAGCCCGTCCCCGCAGGCTCGGTGCCGAGACCTCCCTGGCGCTTCCCGACGCACCCGCAACGATCCCGGAAACACCACCGGCGGCAGCCCTATCGGGCTGCCGCCGGTCGCGTCTGGCGAGCTACCTCCGGATCATCGCCCCTCGCCCTGGCCGGCGCCGGGAGTGGTGTCCTTGACGTGCACCTGGCAGGTCACGCTCGTCGACTTGCTCGGGTCGCTCTCCGAGGTCGCCGTGAGGGTGACCGTGGCCTGGTTGGCCGATCCCGCCGTCCGGGAGGCGTAGACCGGCACCTGGACCGTGCCGCCCGCGTTCGCCGCGACGACCTCGTACGGCATCCAGGTCGTCCAGCCGGCGCCCGCGGAGTCCGCCGAGAGACGGTAGACGTCGGAGCCGACGAACTTCGTCACGTCGCGCGGGTGGCCCGCCGTGACGCCCGCCGCGCCGGTGTTACTCAGCGGGAACGTGCACTGCGCGGTCCGCGACGGCTCGACGCCCTGCTTCACCGGCTGTCCCAGCGCCACACCGCGGGCGTTGGGCCCGGATCCGTCCAGCGACCGGATGGCCACCGTGTACGACAGGATGCCGTCGGCGTCGCGCTGGACGTCCAGCACGTAGATGTGCAGCCGGTTGGCCTGGTCGACGTACTCGTACTTGGAACCGGAGTCGGTACCGGCGTGGAACAGGGCATCGTTGAGCTGCCGGTGGTCGGCGATGGTGGCCATCACCGGGGTGCCGTCCGGTGAGTAGTAGTCGACCATCTCGATGTCCTGCGGGTTGGCGTCGATCACCCAGTCGAAGCAGTTGTAGCCGCAGGTGTTGCCCTCGCGGGTCTTGTTCTTCGCGATCAGGACGCCGTTGTCCGGGGTGAACGAGTCGAAGCCCATCCGGTCCACGACCTCGACGGTGTAGTCGTCCCAGCCCGTGTTGCCGTGGCAGAACGGATCCGTGTTGATGCTGCAGTCGGGGGTGCGGTCAGGGCGCCCCGGGCCGTCCAGGGCGACCCGGATGCCGGAGACACCCTGCGCCCCCGGGTCGACCGCCCGCGCGGTCACCTTGGCGACGACGACGCCGGAGTCCGCCAGTGCCTGCCGGCTGACCCGGAGCACATTGTCCGCCGGCACGATGTTCATCGCTATCTTGTTCCGCAGCATCAGGCCGGCCGGGCTCCAGCCGCCCTGGTTCGGCGGGACCACCCAGCGCATGTGGTGGCCGCCGGGGCCGTTGAACGAACCCCGGTCCATCATGTCCCACGGGGCCGAGCCGACCCGGTGGAAGGGCGACGGGGGGTTCTCCCGGTGGGAGAACGGGTTGTTGTTGTTGTCGCCGATGCTGAAGAAGAAGTGGCCCATCTCGTGGGTGATCGTGCCGGAGCTCTCCCCCTGGCGGATCGAGGACTGGCCCCACTGCTGGGCCGCCGCCTTCCACGAGGTCCACTCGACGTAGCGGGTCGGCGCCCAGTTCGGGAGGCTGCCGTCCTTGTTGAACTCGGCCGGCGGGCCCCACTCGTCGGGGATGTCCTCCTTGTTCTGGAACATCATCTCGCCGAATTCCTGCCAGATGCTGGTCTCGTCGTAACCGGCGTAGACGCGCAGGATCACGTCGTACCCGCAGTTGCCCGTGCAGCCGCGCGCGGTCCGCCACGCGTTGGCCGCGTCGTTGTTGAGGTTGCCGTTACAGGTGTAGCCCTTCGGGCAGGCGGGTTGCTGGTTGAACTCGTTCAGCCCGTACTCGAAGAGGTTGCGCGGCATCTTGTAGGGGCCGAACGCGTCGAGCTGGGCAACCCCGAACTGGCCACGGCTCTGTTCCATCCAGTACTCGTGGATGGTGCGCCCGTGGTTGAGCTCGTTGGGCTCCATGTAGTACTGGCGGTAGAACTCGGGGACCTCATCGCGGCTGATCGGGTCGATCTGCGGGTTGCCGAACAGGTCGCTCTTCTTGGGCTGGGTGATCACGAAGGGTTGGTCGGGGAAGTCGACCGCGACCAGGGCGATCTTCAGTCCCCGCACGGACGGCTTGACGTTCGGGTCGTTCCACTTCGTGTTCGGGATGTCCTTCCAGTCCGCCCAGGTCATGTCGTACTGGTTTTTCCAGTTCTGCGGGTCGACTGGCTGGAGCTTGCCCGAACCGTCCGCGGTGGGTGCGGCGTACCCGGGTTGGATCGGGGTGGCAAGCAGGAGGGCGACGGCACCCGCCGCGGCAACCAGGTGCCGCCACTTCCGCCGCCAGGGCGTCCGTCTTGGGATGAGCTGGTCTGTCACAACGTCCCCTTTCTGTGTGACGCTCGTGCGTGACATCCGGGAGAACTTCGGATCATTGCGCCGGAGGTACAACCCGGTCGGGCACCCGAGAGCCGGGCCCGACGACCTGTGGACGGCGTAGGGCCCGAGCGAGCGAGCAGAGTGCTATTGCACTATCACACCGCAGCAGGGTGAGGTGGTCAAGAACTTAACTCCCCAGACCCTCGATTCGCGTCCATAATGGCCGGCGGCAGCGCGCGATGGACGCGGTCAGCAGCCGGGCCCACCTCGGCAAGCTGACCGAGGTGGGCCCGAAGGTGACTACTGGTACACCGGCACCTGCGGGTTGTTGAAGGTCAACGTGTTGGCCTTCTCGACATTGCCCTTGGTGTCGGTTGCCCGGTACTCGATCGTGCGCTGGCCCGGTCCCTTCACCCGGAACGGCGCCTGGTACTCCGTCCACGGCCCGCCGTCGATGCGGTACTCGATGCGAGCGACACCGACGCCCCAACCGTCGTCGGCCCTCAGGGTCACCAGCGGGTTGGCCACCGGGTCCACGTCGCTGTTGGCGTGATGGCTGAGGGCGATGGTCGAAACCGGCGCGTCGACCTCGATCATCTTGAGGGCGGCCTCCAGGTTGGGCAGCGGCCCGATCTGCTGACCCGCCGTGTTCGCACCCTGCGGCGTGCCGGTGGCCCTCAGGACCTCGACGATCTGCTGGGCGGTCCAGGGAGCCTGGCCGGTGGCCTTGAGGTACGACTGGATGGCCACGACGGCGTTCGTCACGATCGGCCCGGCGCCCGACGTGCCCCCGAACGACTGCGTGTAACGGACGTTGAGGTTGGCGGGGTTCGTGCCACCCTGCAGGTTTCCGTTACTCCCCGTGGTGGTGATGTTCTGCCCCCAGCCCTGCAGGTCGAACCGGGTGCCGTAGTTGGAGAAGCTGAGCCGCTCGTGGTCCGTGCTGCTACCCGCACCGACCATGATCGAGCCGGAGTGCTGCACGGCCGGGTCGAACCAGCGGATGCCGTTGCGGGTGTACATCGGGTCGTCGGAGTTGGTGTTGCCGTTACCGCCGGTCGAGACCACGGTGACGCCCAGCCCGGTCAGCAGCTTGATCGCGTCGAACACCGCCGGGATCCATTCCAGCGGCGCGTACCGGGTGCCGCCGAGTGGGCTGGAGGTCTGCTGCTCCAGCAGCACGACATCCCCGGGTCGCAGGCTGCCGTTGGCGGCCAGGTAGACCAGCGCCGGCCCGGGGTTCCAGGAGGTGCGACCGGAGGGCAGCCGCTCGTTCGGCGAGATGCCGTAGAACTGGGCGTCGGGAACCCCACCGGTGACCCCGTACTCGTTGTCACGCCCGGCCATGATGCCGAAAACGGCCGTGCCGTGCTCGTCGGCGAAGCCCGTGTAGCGCGGGAAGGCGTCGCCGCCCAGGTCGCTCGACCAGTCCAACTGCAGATCCTCGTGGAACGGGTTCCAGTCGTACTCAAGGTCGGCGACCGTGATCCCCGCGCCACGCAGTCGCGGGTCTCGCCGGCTGAAGTCGGCGTCGATCCCGGTCGGGGCCGGGCGGAGGTATCCCTGCCGGCCGGTGAAGTCCGGCGTGGTCGACGGCGGTGGCACCGGCTCCGGTACCGGATAGACGTGCGCGACCTCCGGCAGCGCCGCGAGCTCGGCCGTGACGGCCTCGGCGTCCACCCCGGACGGCATGGTGAGGCGGTACCACGACGACATGTCGGGCACCTCCCCGCCGGTGCGCGCCTCCGCCTCACCGACGAGTTCGGTCAGCTCCGCGGACGAGACACTCTGCACCATGGGCACGAGGTCCCGGACCTGGCCGTGCCGGTCGAGCACGCTCTCAACCCGCCCCAGGCTCTGGCCGCGCGCGCTGTGCAGGCCGGCGTTCGCACCGCGGATCGCCAGCGACTCGGCAAACTTGATCTCGAATGCGATTTCGGTGTCGACCTGGTCGGACCCGGTGATCTCGCGACCGTCGGACAACCGACCGGACAAGTTCAATTCGGTACTGTCCGGGCCGAGCCCGCCGGCGCTGGTGAGGTCCGCTTTGTCGAAATGCAGCACGAGATCTATACGGCCGTCGCCGTCGGCATCTCTTTTCGTCGCCATCACCGCACCGTCCGCCCATTTCGCGGGCGATGCACCACTGACCCCGGACGCACCGAGCAGGACGCTTCCGGCGTCCACGGCGGTGGCGTCGAAGGCCGGGGTGCTCCGCACGACCGCCGGCACCAGCCCCGTTCCGGCCAAATTGATGTGGTCGGACAGCCCGACGGCGAGGTCGACCCGCCCTGCCACCGACTCGTTCGCGTACGCTGGCTCGACGGCCAAGGCGCCGGGCACGACGAGTGCACCGAGCGCGATGGCGGCCGAGAAACGCCTGACCATAGCGGCTCCTCCGTTTCTGGACGCAGCAGACCTGCGTGGTGCCCGCCACATGACGGCCGCCACCGCGACAGGAATCTTGCTCAGAACTGTATTTCCTCATTCACTGCGATAACTATCTACAATCGTCGCGTGTTCTTGACTGTGGATCGAACCGATGTCGCAACAAACCGGTTCTCCGCTGTCTCGCAAAACGATTCCTGGCATGGTGCGACCACCGCTTGGCACGCATATTGGTGTCGGCTGTCGGGGCAGTGCCGTTGCCCCATCGAATCTGGCGTCCGGCCAGATTGAACGCCCCCCGTCAAACCTGCAGCGGCAGGCCGTCCTGATGAAGACGGAAACCGTCGAGGTCGGCAGGATCGACCGCGAGGCGGAGGCCGGGAAGCTGTTGCGCGATCCGTTCGAACATGATTCGGCTCTCCAGCCGGGCCAGGTGAGCGCCGAGACAGAAGTGGATCCCGTGCCCGAAGGCGATGTGCTTGCGAACGTCGGGTCGGTGGATGTCGAACACGTGCGGCCGGTCGAACACCGCGGGGTCGCGGTTGGCTCCCCATAACGACATCCCCACCCGATCGAACGCGGGGATCCGCCCACCGGCGATCTCCAGGTCCTGGAGGGCGAATCGCGGTGGCACGATCTCGACCGGGCCCCGGTACCTGAGGGTCTCCTCGACCACCGCCGCCGCCAGCGACGGATCGTCTCGCAGCGCCTGCCACTGTTCGGGGTGGGTGAGCAGGAGACGAATGCCGTTGACGATCAGGTCGACCGTGGTCTCCTGGCCGGCGACGAGCAGCAGCTGCACCAGCGCCACCAGCTCATCGCGGTCGAGTGGTTCACCCCGCTCCGCCAGGGCCACCAGCTGCGACATCAGGTCGTCGGCCGGAGCCGCCCGGCGCTGGGCCGCCAGCTCGTCGAGGTAGGCCGCGAATTCGACCGTCGCCGCCGGGCCGTCGATGCTGGCCGACACGATCGCGGCCGACCAGGCCCGGAACCGTGGTCGGTCCGGCTCGGGGATGCCGACCAGCTCCGCGATGACGTTGACCGGCACCGGGTCAGCGAGGTCGCTCACCCCGTCGATGCGTCCCCGCTCGCGTGCCCGTGCGACCAGCCGATCCGCGAGGTCGGTGATCCAGGGCTCCAACCGGGCCACCGCTCGCGCCGTGAAGCCGCCGCTGGCCAGCCCCCGTAGGCGGGTGTGGTCGGGCGGGTCGAGGTTGATGAGCTGGCGAGCCTCGATTCTCGCCGCCTCCGACAGTTGTCGTGGGGCCGACTGCTGCATGCCGGGGCACAGCCGGTGAACCTCGTGTCCGATCGCCGGGTGACGCAGCCCCGCCAGCACGTCGGCATGTCCGGCGATCACCCAGAAGCGGTTGCCCGCGGGATCGACCTGCAGCACCGGCCCACCACTGTCGCGTACCCGGTCGTAGAACCGGTGCGGGTCACGGCGAACCGCCGGATCCCACAGCTCCGAGATGCCGAACTCGGCGGCCACGCTGCCTCCTCGAGCAGGAAGTCCACTGTGCGCTGCCGTCGCCCTGCGCACCCCGCCGGCGCCCACCTGGCCGCCACGTCGTGAGCCACGCTGCGGCACGGCTGCCGGCGCCGGGCCAACCCAAGTTGAGCGCTAACATAGATAGGTTTCCGGCAGGTGTCAATCGTTGGGTTTACTGGTACGTAGGGATTGACGGCGCCGCGAGTTAGCGCTCACACTGCCTGTCATCAGGGGCTCCGTAGCCGATGCCCCAGCCCCCTTTCGTGGCGGCCGTGGACACCGACTCCCGCGGTCCGGCGCAATGGAGGACGATCGATGAATTAGGTCAGACCTGACGATGAGCCTCGTCCCGGCCTGAGGGCAACCGGCAGGCACTGGACCGCGCACCTCACGGGACGGCCACGGCCGGGCCGCTCCGTACACCTGCCGGCGCGGTGGCATGCCGTCGCGCCGGCGGGCGCACCCGTCGCCGGCCGAACGCCGGTCATCCCCGCCCGTGGACGGGGCGGCGTCCGGCGTGCCCGGTCCCTGCTGGTCACGGTCGGTACGGGAGGAGCAACGTCCACCTGGCCGGGCGATTCCATCCAGCGGTTCTCGATCCAGATACAGCGAGCAGGAGCCTGGCCGTGCGGTCAGCCCACACCCACGTGGAAGGACGGTCCTCAGTGACTCAATCCGACAAGCCCTCCGTCAATCGACGTCAGATTCTTCAGGCATCAGCCATCGGTGTGGCTGCGGTCGCCGGCGCCAGCGTTCTCCCGGGGACCGCTGCCGCGGCGGCGACAACCACCGAGCCGGCAACCGGCCCGACCGCGCTCGGCTCGACCCCACCGGACCTCGGTCCCGGTGGGACCGCGCCGGTCAGGCCCTTCCAGCTGCGGGAGGTGAAGCTGGGCAACGGCCTGCTGCAGGAGAAGCGCGACCGCACGAAGAACTACCTTCGCCAGTTCGACGAGCGGCGCTTCCTTGTCCTGTTCAACAACCAGGCCGGTCGGCCGAACCCGGCGGGCGTCTCGGTCCCCGGCGGCTGGGAGGACGGCGGCCTGCTCAGCGGCCACTGGGCCGGTCACTTCATGACGGCTCTCGCGCAGAGCTACGCCGACCAGGGCGAGCCGATCTTCAAGAGCAAGCTCGACTGGATGGTCAACGAGCTCGCGGCGTGCCAGGCAGCGATCGCCGCGCGGATGGGCACCGGCGGCTCCGGCGGCGGGGATCCGCAGCAACCGCAGATCGGCCGGGTGGCGGGCCGCTTCGGCAACGGGCTGCGCCTGAATGGACCGAGCAAGGCGCAGCACGTCACCCTTCCTCAGGAAGCCATCAGTCAGCTCACCAGCTTCACCATCGCCACCTGGGTGAACCTCGCCTCCGCCCAGAACTGGAGCCGGCTGTTCGACTTCGGTCAGAACACCACGGTCAACATGTTCCTCACCCCGCGTGCCGGCGTCACCGGCAACGTGCCGAGATTCGCCATCACCGTCGGCGGTTCGGGTCAGGAACAGCAGATCAACGGTAACGCGGCGCTGCCGACCAACCAGTGGGTGCACCTGGCCGTCACGCTGTCGCAGAACACCGGCACGCTGTACGTGAACGGTCAGCAGGCCGGCCAGAACACGAACATGACCCTCAGCCCGGCCAACCTCGGAAACCCCGGGAACCGGTGGATCGGGCGATCGCAGTACGGCGACCCGTTCCTCGACGCGACCATCGACGAATTCCACGTCTTCGACCGCGCCCTGAGCCAGCAGGAGGTCCAGTCCCTGCTCGACTCGCCGGCCGGGAGCACCAACGGTGGGACCATCGCCTGGTACCGGTTCGACGAGGACGGCGGCACCACCCTCAAGGACGCCTCGCCCAACGGCCGCGACGCCGGCATCGTGCCGGCCCAGGACGGCGGCAGCACCCTGTGGACCCCGACCCACCCCGGCTACCTCGGCGCGATCCCGGAGGACGCGGTGCTCCGGCTCGGGCCGCCGCGCTGGGCCGTCTACGGCGGCAACGCGAACACCAACACCTGGGCACCCTGGTACACCCAGCACAAGATCATGCGCGGCCTGCTCGACGCCTACTACCACACCGACAACGAGCAGGCGCGCGACGTCGTCGTCAAGATGGCGAACTGGGCCCACCTCGCGCTGACCGTCGGGGACAAGAACCACCCCAACTACACGGGCCCCATCACGCGGGACAACCTGAACTACATGTGGGACCTCTACATCGCCGGCGAGACGGGCGGGGCAGGCGAGGTCTTCCCCGAGATCTACGCGCTCACCGGCGACGGGAAGCACCTGGAGACCGCCAAGTTCTTCGACAACCGCGAGTCGTTGTTCGACGCCTGCGTCGAGAACCGGGACATCCTCGTGGTGACGCCGCAGAACCGGCCCGGCCGGCGCCGCCCGGACCGCCTGCACGCCAACTCGCACGTGCCGCAGTTCGTCGGGTACCTGCGCGTCTACGAGCACAGCGGCGACCGGGAGTACTTCCAGGCCGCGAAGAACTTCTTCGGCATGGTCGTCCCGCACCGCATGTTCGCCCACGGCGGGACGGGCGGCAACTACCCCGGTTCCAACAACAACATCGAGATGTTCCAGAACCGGGACAACATCGCGAACGCGATCGCCCAGGGAGGCGCGGAGACCTGCACCACCTACAACATGATCAAGCTGGCCCGTAACCTGTTCCTGCACGAGCACGACCCGGCGTACCTGGACTACTACGAGCGGGGCCTGCTCAACATGATCGTCGGCTCGCGCGCCGACAGCACGAGCGTCAGCAACCCGCAGGTCACCTACTTCCAGCCGTTGACCCCGGGCACCAGCCGCAGCTACGGCAACACCGGCACCTGCTGCGGCGGGACGGGAGTGGAGAACCACACCAAGTACCAGGAGACGATCTACTTCAAGTCGGCCGACGGCAGCACGCTGTGGGTCAACCTGTTCGTACCGTCCACGCTGACCTGGGCCGAGAAGGGCTTCACCATCACCCAGGAGACGAGCTACCCCCGCGACGATCGGACGAAGCTGGTCGTCGACGGCAGCGGCCAGCTCGACATCAAGCTGCGGGTACCGGGCTGGGTGCAGCGGGGCTTCTTCGTCACGATCAACGGAGCCGACGCCCAGGTCACCGCCAAGCCGGGGACCTACGTCACGCTGAGCCGGACCTGGCAGCCGGGCGACACCATCGAGATCAGGATGCCGTTCAGCATCCGGATCGAGCGGGCGCTGGACCGCCCCGACACCCAGGCGATCTTCTGGGGTCCCCTCGTCATGCAGATCCTCGGCAACCCGGGCGGTGGCAACTATCGCGAGTTGTCCCTCTACCGCCACCTGAAGCGGGACGGCGACTACGCCCGCTCGGCCATCACCCACGCGAGCACCACCGCGGCGGGTGACATGCTCTTCACCACCCACGGCTTCACCCTGCGGCCGTACTACATCAGCGACTCGCAGGCCGCCTCGTCGTACTTCCGCCGGGTGGAGCCGACGATCGTGTTCGGGTCCATCGACACCGGCGTGCCCAACTACAAGCGCAACGACGGCCTGCCGAACTTCGACGTTCCGGTGACGGGTATCCCCTCACCGGGCACCGACGGCCTGACGTTCCTCGACCTGGTGTGGGACCAGGCGCCCTTCACCAACCACGGCGGCTTCCAGTCGGCGGTCGCCCGTACCGCCGACGCGTTCCTCGCGGCCGGCATCTTCACTCAAGCGGAGAAGGATCTCGTCGTCTCGAGCGCGGCCCGCGCGAAGAACGAACTCGCCCCGTAGGTGACGCCCGGGGCTGTCCGCCCCACCGAGTGAACGGCCGCGGCCCGGCCGAGTTGAGTCGACCGGGCCGCGGCTGTTCCGATGGGTGCGCCGACAGCCAGCTGAGCAGGAAACGTCTGTCGCTGCCGATCTGGTCCGGCGAACCACGCGTCGGCCGGCTCGTGCACCAGCGCCAGCGCCAGGGAGCCGGCCGACGAAGCGGCGTGCCACGGCCATGAATGTGAGCGTGCACAGGGCGGCAATCACAGGCGGGTCCACCGGGCTCGCACCCCACGACGAGTCACAGGCTCCCGGGCACGGAAACAGAGTTGCGAGCAGGTTTCCGGAGAGCTCTTGACGGATCGAATGTGAGCGCTAACACTGTGGCGAGAAGGTGAACGGGGAGGATCTCATGACTGCTTCGGCTGGACCCGGCGACCAGGTCGTCGTCGGCGTCGACTTCGGCACGTTGTCCGGGCGGGCACTGGTGGTACGGGTTCGCGACGGCGCCGAACTGGGCACGGCGGTCCACGCCTACCGGCACGGCGTCATGGACTCCGTGCTGGCCGCCGACGGGCAGCCGCTGCCGGCCGACTGGGCCCTGCAGGACCCCGACGACTACCGGGACGTGCTGCGACACGCGGTGCCCGCCGCACTCGCCGCGAGCGGTGTCGCCGCGCAGCAGGTCATCGGTATCGGCATCGACTTCACGGCCTGCACCGTGCTGCCCACCCTGGCCGACGGCACCCCGCTGTGCGAGCTGCCCGACCTGCGTACCCGCCCGCACGCCTACGTCAAGCTGTGGAAGCACCACGCCGCCCAGCAGCAGGCCGACCGCATCAACGCCCTGGCCCACGAGCGCGGGGAGGCCTGGATCGGCCGTTACGGCGGCAAGATCTCCGCCGAGTGGCAGTACGCCAAGGCCCTGCAACTGCTGGAGGAAGGCCCCGAGATCTACGCCCGGGCCGAGCGGTGGATCGAGGCCGCCGACTGGATCGTCTGGCAGTTGTGCGGCGCCGAAACCCGCAACGTGTGCACCGCCGGGTACAAGGGCATCCGCCAGGACGGCCGCTACCCGTCCCGGGACTACCTAGCCGCGCTGAACCCGGGGTTCGCCGACTTCGTCGAGAAGATCGACGGCCCGCTGGCCGCCCTGGGTGCGCGCGCCGGCGGACTGACCGCTCAGGCCGCGGCGTGGACCGGCCTGCCCGCGGGCATCGCCGTGGCGGTCGGCAACGTGGACGCCCATGTCACCGCCGCCGCCGCGCAGGCCCTCGAACCGGGCCGGCTGGTCGCCATCATGGGCACCTCCACCTGCCACGTCGTCAACGGCACGGAGTTGGCCGAGGTGGCTGGCATGTGCGGCGTGGTCGACGGGGGCATCAGCGCCGGCCTCTGGGGGTACGAAGCCGGCCAGAGCGGGGTCGGCGACATCTTCGGCTGGTACGTCGAGCACGCCGCGCCCGACGGGTTCGCCTCCCACGAGCTGCTGACCGAACAGGCGGCTGCCCAGCCCGTGGGCGCCCACGGGCTGGTGGCGCTGGACTGGTGGAACGGCAACCGGTCGCTGCTGGTCAACCACGACCTGAGCGGGGTGATCGTCGGGCTGACCCTGGCCACCCGGCCGGCCGACATCTACCGTGCGCTGCTGGAATCCACCGCGTACGGGACCCGCATGATCATCGAGGCGTTCGCCGCTGCGCGGGTGCCGGTGCACGAGCTGATCGTCGCCGGTGGATTGACCAGCAACCGGCTGCTGATGCAGATCTACGCCGACGTCACCAACCGGCCGCTGGGCATCATCGGCTCGGCCCAGGGCCCGGCGCTGGGCTCGGCGATCCACGCGGCGGTCGCGGCGGGGGCCTATTCCGACGTGTTCGCGGCCGCCACGGCGATGGGCCGGGTGGACCGCGACGCCTATCTGCCCGATCCCGGTCGGGCCCGTGCCTACGACGCGCTGTACGCCGAGTACCGGCGGCTGCACGATCACTTCGGTCGCGGCGGCGACGACGTCCTGCTGCGCCTACGCGCCATCCGTAACGCCGCCCGGTCGGCGGTCAACCACGCGCGGGCCGACGAGGCCCCGCTCCCCGCGAAGGTCATGGCATGAGCAAGCAGTTCAGCACGAGCGCCGAGGTGGCACAGCTGTGCGAGACGGTGGCCGCCCTGCACGCCGAACTCGTCCGGTACGGCCTGGTGGCCTGGACGGCCGGCAACGTCTCGGCGAGGGTGCCGGGACGGAACCTGATGGTGATCAAACCGAGCGGGGTGTCCTACGACGACCTGCGGCCCGACCACATGGTCGTCTGTGACCTCGACGGAATCGTGGTGGAGGGTGACCTCTCGCCGTCGAGCGACACCGCCGCGCACGCCTACGTCTACCGGTCGATGCCGGACGTCGGTGGCGTCGTGCACACCCACAGCAGCTACGCGACCGCCTGGGCCGCGCGGGGCGAGCCCATCCCCTGCCACCTCACCGCACAGGCCGACGAGTTCGGCGGTGAGATCCCGGTCGGCCCGTTCGCCCTCATCGGCGGTGACGACATCGGCAAGGGCATCGTCGCCACCCTCTCCGGGCACCGCTCCCCCGCGGTGCTGATGGCCAACCACGGCGTCTTCACCATCGGCCCGGACGCGAGGGCGGCGGTCAAGGCCGCGGTGATGTGCGAGGACGTGGCCCGCACCGCACACCTGGCCAGGGCGCTCGGCCAGCCGGTGCCCATCGCCGCCGAGGACATCGACTCGCTCTACGAGCGCTACCAGAACGTCTACGGGCAGGCCCGGTTCCGTCCACCAACCGGTAGCACGAGCCGGTGCCAGCCGGCATCTCACGAATGACTCGCCAAACCTGAACAGCGCGCATCGTCCATGGCCCGGCCTTCCGGCACGTCCGGCGCGGCCAGGCACAGCCAGGTACCCCACCACACCCCCGTAAGGAGTCATCACATGAACACCGGCAATTCGATCAGCCGCCGCGGGTTCGCCACCATGCTGGCGGCCGGGCTGCTCGCCACCGGGCTGACCGCCTGCTCCAACAGCGACACCGGCGGCGACGGCGGCACGAAGGCCGACGGCAAGATCGTGCTCGGGTTCTCGCAGGTCGGTGCCGAGAGCGGCTGGCGCACGGCGAACACCAACTCCATCAAGGAGGCCGCCGGCGCCGCGGGCATCGAGCTGAAGTTCGACGACGCCCAGCAGAAGCAGGAGAACCAGATCAAGGCGATCCGCAACTACATCCAGCAGAAGGTCGACGTCATCGCCTTCTCGCCGGTCGTGGAGTCGGGCTGGGACACCGTGCTCAAGGAGGCCAAGGACGCCGGGATCCCGGTGATCCTGACCGACCGCGCCGTCGACTCGGCCGACAAGTCGCTCTACAAGACCTTCCTCGGCTCGGACTTCGTCAAGGAGGGCCGGCTCTCCGGCGAGTGGCTGGTCGAGCAGACCAAGTCCGCGACCGGCCCGGTGAACATCGTGGAGCTGCAGGGCACCACCGGATCGGCACCCGCCAACGACCGCAAGAAGGGCTTCGCGGAGGCGATCGCCGCCAACCCCAACCTGAAGATCATCGCGTCGCAGAGCGGTGACTTCACCCGCGCCGGCGGCAAGCAGGTCATGGAGCAGTTCCTCAAGGCCAACCCGAAGATCGACGTGCTGTTCGCGCACAACGACGACATGGGCCTGGGCGCGCTGGAAGCGATCACCGCCGCGGGCAAGGTGCCGGGCAAGGACATCACCATCATCACCGTCGACGCGGTCAAGGACGGCATGCAGGCCCTGGCCGACGGGAAGTTCAACTTCATCGCCGAATGCAGCCCGCTGCTCGGGCCCCAGCTGATGGACCTGGCGAAGAAGGTCCACGCCGGCGAGACGGTGCCGACCCGGATCGAGACCGAGGAGACCACCTTCACCCAGGAGCAGGCCAAGGAGGCCCTGCCGAACCGCAAGTACTGACGGGCCGGGGCACCGGCACAGCGCCTGCGCCGCGATGCCCGCCGGCGCACCGAACGGGCCGGCGGTGGACCACACCGCCGGCCCCGACCACTCTCCCGCACCGTGAGCCGACGGGCCGGGACCGCCGTGAACGGTCGCGGCGGCAGGGCACCTGACGACAATCACGAAAGGTCTGGTGGGATGTCGGATAGGCATCCGGTCCTGACGATGACCGCGATCAGCAAATTCTTCCCCGGAGTCCGCGCCCTCGACGGCGTCGACTTCCGGATGTTCCCTGGCGAGGTGCACGCCCTGATGGGCGAGAACGGCGCCGGCAAGTCCACCTTGATCAAGGTGTTGACCGGGGTGTATGCCAGCGACGCCGGAACCATCACGCTCGACGGCGCCCCGGTCTCCTTCACCGGCCCAAGGCAGGCCACGGCAGCCGGGGTGAGCACCGTCTACCAGGAGGTGAACCTCTGCCCGAACCTGTCCGTGGCGGAGAACATCTTCATCGGGCGCCAGCCGCGACGGTTCGGGACCGTGAACTGGCGCGAGATGCGCCGCCGCGCGAAGGCCCTGCTGGCCCGCCTCGACCTGGACATCGACGTCACCGAGCTGCTCGGCAGCTACTCCCTGGCCGTACAGCAGATGGTGGCGATCGCCCGCGCCGTCGACGTCCGCGCCCGGGTCCTGATCCTCGACGAGCCCACGTCCAGCCTCGACGCCGACGAGGTCGCGCAGCTCATGCGCATCATGCGCCAGCTGCGCGACGAGGGCATCGCGATCCTCTTCGTCACGCACTTCCTCGACCAGGTGTACGAGGTCGCCGACCGCATCACCGTCCTGCGAAACGGCCGCCTCGTCGGCGAGTACCCGACCCCGGAGCTACCGCAGTTCGCCCTGGTGGAAAAGATGATCGGCAAGGAACTCGACACCCTGGAGCGACTCGACGAGCAGGCCGGGCGGGACCTGGCGGCCGTCGAGACGGGCACCCCGGTCGTCGAGGCGACCGGGCTTGCCCGAACCGGCTCCGTGGCACCGTTCAGCCTCACCATCCACCAGGGTGAGGTGGTTGGCATGGCAGGCCTGCTCGGGTCGGGCCGCACCGAGGTCGCCCGGCTGTTCTTCGGAGCCGATCGGGCCGACCGGGGTCAGCTCGCCGTGGATGGCCGGCCCGTCACCATCCGGGGACCGGTCGCCGCCATCGAACAGAACATCGCGTTCTGTTCCGAGAACCGGCGCACCGAGGGTCTGGTGGGCGACCTGTCGGTGCGGGAGAACATCATCCTCGCTATGCAGGCGGCCCGCGGCTGGCTACGGCAGGTGCCCCGACGCCGCCAGGACGAGCTGGTCCGGCGCTACATTGAGACGTTGAGCATCCGCCCGGCCGACCCGGACATGCCGGTGCGCAACCTCTCCGGGGGCAACCAGCAGAAGGTCCTGCTCGCCCGCTGGCTGATCACCGAGCCGCGGCTGCTGATCCTCGACGAGCCGACCCGCGGAATCGACATCGGCGCGAAGACCGAGATCCAGCGCCTCGTGGTGCAACTCTCCGATGGCGGGATGGCGGTGCTGTTCATCTCCGCCGAACTGGAGGAGGTGCTGCGGCTCAGCCACAAGGTCGCCGTGATGCGCGACCGGCAGCTGGTCACCCAGCTGGCCAACGACGACAGCCTCGATGCCGAACGCGTCATGCGCGTCATCGCCAGCGGAGCCGAGCAGAAAGGGCAGGACGCGGCATGACCACCTGGAAGACACGCCTGTCGGGCGCCGCCGGTCACCGGCTGTTCTGGCCGGTCGTGGTGCTCGTGGCGTTACTGGCGGCGAACGCCGTCTACCGGCCGAGCTTCCTGGCCGTCGAGCTCAAGGACGGGCACCTCTACGGCAGCCTGATCGACATCGTCCGGCTCAGCGCCCCTCTGATCCTGGTCGCCCTGGGCATGACCCTCGTGATCGCCACCGGTGGGATCGACCTCTCCGTGGGGTCCGTGGTAGCCGTCAGCGGCGCCGTGGCCTGCCTCTACATCAGTCGCCAGCCGGACCAGAGCAGCCTCGGCACCGTACTGGCCGCCCTGCTCATCGCGTGCGGGGTCGCGCTGCTCCTCGGCGCCTGGAACGGGGTGCTGGTCGCCGTGATCGGCATCCAGCCGATCATCGCCACCCTGATCCTGATGGTCGCCGGGCGCGGCCTGGCCCAGCTGATCACCTCCGGACAGATCATCACCATCAACAGCAGTCCCTATCGGATGATCGGCGTCGGACACCTCCTCACCCTGCCGTTCGCGATCATCATCGCCCTGGCCGTGACACTGATCGTGGCGGTACTCACCCGCCGCACCGCACTCGGGATGATCATCGAGGCGGTCGGCGGCAACGCCGAGGCCAGCCGGCTGGCGGGCATCCGCGCGCGGCGCATCAAGCTCCTCGTATACGTCGTCAGCGCCGCCTGCGCCGCCGTGGCCGGGTTCATGATGACCGCGAACGTGTCCAGCGCCGACGGCAACTCCGCCGGGCTGTGGGTGGAACTCGACGCGATCCTCGCCGTGGTCATCGGCGGCACGGCGCTGACCGGCGGCCGTTTCTACCTCAGCGGCACCGTCGTCGGCGCGCTGATCATCCAGACCCTGACCACCTCCGTGTACGCCATGAACATCGACCCGCAGACCTCCCTGCTGTTCAAGGCGATGGTGGTGATCGCGGTCTGCCTCATCCAGGCACCGGCGTTCCGCGCCAGGTTCCGCCGTCGGCGAGTGCCCGGGGCGCCGCCGTCGGTCCCGGTCGAGCAGAAGAAGGAGCAGGTGGCAGCCTGATGAGCACCCCGCAACTGACCGCGCGGCTGGGCCGACCGACGTGGTGGCGCCTGCCCCGGCGGCAGGTCCCGGTACTGGTCAGCCTCGGTCTGCTGCTCGTCATGTACGGCATCGGCGTCTCGCAGTACCGTGCCTTCTCCAACATCCAGGTCATCTTCAACGTCTTCATCGACAACGGGTTCCTGCTCGTCGTCGCGGTCGGGATGACCTTCGTGATCCTCACCGGCGGCATCGACCTGTCGGTCGGCTCGGTGGTCGCGATGACCGCGATGGTGTCGGCCGCACTGCTGCGCGAGGGCCTGCCGTCCACGCTGGTGCTGCTGATCGCGCTGCTGATCGGCCCAACGCTCGGGTTCGTGATGGGCTGCATCATCCATTTCTTCGACATCCAACCGTTCATCGTCACCCTGGCCGGCATGTTCTTCGCCCGTGGCCTGTGCACCTGGATCAGTTCGGTCTCCGTACCCATCTCCGACGGCTTCTGGACCGCAGCGGCACAGGAACGGATCAGGATCGGCGACAACTTCGTGACCGTCAGCGTCCTCATCACGGTCGTGGTGGTCGCCCTGGCCGCGTACACGCTGGCGTACACCCGACTGGGCCGCGACGTGTACGCCATCGGCGGCAACCCGCAGTCGGCGCTGTTGATGGGCCTGCCGGTCGGCCGCGCCCGGATCGCCGTCTACACGATCAGTGGTCTCTGCTCGGCGATCGGGGGCATTCTGCTGTCCTTCTACACCCTGTCGGGGGCCCCGCTGATCGCCGTGGGCATGGAGCTGGACGCGATCGCCGCGGTGGTCATCGGCGGCACCCTGCTCACCGGCGGCGCCGGCTACATCGTGGGCACCGTGCTGGGTGTGCTCGTGCTCGGTGTCATCCAGACACTGATCACCTTCGACGGCACGCTCAACTCCTGGTGGACCAAGATCGTGATCGGCGGCCTGCTGTTCGCGTTCATCCTGCTCCAACGCCTCATCGCCATCGGCAAGAAGTAACCCACGATCCGCACATCGGAAGGCACCCCATGACTAGCCCATCCCCGGCCGCCGAGGTCTGGTTCCTCACCGGCAGCCAGGGCCTCTACGGCCCCGAGACCCTGCGTCAGGTGGCCGATCAGTCCCAGCAGATCGCCGCGCGACTCGACGCCGATCCCGCCATCCCCGCCCGGGTGGTCTGGAAGCCCGTACTCACCTCCAGCTCCGAGATCCTGGCCGTCTGCCGCGACGCCGCCGTACAGGGGGTCGTGGGGATCATCGCGTGGATGCACACCTTCTCCCCGGCGAAGATGTGGATCTCCGGTCTGGACGCGTTGCGTACCCCGCTGTTGCACCTGCACACCCAGGCGAACGTGGCGCTGCCGTGGTCCGAGATCGACATGGACTTCATGAACCTCAACCAGGCCGCCCACGGCGACCGGGAGTTCGGGTACGCGCAGACCCGCCTCGGCGTCGCCCGCAAGACGGTCGCCGGGCACGTCAGCAACCCGCAGGTCACCGCCCGAATCGCGGCGTGGACCCGAGCCGCGATCGGATACTCGGAGATGCGCTCGCTGCGGCTGGTCCGCTTCGGCGACAACATGCGCGACGTGGCCGTCACCGAGGGTGACAAGGTCGAGGCTGAACTGAGGTTCGGGGTCTCCGTCAACACGTACGGGGTGAACGACCTGGTCCATGCCGTCGACGCCGTCGCCGACTCGCGGATCGACGAACTGGTCAAGGAGTACGACGACAGCTACCGGCTGGACCCGACGCTGCGCCCCGGCGGTGAGCGCCACGATTCCCTGCGCTACGCCGCCCGGATCGAGGCCGGGTTGCGGGACTTCCTCGAGGCCGGCGGGTTCGGCGCCTTCACCACGAATTTCGAGGACCTCGGCGGGCTGCGGCAACTGCCCGGCATCGCCGTGCAGCGGCTGATGGCCGACGGCTACGGCTTCGGCGGGGAAGGCGACTGGAAGACCTCCGTGCTGGTGCGCACGCTCAAGGCCATGTCGGTGGGGAGCGGCGGTGGCACGTCCTTCATGGAGGACTACACCTACGACCTCACCCCTGGGCGGGAACTCGTCCTCGGCGCACACATGCTGGAGGTCTGCCCCAGCATCGCCGCCGCGACGCCGACCGTGGAGATCCACCCGTTGAGCATCGGCGGGCGCGAGGACCCCGTACGGTTGGTCTTCGACGCCACGCCCGGCCCGGCGGTGGTCCTGGGGCTGGCCGACATCGGCGAGCGGTTCCGGCTGGTGGCCAACGAGATCGACGTGGTCGCCCCACCACAGCCGCTGCCCAAGCTGCCGGTCGCCCGGGCGGTGTGGCGGCCCCGCCCGAACCTCGCCGCCTCCGCGGAGGCATGGCTCACCGCGGGCGCGCCGCACCACACGGTCCTGTCCCAGGCCATCGGGACCGAGGAACTGCACGACCTCGCCGAAATGACCGGCACCGAACTTGTCGTCATCGACGCCGACACCACCCCTCGGCGGTTCGCCCACGAGATCCGCTCGAATCAGGCCTATTTCCGACTGGCCAGAGGATTCTGAACCGGAATCACAATTCACAGGCGTCAATCGATATTCGGCGCAGCCCGGTGCCGGAAACGCGCCGGCACTCCCATCCGCAACCGAGCGCCGCACGGCCCTCCCCACCGCTATCGCCGGGGAGGGCCGTGCGCCTCTCCCCGCCGAAAGCGGCAGGACTACGATGACCTCGACAGGGAGGTGCCATGATTCAACAGCCGGCCGTGCGCGCCGCAGTCATGAGCGATGTCGCACGTCTTGCCGGCGTCTCCCATCAAACCGTCTCCCGAGTGCTGAACAATCATCCGAGCGTCCGGCAGGAAACCCGGGAACGGGTGCTCCGGGCCGTGCATCAGCTCAACTATCGACCCAACGCCCTGGCCCGCGGGCTGGCCTCACGGCGCTCCCACGTCATCGGCGTGGTCAGCTTCGACACGATCCTCTACGGCCCGGCCGCCACCCTGCTCGGCATCGAGCGCGCAGCCCGCGCCGCCGGCTACGGCATCAGCATCGTCACCCTGGAACGGCTCGACCGGTCCGGGGTGACTTCCGCCATCGACGCCCTGGCCGAGCAGTCTGTGGCCGGGGTCGTGCTCATCGCCCCGATGGTCAGTGCCGCGGTGCACGGCCTACCCACCGGCGTACCCGCGGTGGTGGTCGAGCCCGGCGGCGACGGCGAGTTGCCCACCGTCGCGGTCGACCAGGTTGCCGGCGCCCGCCTCGCCGTCGAGCACCTCCTCGAGCTCGGGCACGAGACCGTGTGGCACATTGCCGGGCCGCGCGACTGGCTGGAGGCCCGCGACCGCACCGACGGGTGGCGTCTTGCCCTGGAGACGGCCGGCCGCCGCGTCCCGCCGGTCATCGCCGGAGACTGGAGCCCGCGGTCCGGCTACGAGATCGGGCAGACCCTGGTCGACCGCCCGGACATCACCGCGATCTTCTGCGCCAACGACCACCAGGCGCTCGGCCTGCTCCGCGCCCTGCACCAGCGGGGCGTGCGGGTGCCGGACGACGTCAGTGTGGTCGGATTCGACGACATTCCGGAGGCTGCGTACTTCTCCCCGCCGCTGACCACCATCCGGCAGGACTTCGACGAAGTCGGCCGCCGGTGCGTCGCCGCACTGCTGGATCTGATGACCGCCGGCCCGTCCCTCGGGCGGGCGAACCCGCCCCCGGTCGCGCCGACGCTCGTGGTCCGGGACAGCAGCGGCAGCCGAAAGTCCTGAGCAAAGACCCCGAACGGCCCGGCGGAAGCTCCGCCGGGCCGTTCGTTTCACACGCCGCTTGAGCCACCTACCGGAGACCCCGCCAGCCATCCATGACCCGGCACGGCCCGGCCTCGATCGACCCTCGGCAGACAGGAACGGTCACGGGGCCAGATCCCGCTCGGACCTGGCGGCCGCGAGGAAGATGGCCTGCCGCTGCGATTCGGTGTGCCGCCCGGCCGTGACCCATTCGTCCGAGACCGCCATCACCCGCTGAAGGAACTGTCCGTGGTTGCGGAAGGGCGCCGTCTCCCAGACCCGGTCGAGGAACGTCTCGCCGCCCTCGTCCCGAATGCCGTCGTTCGGTACGCCGGTGGCGGCCGACCCGAAGACGACCTCGGGTTCGACCCGCTTGACGTACGAATGGTAGGCGTTGAACTGCCCAGGCACCGGGTCGGAGATGTAGTACGGCGCCAGGGTGTATCCGTGCGTCGTGAAATGCATCGGGACATTCGTCGGCTGGATGGCACTGGCCAGGTCACCGTCCAGCTTCAGATCCTTGAAGAAGGTGAACTCCCGGTAACTGGGCGTGTCGTCGCGGACGACCATGAGGGTGGGGCCGTAGAGAATGGACTGGATCGACTTGTTGTCGAGCGCCTTTTCCACGCGGAAGCTGAACGGCATCGAGATGTCGATCGTGTCGCCGCGGGACCAGTGCCGGTCGAGGGTCACGTAGCTGCCGGGTGTCGCGGTCAACTGCTGGCGGAGGCCGTTGATCCGGACCGTGTAGCCCTTCACGGCCCACGACGGCACCCGAAGGCTGATCTTCAGCCGGCCGCTGCCCTCGTCGATCCGTAGCCGGCTGGCCCCTTCGGTCGGGTACTGCGTCTCCTGGGTGATGACGAACCTGCGGCCGGGCCAGGTCAACGTCGAGGCGATGAAGAGGTTGACGTAGAGCGTCGACTCGTCCGCCGACTGGAAGTAGATCGACTCCTGGTACTTGGTGTGGCTCTCCAGGCCGGTGCCGTTGCAGCAGCTACCGTTTCCGCCGTACCGGCTGTATTCGATGGTGCTGCCGATCCTCCGCGAGCGGCCGGGCCACATGTTCTGGTGGTAGGTCACCTCGGTGGCGGTGACGCTGTCAATGTCCCGGCGTGAGCTGAGGATCTGGTTGTGCAGCGCCTTCTCGTAGAAGTCCAGGTAGGCCGGATTCTGGTCGTGGAAGAACAGATTCCGCGTCAGCCGGAGCATGTTGTAGGCGCAGCAGGTTTCGGCGTGCCGCGGGTCCGAGGACGAGGTGAATCCGGAGGTGATGATCCCGCGTACCCCGAAGTGCTCGCTGCGGCCGGCGCCGCCGTTGCTGAAGGTGCGGTGTGGGACGACCATGGCCCAGAAGTTCCTGGCGGCGGTGTGGTACTCCTCGACGCCGGTCTGCTCGAAGATCCGCAGGTAGCCGATGTTCGGGGCCATGTACTGGTTGGCGTGGCGCCCGTTCAGCTCGTCGCGCTCGGCGAGCGAGGCGTCGAACAACGTGGTGAAGGTGAACGCCTTGGCGGCCTGAAGGTACCGAGCCGAGGCTTCGGCATTCGGGGCGAGCGCCGAGAGTTCGGCCATGACCTCGTTCATCGAGCCGGCCTCGCCGGCGCTGTAGATGTTCCACATCCGATCCAGCTCGGCCTGGCTGTACCGGCTGAGCCGGTGGTAGGCCCAGTCCCCCATTCGGAAGGCGATGTCCAGCGCCTCCTCGTTTCCGGTCAGGTGGTAGGCGTTGAGCAGTCCCCTCATGATCTTGTGGCAGGTGTACCACGGCGCCCAGACCGCGTTGGCGCCGCTGTTCGGCTGGAGTGTCGGTGGTTCGAGCCGGCTGAACTGCCCCTCGGGGAAGGCGGCGAGGAAGCCGGGATAGCTCGTGCCGATGATGGTGGCGTCACGGCCGTTGCCCGAGTGGTCGACGGCGGTCTCGCCCTCCTCCTCGAAGCGGTACCAGGCCACCATGCCGGTGCGGTCCGGCGACTCCGGTGCCGGGTCGGCGGTGGCGAGTGCCTGCACCTCGGCCGCTGTCAGGGCGCGGCGGTAGACCCGGAAGTCGTCCACCGTCGCGTTGAGGTACGGGTCGTTGGCGCTCTGCGACCGCCCGATCCAGTTGTTGGTGGTCGAGCCCAGGTTGGCCGGGGTCAGTCGGATCGTGTTCGCCCCGACCTCGATCCCGTTGACGTAGAGCCGGCCAGTGCCGTCCGCGGTGGAGATCGTCACCGCCACGTGGGCCCACTCGCCGACCGGGACCGAGTTGCTCGCGCCGTCGATACGCTGCTCGTTGCCGCTGCCGCTGGTGGTGATCGCGAACCGCGGGCCCAGGTTGGCCGAGACCCACGGCGACAGCGTCAGGTAGGTGCTCGAACTGGCGCCGAAGGTGAAGATCTTGGCGTTGGTCTGGGTGGTGGCGAGCTTGATCCAGACCGCGATCGTCACGTCGCTGACGCCGGCGAGAAGTCCCGCGGGCAGCAGGATGTACTGGTTCGGGTGCGGGTCGCTGAGCCGTACCGCCTTGCCGGACCGGCCGGCGACCCGGCCGACCTCCCGCCCGTCCAGCGCGCGCTGGCACTTGCCCAGTTCCTCGACCAGGTAGTCGAGCTTGTCGAGGAAGACCTCCTCGCCGGTGGCGGCGTAGGCCTGGGACAGGAGCGTCATGTAGTGCCCGGTGAAGTGCCCGCGTAGCAGGTGGTTCGGGGTGTCCCAGCCGCCCGGCCAGGTGCCGGGGGCAGGCAGGCCGGCGTTGACCCGGAACAGGTGCAGCATCCGGTCCGGTCCGTCAAGGACGTTGGCTGTGCCCGGGTAGTTCCTGGCGTAGTTGAGCATCCGGTCGCGCTTCTGCTGGAAGATCCCCTCGTGCAGGGCCACCTGGCCGAGGTCGAACGGCTTGGCTGTGGTGCGGCCGAGCTGCACGGGAGTATTCCCGGTTCCGGCGCCGCCGCCGTTGGCGCTGGCCGCCGAGACTCCGGTGGCCGACGCGATGGTCATCGCGGCGGGGGCGGCGGAGGCCAACGCGCCCAGCCGGAGCAGATTTCGCCGGGAGAACTGCTTGCCCACTTCTCACTCCCTTGGTTTGGCCCGTGGTCGGGCCCGCTGACGAGGGATTCACCGGAAGCCGCCATCGCAGGACAGGCGCAGGCGGGTGTCCGGAGGTGGTGGCCTCGGCACGTGGTCGTCCACCGTCGCGGGCGAGCCGGGCATGTGAGCGCGCTCAAGGCCGTTGCCTGAGTACAACCTGCAGGTAACCGGGCAGGTAAGGCGGTTCAAGTGTTACCGCTCACATCAGCATTGTCAATGCAGCTGCGCGGTCCGGCGCGGCCCGCCCACCGTTTCCGGCCGACACGCCCGCTGCCGATAAAGCAGCGAAGGGGCTGCCGAAAGCAGCCCCTCCGCGTACCTCAGTTCCCCGTCATCGGAGCTTGAACAGCGCGGTCAGGCTCGACCCGTCACGGGTCGTGGCGGTGACCGCGTAGCAGGCGCCGGGGGTGGCCGGCGTCTTCCAGTTGTACTGGAACTGGCCGTCCGCGTACTTCAGCGAGGTGGCACCACTGCCGAGCACCTCGATGTCGGCCGTCGGGGCGCCAGCCGCGCAGGTGACCTGCTTGGCGTCCACCGTGACCAGTGCGGGGTCGGTCAACTCGGTGTCACCCGAGAAGACCTGGAACTTCATGGGCACGGTGCTGCCACCCTTGACGGTGTTGAGCACCCCGCCCATGTCGACCGGGCTGTTGAAGCCCTTCACCGTCCACGGCAGCACGGTGTACGTCTGGGTGGCGGTACCCACGTTGCCCGCGGCGTCGGTCGCCGTCGCGGTCAGGGTGTGCGTGCCCACATCGGTGCGGTAGCCACTGACGGCGCAACCCGCCGGACCAGAGGTGGTGTCGCTCGCGGTGCACGCGGGGGCGGCCGGAACCGCGCCGAAGTACACGATGCCGACCGTGGCGGAGAACTCCGCCCTCGGCGCGACCGTGTCGACCTTGACCGTGGCCGCCTTCAGCTCCTCGACGTTGCCGCTGGTGTCGGTCGAACGGAACTCCACCCGGTGGGTCCCCTGCTGGTCGACGAGGACCGGTGCGTCCCCGTAGGTGGTCCAGTCACCGCCGTCGAGCCGGTACTGCGTGCTGGCCACGGCGAACGCGTCCTTCACCTGAAGCGTGAAGGACGGGACCGCCTTGTACCACCCGTTGTCGCCGTTCGGCTCCGCCGGCGACCAGGTCAGGGTCGTCGTCGGGGCCACCGTGTCCGTGCCGACGGTGAGGGTCAGCGTGGTCTGCGTGGCACCGGCCTGGCTGACGTAGTCGGGCAGGATCAGATCGCCGATGACGACGTACCGGCCCGGGGTGTTGACGATGTTCCCGTCGAAGCGCCAGTCGACGCCGATGGCCTGGTTGTCCCGGGATCCGTCGTTGTAGGACACCTCCACCTTGTTGGGCAGGTAGGGCTGCTCACCCACGTCCACGGTCTGTTCGAACGTCTCGGCACCCTGGATCGAGATGCCGCCCTGGGACATCTCGGGCCGCACGTAGATGCGGGCCTCAGCGATCAGGCCGTAGGCGTCGTTCGTGCCGTAGACCACGAACGGGTCGACGTTGGGCTCCGCGACCATCGCTGGCGTGATCTCCTGCCACTTGAACCCGACCTTGCCGCGGGCGCCGCTGGCGTAGATCCCGTCGAGCTCACTCGGCAGCGTGGGCACGTCGCCCACGCCGGTCCGGATCAGCACCGGCGAACGTACCGAGTCGACCGTCTCGCCGTTGGCGCGCCAGCGCAGCACACCCGTGCCCGCGCCACTGCCCTGAACGCCCCAGATGCGGATACGCAACCGGCTCGTCGTGATCGGTTCGAAGTCGAAGTGGTTGTAGGCGTTGATGGCCACCCCGTTGGCGTACGTCGACCCCTTGGTGAGGGTGACGGGCGTCCAGGTGGTGCCGTCCGAGGATGTCTCGATGGCGTAGGTCGTGCCGTTGGGCCGGCGGGTGCCGCCGTTGTCGTCGTACCAGTAGATGTCGGTCGACGACAGCCGCACCGGCGAGGTCCAGCTGTACTGGATCCACGCCTCCCGGGCGGTGCTGGTGCCGTTCTGTGTCTGGCCCCAGTTGCCCCAGCCGTTGCCGGCGCCCGGGTTCGAGCTGCTCGGGTTGCTGGCTTCGTTGACCCGCTGGTGGTTCTCCCACGACGCCGTACCGCTGGTGGTGACCGTCGCCGAGGAGCCGAACTCCGCGGTCACCGCCCGCTTGGCGAGGGTCACCGCAACGGTTGCCTCGGACCGCTTGTCGCCGTCGTCGGCGACGAACCGGAACACATAGTCACCGGCGACCGTGCCGGTCACCCGGGTCGCCAGCGCCTTCGGGTCGGCGAAGATGACGCCCGCACCCTGCGGCGCGGAGACGGTCTCCCAGCCGAAGCTGAGCTCGTTGTCGTACGGGATGCCGTCGTCGGACGCCGTGCCGACCAGCCTGGTGGACAGGTTGCCGTCCGCCGAGCCGTCGCGCGTGGCGGTGACGACCGGCGCCTGGTTGGAGACGGCCGGCACGTCGCGCCCGGAGTTGAACACCTGGACCTCGGCGATCGCCGTGTAGTAGGTCGGGCTGTTCGTGAACGCGATGCGCACCTTGTTCGACGTGACGGTCTTGAAGAGCGCCTCGTTGAACTTGGCCGCCGGGACCGTCGGGTTCTTGAACTGGTCCGGCACCTCCTTCCAGCCGCCGCTGCCGTTGGGCACCTGAACCCACCAGCGCGCGGGCTCGTGGTAGCCGCCGGCCTGCCGGTCGCTGACGAAGGTCACCTTCACGTTGTCGAAGGACTTGGCCGACCCCAGGTCGAGCTCGACGTAGCCGTTCTTCTCGGTGGTGCCGTAGTTGCCCCAGAACGGCTCGTTCGCGGTGACGCCGTCGGTCACGGCGGCCAGCGACACCGGCCGCTCGGGCTCCGCGATCGCACCCGGCGTGTAGTTCATCGAGGTGGTGCTCCAGCCCGGCGTGTGGAACTGCCGCCACGGCGTCGGCCGCGCGCCCTGCTGGGTGTACGACGAGCTCAGCGCGGCGCCCGTCGCCAGGTTCGGCGCGTTCTGGCTGAGGTCGATGCCGGCCGTCTTGAGGTAATCGACGACGCGGTCGTCCTTGATCGTGGTGTTCACCGCGCTCGGGAAGTTGCTCCCGCTCCCCGCGGTGAAGGTGACGGTCACGCCGTCCTCGGCCTGGACCTGGTTGGTGTTCGGGTCGTAGGTGAGCTTGCCGAGCTTGTCGGTGCTGACCTTCTTCTCACCGTCCAGGAACAGGCTGTAGCCGGCGCCCAGGCCGTACTTGCTGCCGTCGGGGTCCCAGACGATCGTCACGTCGTGCCCGTGGTAGCGCAGGTTGTTGGCCATGAAGTGGTCGTAGCCGAACTTGATCGGCCACAGCTCGATCTTGTCGTCGGACCGCGGCTGGAGGCCCGCCATGTCCTCGACGAAGATGTAGTTCATGTTCCCGAGCATCACGTGGTTCGGGTTGTTGCGGTTGTAGGTCTTCGCGGTCGCGTTCCAGTTGGAGTAGTACTCCGCCTGGTTCGGGACCCGCACGTCCGCACCCGGGTAGATGCTCCAGGCCATCCAGTCCAGCAGCCGCTTGGCGTACTCGGGGGTGACGTACTTCTGCTGCGGGTCGTAGTGGCGCAGCGCCGAGCGGACACCGCGGTACTGCACGGTGAAGTTGATGTTGGAGAAGTTGTTGGAGCCGCCGATCCCGTAGGCCGCCCGGTCGTACTGGTTGGCGGTGTAGAACGGGAAGATCGGGAAGTTGTCGCCGTAGGTCAGGAAGCGGTACCCGTCGACGTAGTTCTGCCACTGGTCGAACGGGATGAGGTTCTCGGCGTAGACGTCGTAGAGGTTCGACTCCTTGGCCGGGATCAGGGCACGGGCGGACGCGGGCAGCGGGTTGGCCTTGCCGTTGGAGCTGGCCGCGCTGGTGGCTCCGTACGACGTGCGGGCCAGGAACATCCGCATGTCGGGGCTCCACAGCTGGCTGAGGATCGCGTCGCGGGTGCCGTTGGCGGCGCTTGCCATCTCGTTGACCTTCGCCTGGTCGGCGCCGGAGATCTGGTAGAGCTGCCGGGCGGCGTCGAGGGCGCCCCACACGTACGCCGACTCGGGGCGTTCGATCGTGCGCGCGCCGGGAGCGCCGGCGTTGGACTTCGGGAAACCGAAGGAGATGGCGTCGGCGTCGTTGCCCGGCATGTAGTTGGTGTCGTAGGCGATGAGCTTGTTCTTGTTGCCGTCGTAGTGCTCGAGCTGGCCGACGCCGTCGCCCTCGAAGTACTGGGCGAACTTGCGTGCGATGTCCTTGCCGCCGCCGTGCACGTTGTACGCCTCGAGGCCGGCGGTGCCGATGTACTGGGAGTAGTGGTTGTTCCAGCTGGTGTGACCGGGGCTGTCCAGGAAGGCGGAGGAGCCGGACAGCTCGCCGATGTTGAGGATCTGGCCGTACGGCAGGTAGGGCGTACGCAGCCACTTGGTGTCCTGCAGGTGCATCGGCTGGGTCAGCGCGATGGCGTTCTGGTAGAGGTTCGACCCCTCGACGGTGGTGGGGTACTGGTAGGCGTAGCCGGGCGCGTTGGCGTCGAGGCTGTTGTAGCGCTCGCCCCACCAGCGGTAGACGATGGCCTTCTCGAGCGCGGGGTCCGGGACGTTGATGTAGGGGACGTCCTGGGCCCAGCGGCGGTTGAACTCGGTGATGCCGGTGCGCACGGCCTGGGCCGGTGCCATCGCGGCGTACTCCTGGTAGCTCTCCACCGTCTTGGGCAGCGTGGCCGAGGAGACGGCGCCGACGACCGACAGCGACACCGCGCCGCCGGCGGGCACGGTGATCTGCCGGTCGAGGTTGGTGCCGCTACGGGTGAAGCCGGCACCGGTGAGGTCGATCGTGACGGTGTTCCACGGGGTGTCGACGAGGCCGTTGTTGGCGCCGCTGGTGATGGTGCGGGTGCCGGTGAGCTCGGCGGCGCTCTTGCCCGCCTGGGTGGCCAGCGGCGACGCGGCGCGGACGGTGAACGTCGCGGGCGAGCCGCCGGGGTTGGTGAAGTCGATGGCCGTGACGGCGACGTTGTCGTAGGTGATGAACTTCGTCAGGTCGGCGGTGACCCCGGTGGTGCCGATCGTGTAGCGGCCCTTGGCGTGGCTCGGCGCGTTGAACCGGTTCGCGCTGACCTCGGTGACGGTCTGCCCGGGCACGGTGACGGTGTAGAGGTTGCCGAGGTTGTTCGGGCCGCCGACGTAGGTGCTGCCGGCAAAGCCCATGGTGGTGAAGTTGTTGGTGCTCGCGCCGCGCATGTAGAGGGAGCGGCCCCTGGTCATCAGCACCGCGGATCCGAGCGTCCCACGGACGCCCAGCACGCGGTCGAGGTAGTAGTCCGTGCCGCTGGCGGCGAGGTCCTTGTCGAAGATCGACTGGTGCATGTTCGAGGCGGTGAAGGGCACCCCGGGCTTGAGCTGCGCGGCGACCTCGGCGACGTTGTTGTAGACCGGGTCCCCGATCTCCATGACGTGATTCTGCCCGTTGGTGTAGACCCCCACGTCGCCCTCGTTGCCGGGCAGGATCGGGCTGGCGGCGTGGGCCGGGGACGGCAGGCCGACGACCCCGCCCACGACCAGCGCGGCCAGCGCCGCCCAGAGGGGCGTCCTCCTCACGCGTCTACTCATCGTGCGTTTCCTCCTTGATATCGGTGCGGCCGGCCATCGGGGGCGCTACCAGCTCCGCACCTTGGTGGTGGTGGTGGTGGTGTTTCGGGGCATTGCGTGCGGCTGCCGGTATCCCGAACCGCGGCGGTCTTTCGGGCCCTGGCACCGGTCTCGTCGCCAACGAACGGCAGCGGTCGGGCGGTCGACCCGTCTCGCGGCCGCCCGAGGTGCGCTCCTGTGAGCGAGGCCACATGAGACCCGAGTGTGAGCGCTAACATTGGCGTCGTCAATCCGCGACCTGGCTTTTCTTTCTGGACCTCCACGCCCGCAGGGCACAGCGTTAGCGCTCACTTCGGCGGCCCGGGCCGAGGGCTGATCACCGGCCAGGGACGAGGCTCGCGCTGAAGCGGCGGCCCGAGCCGGCTCGGATCCGGGGACGAGCCGACCCGGCGGCCGCCCGTCGCACGAGCAGACACGCCGCGGCCGACCCGCTGATCTCCTCCGGTCCATCTCGGGCACCCGCCGACCGTCAGCCCGTGGGAAGCCAGACGCGCATCGTGGAGGGTCCCCGGTTGGCCCAGGCGTGGTACTCCACCAGGGCCACCTCGGCGAACTCCTCCCCCGCTCCGGGTGCCGACTCGGCCCCGGCGGTCCGGTAGGGCCAGTCGTGGTCCTGCGGGCGCACGCGCCGGCAGCGCACGACGACCCTGCCGTCGACCAGACGAGGCGGCTCGCTCGGGTCGACGCGCAGTTCGTCAACGGTCTCGACGCCGGCCACGTCGACGGACTCCAGGGCCAGCACAAGCGGGCCGCGCTCCACCGCGACACAGCCACGGACCGCGTCGATGCGGGCATCCGGGTACGTGAAGCGGGGTGCCATTGGCAGGTACAGGACGACCTTGTCGCCGCGTCGCCACGTCCGTCGCTCGGTGACGACGCCCGGGCCGACCGGCCGGGTGCTTCCGTCAACGGTCAGCGTCGCGCCCTCGACCGCCCAGCCGGGCACGCGCAACGACAGCGACCAGGGACGGTCGTCGTCGCTGTCGACCCGCACCCGGACATGGCCGTCGTGGGGGTAGTCGGTCGCGACGGTGACGCACAGGTCACGCCCGTCGGCCAGGCGGTGCGTGACGGTGCCGGGCAGGTACTGGTGGAGCTGCAGGCCCTCGTCGTCCGCGGTGGCGACATACGCCGCCAGGCTGGCCATGGTCCGTGCCACGTTGGTCGGGCAGCAGGACACCTCGAACCAGGGCGCGCGCAGCGAAGCGGCGGCACGAAGGCTGGGCCGGTCGGTGTCCGGGACGGTGCCGAGTGCCCGGCGGTGCAGGGTGTTGGTGTAGAAGAAGCTCCGGCCGTCGGCCGACGGCGACGTCGACACCACGTTGAACAGCGTCCGCTCGATGAGGTCGGCGTACCCGGGGTCGCCGGAGGCGAGCAGCAGCCGCCAGGCGAGCATCACCGAGCCGACGCCGGCGCAGGTCTCGGAGTACGCGCGGTCGGGCGGGAGCACCCAGTCGTCGCCGAACGCCTCATCCTGGTGGCGGGAGCCCTGCCCGCCCGTGACGTACGTGCGCCGCGCCACCGTGTTCTTCCACTGCCGGCGCACCGCGGCCAGCAGGCTCGCGTCGTCCGTCTCGACCGCGACGTCGACGGCGCCGGCGGAGAGGTAGTTCGCCCGCACCGCGTGCCCGCGCAGCACTGTCGCCTGGCGCACCGGGATCTCGTCCTGGAAGTATTCCCGGCCCCATTCCACGTCGCGGAGCCGGCCGTGGCCCCTCCGCTCGACGAAGAGAGCGGCCTGGGTGAGGTAACGGTCATCGCCGGTGACCCGGGCGAACTCGACCAGCGCGGTCTCGATCTCCGGGTGGCCGCAGACGCCGTCGATGCCGTCCGGTCCGAACGTTTCGCAGACGTTGTCGGCGGCACGGCGAGCGACCGCGAGCAGCCCGTCATCGGCGTCCGGACGGGTCCGCGCGCGGGCGACCGCCGCCTGCAGGAGGTGACCGGTGCAGTAGAGCTCATGCCCCCACTCCAGGTCGGACCAGCGGGGCGCCTGGCCCGACCGGCCGAACTTGGTGTTGAGGTACCCGTCCGGCTCCTGCGCCTCGGCCACCCGTCGAACGACGGCGCGGAACCGCGACTCCAGGCCCACGTCGCCCGTCCGGCCGATCTCCCACGCCATCGCTTCGAGGAACTTGTAGACCTCCGAGTCGGAGAACTCACGTCCGCGCCGCTCGCGGGCCAGGTCGCCCTTCTCGGCGGCCAGGTCGAAGTTTCGGATCCAGCCTTCCCGCTCGAGCCAGTGCTGGACGTGCTCGAGGGTCGCCGCCGCGTTGACCGATTGACGCTCGGCCCAGAATCCGCCCGTGATCCGGACGTCGCCCAGTCCGAGCGGCCGGAGCCGGCCGCGGCTCGCCACGACAGGTGCGGCCGTGGGTACGGTGCCGATCATGGTCATCCTTTCAGGGCGCCGGACATGAAGCCGCGCACGTAGTGTCGTTGAAGCAGCAGGAACAGGACCATGCACGGAAGCGCGAGGACGACCACGCCCGCCTCGGTCGCGCCGTAGTCGACGACGCCCTGGACCTGGCCGCGAAGGTTGGACACGGCGAGGGGCAGGGTCATCCGCTCGGAGTCGTTGATGAGGATCAGCGGCGCCATGAAGTCGTTCCACGCGGCGAGGAACGCGAAGAGCGCGACAGTGATCATGCCCGGCTTCACCGCGGGCACGAGTACGCGCCAGAGCGCGCCGAAGGACGAGCATCCGTCGACCAGCGCGGCCTCGTCGAGCTCCCGCGGCACCGCCTCGAAGGAGATGCGCATCAGGAAGGTGGAGAACGGCAGCTGGAACACCGTGAGCACGAGGGCCACGCCGACCAGGGAGTTCTGCAGTCCCACCTCGTTGAGCAGCACGTACAGCGGGATGAGCAACGTCGCGTACGGGACCATGAGGATGGCCAGCGTGATCAGGAACAGCACGTTCTTGCCGGGGAACCGGAACCGCGCGAACGCGTACCCGCCGAGCAGGGAGATCAGCAGGGTCAGGGCGACCGTCAGCGCGGACACGAACGCCGAGTTCGCGAGGTAGCGCCAGATGCCGGCCTGGTAGTTGGTCAACGTCTCGTAGTTGCCGAACCCCCAGCCGTGCGTCTGGTTCGTGCCGGCCTGCGGCGCGACGGAGGCGACGGCCGTCCAGACGAGCGGAAACAGGAAGATCAGGGCCAACGCCCCGGTCAGTACCCAGTAGGGCGTCCGCAGTGCGACGCCGGCGAGGGTGGTACCACCCGAACTGCCTGGTGCGGCCGGGGCCGCCGCAGGCGGCGACGGCCGTTCGCTGATCGCGGTGGCGGTGGACGGGGAACCGGTGGGCATCGCGTCAGCTCTCCTCGGACCGGAAGGCGCGCATCTGCAGCGCGTTGATGATGACCAGGGCCACCAGCACGATGATGGAGAGGGCCGCCGCCACCCCGAGGTCGTTCTGGCCCTGGAACGCCACCGAGTAGATGAGCTGAACCACGGAGATCGTGCTGTTGTCCGGGCCGCCCTTGGTGAGGATGTAGAACTGCTCGAAGGCGAGCAGGGAGCCGGTCACGCAGAGCACGGTGGTCAGCGCCAGCGTCGGACGCAGCAGCGGCAGGGTGACCTTCCAGAACGTCTGCCAACGGCTGGCGCCGTCCATCCGCGCAGCTTCGTACACGTCCGCCGAGATGCCCTGCAAGCCGACGAGCATGAGCACCATGTAGAAGCCGGCGTAGCGCCAGACGATGAGGAAGATGGTGGAGAAGAGCGCCGCGTTCGGTGAACCGAGGAAGGTGAAGCCCCAGCGCTCCATCACGGGTGCCACCGGGCTGGCGTACGGCGAGTAGAGCACGTAGAACAGCAGCGACGCGGAGGCCAGCCCGAGCGCGCTGGGCACCAGGAACGAGGCGCGGACCAGGTTGTTCCATCGGCTCGACTCCTGCACGAGCAGGGCCAGGCCCAGCCCGAGCAGCAGCAGCAACACGGTCGCGAGCACCGTGTACTTGACGGTGAACACCACCGATGAGGTGAAGAACCGGTGGTTCACCGCCTTCACGAAGTTGTCGGGGAAGTTGATTCCCTGGTCGCCGGCCAGAAGCGGCCATCTCGACGCCGACATCCGGATCACAAGCAGCAGCGGAACAGCGAACAGCGCCGCCACGAAGACCGCGGTCGGTGTGGCGTAGAGCCAGCCGAGCAGGGCTCGACGGCTGCTGCGACGGGCGACGCGTCGAATCGCCGCACCGGATGGAGGTGCGTTGACTCTCATGGGAACCTCTCGTTCATTGGCCGGCGGGCAGCTGCCGCGTGCCGGATCGGTGTCGTGCCGCGAGGGTGTGCCGGACCGGCGGCCCGGCACACGCCCACGGCGAACGTCTACTGCCCCAGCACGGCAGAGATCTCGTCGTTGTCCTTCTGGAGATTGCCGCCCTCACCCAGCACCTGGTTGCGCACGAGGGTCAGCCACGGGCTGTTCGGCGCGTTGAACGCCTGCTGGAAGTTCAACGCGACCGGCGTGTCACCCTTGCCGGCCACCTCGTTGATGGTGACCAGCCGCGGGTCCTGGGCGGCGTACTTGTTGTTCGCCAGGTCGGAGCGCGACACCACGTCCTTGTTCTTGGCCAGGACCTCGACCTGGGCTTCCTCGGACATCATCCAGTTCAGGAAGTTCCAGGCCTGCGCGGCCTTCTTCGAGTCCTTGGAGACACCGATGCCGTCGCCACCGACGAAGGTGGAGGCGCCACCGTTCGGGCCGGGGATGCCGGCGACCCCGACATCGAACGGCGTCGAGGAGAGCAGCGTCGCCGGGTAGAACATCAGGCCCACCTTGCCCTGGGTGAACCCGGCCGTCCAGGTCGGGCCCGCCTCGTCCTTCGACGACGGGAGCACGGCACCGGACTTCCACAGGTCCCGCCAGGTGCTGTAGACCTTCTGTGCGGTGTCGTCGGCAAGCTTGGACTTGGCGCCGTCCTCGCCGAGCACCTCACCGCCGCTGGCCCAGATGGTGGGGAACCAGGTGAAGACCAGGCACCCGCCGCAGTTCAGACCGGTTGCCGTGCCGTAGACGCCATCCTTCTTCAACGCCTGGATCGCCTTGGCGGCGGCGGCGTACTCCTCCAGCGTCGCCGGGGCCTTCTCCGGGTCCAGGCCGGCGTCCTTGAACAGCTGCTTGTTCCAGAACATCATCGACAGGTCCAGCACGAAGGGCAGCACGTACGACTTGCCCTCGCGCGTGCCGGCCGCGAGGTGCCCCTTGTTGATGGAGTCCTTGAAGCCGAGGCCGTTGATGTTCGAGCTGAGGTCCTTGAACAGCCCCTGCTGCACCCAGTTCGGCACGTAGACGATGTCCGCGGCGAACAGGTCGGGAAGCCCACCCGAGCCGGCCGCCGCACCCACCTTCGCCACGTAGTCGTCGTTCGGGACGACGGTCAGCTTGACCTTGTTCTTGTGGCTGGAGTTGTACGCCTCGACGAGGAGCTTCGCCTGCTTCTCCAGCGGTGCGCGGGTCCAGAGGGTCAGCTCACTGCCGTCATCGGTGCCATCGGGCCCGGCCTGCACCGCTGCCGACCCCTTCGAGTCGTCCTTGCCGCACGCTGCCACGCCGAGGGCCAGCGCCGCCACGAGGACTCCTGCCAGCGAGCGCAGGCCAACTCGCCCGCGCGAGGTTCGTCTCATATCCTTCTCCTAGGCTCATCGTTCGGTGAGATCCGCGCCGCGGTCCCGGCGAGGCTGGAAATTTCTACGTGTGGTGCGTCTGTCCGCACGCCCGCACGGAGTCCGTTGGCGTCGGAGGTCCCACGGGCCTGGTCCGTCCGGCCGGCCGGCAGGCAGGCGGGATTACGATCGCTGGGCCAGGCGGTGGTACGTGCTGTTCCAGCGGATACGATCGGCGAACGACCGGGGGTCGGTCGCGGCGTCGATCATGAGCAGCTCGACACCGGCCATGTCGGCGAAATCGGCGAGGGCTTCCCGGCCGACCGCGGTGCTGAGCACGGTGTGGTGCGGACCCCCCGCGAGCAGCCAGCACTCGGCCGACGTGGCGAGGTCGGGATGTGGTTTCCATACCGCGCGGGCGACGGGCAGCCGCGGCAGCGGTTCATCCGGCTCCACCAGGTCGATCTTGTTGGCGGTCAGCCGGAGCCGGCCGCCCAGATCGGCCAGGCCGACCACGAGACCGGGGCCGGGCGCGGCGGTGAAGACCAGGCGAACCGGGTCCTCGCGATCTCCGATCGACAACGGGTGGATCTGCACGCTCGGCCGGCCGTCGGCGATGCTTGGGCAGACCTCGAGCATGTGCGCGCCCAGGATCTTCGGCTCGCCCGGCCCCCAGTGGTAGGTGTAGTCCTCCATGAAGGAGGTGCCGCCGGGCTCGTCTCCGGCCACCACCTTCAGGATGCGCAGCAGCGCCGCCGTCTTCCAGTCCCCCTCACCGCCGAACCCGTAGCCGTCGGCCATCAGGCGCTGCACGGCGAGGCCGGGGAGTTGCCGCAGACCGCCCAGGTCTTCGAAGTTCGTCGTGAAGGCGTCGAAGCCACCGGCCTCGAGGAACTGGCGGAGGCCGAGTTCGATCCGGGCGCCGTAGCGCAGGGACTCGTGCCGCTCGCCGCCGCGACGCAGCTCGAGTGCCACGTCGTAGCGCTCCTCGTACTCGACGACGAGCTTGTCGACGTCAGCGTCGCCCGCCTCGTCGACGGCCGCGACGAGCGCGTTCACCCCGTAGGCGTTGACCGAGACGCCCAGGGCCGCCTGCGCCCCGACCTTGTCGCCTTCGGTGACGGCAACGTCGCGCATGTTGTCGCCGAAGCGGGCCATCCGCAGCGACCGAGCCGCCCGCCAGCCGGTCGCCGCGCGGGCCCACGCGCTGACCCGGTCCGCGACGCCCGGATCGCCGGCGTAGCCCGCGACGGTCTTGCGGGCCACCCCCAGCCGCGACTGCACGTACCCGAACTCGCGGTCGCCGTGTGCGGCCTGGTTGAGGTTCATGAAGTCCATGTCCAGCTCGGCCCACGGCAGCGACCGGTTGGCCTGGGTGTGCAGGTGCAGCAGCGGCTTGCCGAGCGCGGACAGGCCGGCGATCCAGGCCTTCGCCGGTGAGAACGTGTGCATCCAGGCGATGACGCCGACCACCGCATCGTCGGCGGTGGCGTCCAGGCAGGTGCGGCGGATCGCGTCGGCGGTCGTCAGCACGGGCTTCCACACCAGGCGCGCGTTAACGCGCAGGCCGCCGGCGAGCGCCTCGCACACCTCGCGGGACTGCGCCGCGACCTGTTCGAGCACGCTCTCGCCATACAGTGCCTGGCTTCCCGTCAGGAACCAGATCTCTCCGGGTTCATCTACTGTCGGCACGAGTGTCACTCCGTTCCATCGGACCGGCCGGGCTGGCCGTACACGTTCTGGTAGCGCGCGTAGAGCCGGTCCACGTCGACCGGGTCGATCGCCCGCGGTGTGCCGAGCTGCCGTGCGAGGTGGACGGTCCGCGCGACGTCCTCGCACATGACCGCCGCCTTCACCGCGTCGCGGGGCGTCGGCCCGATCGTGAACACGCCGTGGTTGCGCATGAGCACGGCGGGCGATCGGTGCCCGGAGAGGGTCTCCACGATGCCCCGGCCGATGGAGTCATCGCCGATCATGGCGAACGGCCCGACCGGGATCTCGCCGCCGAACTCGTCGGCCATCGCGGTGAGCACGCACGGGATGGGCTCGCCGCGAGCTGCCCACGCCGAGGCGTACGTCGAGTGGGTGTGGACGACACCGCCGACGTCGGGCCGGTGCCGGTAGACGTAGGCGTGGGCCGCGGTGTCACTCGACGGGTTGAGGTCACCCTCGACCAGGTTGCCGTCCAGGTCGCAGACGACGATCGAGTCCGCCGTCAGGTCGGCGTAGTCCACCCCGCTCGGCTTGATGACCATCAGATCGTGGCCCGGCACCCGGCCGGACACGTTGCCCGCCGTCCAAGCCACGAGGCGGTACGCGGTCAGCTGCGCATGAAGCGCCGCAACCGCCTCCCGGATCGTTCGCACCGCTTCGGTGAGCGTCGTCTCGTACGTCGTCATCGGGTCTCCGCCTCCCGCCGGATCCGGCGCAGCTCGTGCATCACGTCGTTGCCGCCGCGACCGAAGTAGTCATGCAGCGTCAGGTACTGCGCGTAGAGCGCGTCGTAGGCCGCGGCGCGCTTCTCGTCCGGCTCGTAGACCGCGACGTCGCGCCGGCCCATGGCCGCCGCCGCGTCCGGCACGCTCGGGTACGCGCCGGCGGCGACCGCGGCGTGGATCGCCGAGCCGACCGCGGGTGCGTGCACGGAGCCCACGATGCTGATCGGCAGCCTGGTCACATCGCTGTAGAGCTGCATCAGGAACCGGTTCTTGACCAGGCCCCCCGCGACGACGAGTTCGGTGACCGGCACGCGTCCCGCGCGCAGGGCGTCGACGATGGCGCGGGTGCCGAACGCGGTCGCCTCCAGCAGCGCCCGGTAGATGTCCTCGGGCCGGGTCGCCAGGGTCAGCCCGACGACGAGACCGGAGAGTTCATGGTCGACCAGGACGGAACGGTTCCCGCTGTGCCAGTCGAGCGCGACCAGGCCGTGCGCGCCGACCGGTTGCAGGGCTGCCTTCTCGGTGAGCAGGTCGTGCACCGAGATGCCTCGGGCGCGTGCCTCGTCGAGGTAAGCCGGAGGGGTGTTCCGCTCGGTGAACCAGGCGAAGATGTCCCCGACGCCGCTCTGGCCGGCCTCGTAACCCCAGAGCCCCGCGACGATTCCGCCGTGGACCACCCCGCAGATGCCGGGCACCTCGGTCAGCACCTCGGCACTGACCACGTGGCAGGTCGAGGTGCCCATGATGGCGACGAGCTGGCCGGGCTCGACGGCCCCGGCCGCGGGCGCGGTCACGTGGGCGTCGACGTTGCCGGTGCAGACGGCGATTCCCGCCGGGAGACCGGTCAGCGCCGCGGCCGCGGGCGTCAGGCTGCCGGCTCGGGTGCCGAGAGCCGCGATCGGGCCGGCGAGCTTGCGGCTGACGAAGTCGGTGAAGCCCGGGTGCAGCGCCGCGAGGAAGTCCTCGGAGGGGTAGCGGCCGTCCTGGTAGATCGCCTTGTAGCCGGTCGCGCAGGCGTTGCGGACGTAGGTGCCGGTCAGCTGCCAGACGATCCAGTCGGCGGCCTCGACCCAGCGGTCGGTCCGGGCATAGACCTCGGGGTCCTCCGCGAGGAGCTGGAGGCCCTTGGCGAACTCCCACTCCGAGGAGATCCGGCCGCCGTAGCGACTGATCCAGGGCTCACCGCGCTCGTGGGCCAACTGGTTGATCCGGTCGGCGTGGCGCTGGGCCGCGTGGTGCTTCCAGAGCTTGACGTAGGCGTGCGGCCGGCCCGTCAGCTCGGGCAGCTCGCACAGCGGTGTGCCGTCCGCGAGGGTGGGCAGCACGGTGCAGGACGTGAAGTCGGTGCCGATGCCGATGACCTCGTCGGCGGCGATGCCGGCTGCGTTGACCGCCTCGGGCACCGCGTGGCGCAGCACGTCGAGGTAGTCCGCGGGGACCTGGAGCGCCCAGTCGGGCGGCAGCCGCTCACCGCTGGCAGCCAGGAACTCGTCCATGACGCCGTGCGCGTACTCGTGGACCGCGGAGCCGACCACCGCGCCGTCGCGGACGCGGACCACCACCGCCCGGCCGGACAACGTGCCAAAGTCGACACCCACCACGTACCCGGAGGCGTGAGCGATAACGGGGCGCGGCAACATCGGGTTCCTCCAACCAGGTACGTGCGCAATCGCGGCGTAGGCGTGTGAGCGGAGTCACCCGAGATGTTAGCGTTAACTTCAGCGGCGTCAAGACTGCAAGAAGAGATTGTTTCGAGCAGGTTGCGCGCGGCCGTCGAGGGCGCCCTACCGGCGACGGTGCGATGTGCTGTTGCGAACCACGAGCTCAGGTGGGATGAGCGACGAAGCCCCGGGCTCCTCGCCCCCCTCGATCTCGCTCAACAGGATCTCGATGCTGCGCCGCCCGACATCCTGGAACGGCTGGCTGACCGTGGTCAGCGGCGGCGTCATGAACGCGGCTTCGGGGATGTCGTCAAACCCCACCACGCTGACGTCCTCCGGCACCCGCACCCCGGCCTCGTGCAGCCCCCGCAGCACGCCCAGGGCCATCGAGTCGTTGGCCGCGAACACCGCGGTGGCCCGGCGATCCCGAGCCAGCTTCTGACCGGCAACGTACCCGGACTTGGCGCTCCAGTCGCCGACGAGCTCTCGCGGCACCGTTCGCCCGTTCTCCTCGAGCGCGGCCAACCAGCCGTCGACACGCCCGTTCGCCTCGCTCCAGTCCGACGGCCCCCGCACGTGGTGAACGGTCTCATGGCCCAGGGACAGCAGGTGCTCGGTGAGCATGCGGGCACCCAGGACCTGGTCGACCGAGACACTGGTGACGTTCGGCAAGGCGTTCTCCACCGCCACGACCGGAACGTCGGTCGGCAACGCGCGGACGAACGCCATCGCCTCGGCAGCCTGCGGAGCGATCAGGACGAGCCCGTCCACCGACTGGCCCACGAGACGCTGGACGGCCTGGGTCGCCGCCTCAGCAGTGGGCCGGCGCAGGCTCGCCACGCTCACCGCGTATCCCGCGTCCTCGGCGGCGTGCTCGATGCCGTTGAGCATCGAAGCCGGACCATAGAGCGTGGTGTCGAAGCAGACGACGCCGAGCGTCTGCGAACGCCGGGTGACCAGGCTTCGCGCGGCGCTGTTGCGTCGGTAGCCGAGCTGCTCGATGGCCAGCAGGACACGCTCGCGGGTCTTCGGGCGCACCGACTCGGGCTCGTTGAGGACGCGGGACACGGTCATGTGCGACACGCCTGCCAGGCGCGCGACGTCCCCCATGACCGGCAGCCGGCGGCCCCTTGGCGCGTTCACTTCTGACGATTCCTTCACCATTTGAGGCTCATCATCCTCGGTTTCCGCGCAGGTCGTCATACGTCGTCACCCGGGCGGACGGCACCCTTGAGCCCGTCCCGCCCCTGCTGTCACCGCCCGCGCCCCACCAACTCCGGCCGGTGGAAACGCTGCCGACCCGAGCGGCGCCAGGGAGATGCTCCAGCCTGCGGCCAGCTCGATCGGACGCAACGGTCAACACCACCAACGAGTGGTCGACCCCCACCACGCCCGGCAGGACCTCATCATGCAGCCGGGCCTCGCCCGGCCCGTGCAGCCCGGCCACCTTCATGGTCGAGTCGGCCATGGAACCCCTCCCCGACGCGGGACGTTAACGATAACATTTTGGCGGAGGACCGAAATGTTGCCTCGTTTGGTGACACTCCGCAACCCCGCTTCGGTACCGCACGACGGCGTCGCGCCCCGATCCCGTCCGTACGCCTCAGCCGAAGGGCACGGTCGACTCGCGCAGCACGACGCGGCCGGGGAATTCCTCCGAGCTGGCCATGGCGACGCCGTCGATGGCCGCGAAGAGCCGCTGGCCGGCGACCGCACCGAGGCGTTGGAGGTTCATGTCGATGCTGGTCAGGCGCGGGCGGGAGTACGCGGCGATGGCTTCCCAGTTGTCAAAGCCGATCACCGAGGTGCTGCCCGGCACGTCGCGACCGAGGTCGCGCAGGGTGTCCAGGACACCGCGCGCGATCTGATCGCTGCCGCAGAATATCGCGTCGACCTCGGGGTGCTGCCCGACGACCAGGCGTGCCGCGGCGCGCCCCCAGGACTCATCCCACGACCCGAAGTACGGCCGGCCGCCGACCAGGGCCAGGCCGGCGGCGGCGAGCGCCGCGACGGCGCCCTCGGCACGGTCCCGGGCCGCCTGGAAGCTGGCTTCACCCGTGATGTGGGCGATGTTGCGCCGGCCGCAGGACAGCAGGTGGTCGACGGCGAGCCGCCCACCACCCACGTTGTCGACGGTGATCGAGATGTCGTCCGGGTTTGCGGAGGGGGCGTAGACGTAGACGACCGGGACCGGGATGTTGCCGGTCAGCGGGGAGCGGGGATCGGTGCGGGATCCCACCACGATCAGGCCGTCCACGCGCCGCGACAGCAGCGCCCGGACGTGGTGCATCTCCCGGATCGCGTCGCCGCGCGCGTCACACAGGAAGACCGAGACCTGCCCGGCGCCGAAGGCGTCCTCCGCTCCCATCAGGATGGGAATCGAGAAGCGCCCCTCCAGGTCGCTGGTCAGCAGTCCGACGGTGCCGGTCCGACCACTGAGCAGCCCGCGGGCGAGGGCGTTCGGCGCGAAGGACAGCACCTCCGCGGCCTCCAGCACGCGCGCCCTCGTGGCCGCCTTCACCTCGCCTCGCCCGTTGATCGCCTTGGACGCGGTGGCGACCGACACCCCGGCGAGCTTGGCGACATCGGTCAGCGTCGGCGCGCGGTTGGCGAGGGCCTCGCGCTCAGTGGTCATCTGGCGCTCCCTCCGCGCGATCGACACCTGCAGGCCGCACCATGACGGACCGCCGAAGGTGCCTTGACGGCCACTCCGGGCGGCAGTACATTTCTTAAACCTTTTCGTCAATGTTTCGGCACGAGCGCTGCCCGGTGACCTCTGCCAGCCGTCGGTCGCGCTGAACGTTACACCGAAAAGTCAGCCACCCCGCGCCAAGGAAGCGACCGCGACCCGCGTCCCCACGCGTTACTCGCGACGTCGACGCGCTGGCCCGCCGGTACTTACCAGCTCCAGGGAGACCATGTGAAGATCCATAACTCCATCGGCACGGCCTCGAATGTTAGCGCTAACAGCAACGGGCTTCCTTGATCGTGGACTAGGAGCCGACCTGACAGGCCCCTCCGAAAACCTTTGCGATCCGGACCGCCGACGAACCGGCGAGTGGGGTGCGCTCCTGACGCCACGATTCGACCGGTCGGGCCGCCGGCCCTCGCCCCATCGGCGCCGACACCGCTCCCCCACATCAACAGTGAGGAGATCCGAACCGTGAACACCACGCTGGGGCGCGGTGCCGCGCCACCAACCCGCCGGCCGTTACGCCGGTCCCGTCGGGCGGCCGCCGCGGCGGCGGTCGCCGGGCTCGTCGCCGGCGGCCTGGTCGGGATCGCCGCACCCGCCTACGCCGCCGACTCGTACACCTTCACCAACACCCGCAATCCCATCCTCGGCGACGGCAGCTACTACTCGGCCGACCCGGCGCCCGTCGTCGTGCCGGCGGGCGCCCCCGGCAACGACAGCGGCCGGGACCAGCTCTACATCTACACCGGCCGCGATCAGGCCGGACCGTCCACCAACGACTTCATCATGAACGAGTGGGGCGCGTTCCGGACCACCGACGTCGCGTCGGGGCAGTGGACCCACTACCCGTCGCTGATGCGCCCGGAGACGGTCTTCGCCTGGGCGACGCCAGGACGCGCGTACGCGGGCCAGATGATCCAGGGCGTGGACGGCCGCTACTACTGGTACGTTCCGGTCTCCGAGCGGAACAGCACGGCGTCGGACAAGTTCGCCATCGGGTTGGCCGTCTCCGACACGCCGACCGGGCCGTGGAGCGACTACGTGGGCGGACCGCTGATCTCCCAGCGGGTGCCCACGACGAACACCATCCAGAACATCGACCCGACGATCCTCATCGACGGCGAAGCCCCCAACCAGCGGGTGTACGTCTACTGGGGCACGTTCGGCCAGCTGCGGATGCTCGAGTTCCAGCAGGACATGAAGACGCCGGTCGGCAGCCAGCGCTCCATCACCGGCCTGACCGGCTACTTCGAGGCACCCTGGATCTTCAAGCGCAACGGCACCTACTACCTGGCGTACGCCGGGAACAACGCCGGCCCGACCTCGTCGTGCACGCCGGCGAACTACCACGCCTGCATCGCCTACGCGACGGCGTCGTCGCCCACCGGACCGTGGACCTACCGGGGCACGGTGCTCCCGCCGGTGTCATCGACCACCAGCCACCCGGGCATCCTGGAGTTCAACGGCCAGTGGTACATCGCATACCACACCGCCGACGCCGTGGGCGGCGGGCACTTCCGCCGTTCCGTGGCGCTCGACCGGGTCGAGTGGGACGACACCCAGACCCCGCCGCGGATGAAGCCGGTCACGCCGACTCCGGTCAAGGGACGCGACCTCACGCCCCGGGCGAACATCGCCCAGGAGGCGAAGGTGACCGTCTCCAACGAGCCGGTGCCCACGCAGTACTGGGTGAAGGCGCTCAACGACGAGATCGTCCGGTCGAACCCCCTGCCCCCGGACATGTGGGGGACCTGGACCGGTAACAACCCGCCCCAGCAGTGGGTGCAGTACACGTGGAACCAGCCGATGCGGATCTCCGGTTCGCAGATCGACTTCTGGAACGACCAACCGCAGGGCACCGGCGTCGGCGTCGCCGCGCCTGCCCGCTGGCGCATCCAGTACTGGAACCTCGCCACCGGCCAATGGACGGACGTGCCGAACCCGAGCGGTTACCCGACCGGCACGCAGGGCTTCCAGAACACCACGTTCGACCCGGTGACCACCACCCAGGTCCGCGCGCTGTTCGACGCGTCGACCAACGGCAGCACCTACTCGGCGGTGGCGGTCGAGGAGTGGAAGATCCTCGCCGCGCAGCCGGCATCCGTCACCGCGCCGTCGATGACGGTCGAAGTGGGTGAGGTCGAGCTGCCCGACACCCTCCCCGTGGCGTTCGGCGGCGAAACGCTGCAGATTCCGGTCTTCTGGGACCCGCTCACGCCGGAGCAGGTCGCCGAACCGGGCACGGTCACGATCCAGGGCAGCGTGCTCGGCTACGCCGGCGGCCGGGTCGCCGCGCAGGTCAACGTCATTTCGCCCGACGACACCGAGGGCGACGTGACCCCGCCGACCGTGACCCTCACGCCCAGCGGCAGCGCCGGCGCCGCCGGCTGGTTCCGGTCCGCCGTGCGGGTGCGCGTCGCCGGTGTCGACGACCGCGGCGGCCGGCTGACCATCGAGTCGCGGGTGAACGCCGGCCAGCCGGTGGTCGCCACCGACGTACGGCACGTGGACGTCAACGTCTCCGGGGACGGGCAGCACACCGTCACGGCGACCGCGACCGACCGGGCGGGCAACGCATCGGCACCCGCGAGCCTCGCCGTACGCATCGACGCGACCGCACCGGTCAGCGCCGCCACCGTGGACGGCACCACCCGAGAGATCACGGTGACCGCGAGGGACACGACCTCCGGAGTCGCCCGCATCGAGTACGCCATCGACACCGGGGCGTGGACCACCTACAGCGACGCGATCGCGGCACCCGACGCGAACAAGCACACCGTGTCGTTCCGCGCGATCGACCTGGCCGGGAACCTGGAGACCGCCAAGACAGTCACCATCCCCGCGGACCTGTACGGGCCGCTCACCGGCAACATCGGACCGATCGCGACCCCGTCCGCCTCCTACACCGCGGGCTGGAACAGCCTCACCGCGCTCAACGACAACGCCGATCCGCCCAGCCCGAGCCAGGCGCAGATCTGGGGCACCTGGTCCGGCACCCGCCCGGCCACCCAGTGGGTCCAGTACGACTGGTCCCGCCCGGTACGGCTCGTCGGCACGGAGCTGAAGTTCTGGCGGGACTCCAACCGCGGCACCGGCGACGGGGTGGCCCAGCCCGACGGGTGGGTGCTGCAGTACTGGGACGCGGCGGCCTCCGCCTGGCGCGACGTGACCGGCGCTTCCGCCTACGGCACCAGCACCACCGCGTTCAACACCGTCACCTTCGACCCTGTCACCACGCCCCGGGTACGGGCCACGGTCCAGGCCAACGGCAACGGCACCACCTACTCCGCGGTGGCGATCACGGAGTGGCGGGTCTTCGCCGACGACCCGGGGGTCGCGGCCCAGTTGCTGAAGGCGGCGCAGGACGCGGTCGCCGCCGCCGAGGCCAACCCGTCGGCGGACACGATCACGACCGCCGAAACGGCCATCGCCAAGGTCACCGACGCCACCCAGGTCACCGCGCTGCACCAACGACTGACCGTCGTGAAACACCTCGTCCACGCCCGCGACCTGCTCAACCGCATCGCCGCAACCGAACTCACCACCCCCGCCCAACTCGACGCCGCAGTCACCGACCTCACCGACACCACCACGACCCTGGAACAGATACCCACCGACCGGCAGGGCGACCTGCCACAGCAGCTCACCACAGCGAAACGCCGCATCGCCGACGCCCTCGCCGACTTCTTCGCCAAACCCGTCCAAGGCAAACCGGAACCGATCAAACGACCCTGGCTCGACCTGGTCATCTCCGACACCTACGACCAGTCCGGCACCACCGACCTGCACGACCGCGTGATGTCGATCGTGCGCAGCCACACCACCGGCCAGCAGGTCACCATCGCCATCAACGAGTTCCTCGCCACCCGCTAAACGGGGAAACAGTCCCGCCTCGGTTCGGGGCGGCGCCGGACCCACCGGCGCCGCCCCGAACCGCCCGACCGAACGCCGGGCCGTCGGCGTGGACGTCGAGGGGCAGGGTTGGTCAGACGGGCGCCCCGAAGGACACGGGCTGACGCGTGGCCCTCAAGCTCAGCCGGGCCGCCCCTCGCCGAGCCGCCCTGATCGACCTCGAGCCCCGCGCGGCCCAACGGTGAATCGACGCTTCCCGGCGTCATCGATCGGGTAAACCTCCACGCCCGGGCGGTTTCGGTAGGAACCCGGCCCGGGGCGGCCACGTCATAGGCCGCATGACGGGTAGCAGCGTCCACGTCCCCCATCGAACCGCCACCACCGGCGTCCTCCGAGGCATGGCTCAAGCCCGGGCCATGCGAGTGCTCCTGGTCGTCAGCCTGTCCCTGGCCGCCGGCTGTACGGCGGAACCGGCCGCCGCGCCACCACGTGACCGGGCAGTGCCGGCCGGCGGTTTCCGGCTCGTTGCCTTCGACTCCTGCGCGGCGGCGCTGCGGCAGCTCAAGACAGCTGCCAAGGCGTACGTCGGGCCCTGGGGGTTCGGCCCGAACGGCGACCTGCGTGCCGCGGACGGTGCGGAACGGGCCGGGGCGCCCGCCGCAGCGAAGCAGGCGAACCCGGCGCCCGGGGCTGGCGCCCCCGGCTACTCGGGCACCAACACCCACGAGGCCGGTGTCGACGAGCCGGACCTGGTCAAGACCGATGGCAAGCGGATCGTCACCGTCAACCGGGGCAAGCTGTACGTGATCGATCCGGCCGCCCGCCGGCTGACCGGCGAACTGGAGCTGGTGCCCGGCGCCGACGGGTTCGGTGACACGGAGGACAGCCTGCTGCTCCAGGGCGACCGGGCGCTGGTACTGCTCCGCGAGGGGTGGGCCTGGACGGCGAAACCCGCCGCCGCAGCGGGCGGCCGCACAGCGCCGGCGGACGGGCATCCCGTCCCGACGTCGGAGGACCTCGTCGGCCCACGGCTGATCATGGTTGACCTCTCCGGCGCGCCGAAGATCATCGGCGAATACCGGATCGACGGGAGCCTGGTGGACGCCCGCCAGGTGGGCACGACGGTTCGTGTCGTGGTCCGCTCCGCGCCTCGGCTGGCCTTCCCGTACCGCGAAAAGGTCACCGACGCGCAGCGCACCGCCGCCAACCGGGAGATCATCGACAGCGCCACCGCCGACGACTGGCTGCCCCGGTACGAGATCACCGCGGGCGGGCGGACCAGCACCGGGCGGGTCGGCTGCGACCGGGTGAGCCGGCCGGCCACCTACTCCGGCACGTCGCTGGTGACCGTGCTCAGCTTCGACCTGGGTGCGGCCACGCTCGGCGCCGGCGACCCGGTCACCGTGCTGGCCGATGGCGACACCGTCTACAGCAACGAGCAGCGGCTGTACGTCGCCAACGATCAGCGCTGGCGCGTGCTGCCGATGCTGACCAGGCGGAACGCCGCCCCCGATCCGAAGGACGAGACCACCGAGATCTACCAGTTCGACACCTCGGGCGAGGGCGCCCCACGGTACCTCGCCGCCGCGACCGTGCCGGGCTGGCTGATCAACCAGTACGCCATGTCGGAGTGGGACGGGCACCTGCGGGTGGCCACCACCAGCGGCCGCACCTGGGGCGACAAGCCCGACTCGACCTCCAGCGTGTACGTCCTGCGCGCCGACGGCACGACGTTGACCCAGGTCGGCAAGGTCACCGGACTGGGCAAGGGAGAGCGGATCCACGCGGTGAGGTTCGTCGGCGACGCCGGGTACGTCGTCACCTTCCGGCAGACCGACCCGCTCTACACCGTCGACCTGCGGGATCCGGCAGCGCCGAAGGTGAGCGGTGAACTGAAGATCAACGGATATTCGGCGTACCTGCACCCGGCCGGCGAAGGGCGCCTCCTCGGCGTCGGGCAGGAGGCGACGGACCAGGGCCGGGTCCAGGGCACCCAGCTGTCGCTGTTCGACGTCTCCGATCCGGCCAAGCCGACCCGAACCGCTCAGTACCACGTCAAGCAGGGGAACTCCGAGGCGGAGTTCGACCCGCACGCGTTCCTCTACTGGCCGCCCGAACGCCTGGTCGTGGTCCCACTGACCGTCTACGGAGGCGCCGTGCGGCCTGGCACGGCCAACGGCCAGAATGCCGCCGGAAGGCCGGGTCCGCCAACCAACGTGGCGCTGGCGCTGCGGGTCGGCGACGGCGGGTTCACCGAGGTCGGCACGGTCGACCACCCGCTGGGCACGGGGCGCCCCGAGGATCTGATGCCGATCCGCCGATCACTGATGGTCGACGGGGTGCTCTGGACCGTCTCCGACGCCGGCCTCAAGGCCACCGACATCTCCACGATGAAGACCCTCGGCTGGCTGGGGACGGCGTGACGGTCGCCGCGGCCCACGCGCTACCTCATCCGAAGCTCTGAAGCACTGCTTCAGCCGCGGGTACGACCCGTGGCCAGCAGCATGCTCAGGTACCCGTCCCGCAGCGGCGGCGTGGGCGGCACCTCGTGGACGCTCAGGTCGTACGCGCCGGCGGCGATGCTCGCCACCACGTCGACGCGCTGCAGTTCCACGGCTGGGAACCAGCCTTGGCCGACGTGGTAGCCGCGGGAGCCGAGCATGAACGCCACGGCGAACGGCGAGCCGGGCTGCAGGGCACCGAGAAACCGGCCCACGGCATGCTGGAATTCCGCCCGGTCGGCAGATATCGAGCAGGCCACGAAGAACATGGTGCCCGCGTCCCAGGTGCGCCTCGGCAGGTCGAAGACGCTCGTCTTCCGTACCCGGCCCACCTGCGCCAGCCGGCCCCGCGGGTCGGCCAGCGCGGAATACGCCGGGTGCTCCGCGCAGACCTGCCAGTACGGATCCCACAGCTCGTCGTAGCCGTCGATCTGCGTGCGCAGCCAGCCCACGTTCGACGCCGACCATTCACACAGGTCCATGGCACGCGTGAACGGCAGGAGCGACAGCGCCGGGTAGAGGTTGGCCCCCGACCCCACATCCACGCAGCGCACGTCGGAGAGTTCCGCATTGGCAAAGAAATCTCTGGTACGGCAGAGAATTTCGCGGTCATCGGCACGCAGCGCCGAGTAGTTGTGCCGAAGATAGGCGTGGGAATCGAAGCTGTCCCACTCGACCTCGGAATTGGCCGGCCGCTCGGACTGGGTTGGTGGCGGTGGGGTTGACGACGCGCCGCAGCCGCTGCCAGCTGCCGGCGTCAACGCCATGGATATGCCTCCATCGGTGTCGGCGGATCACTCTGGTCGTCGCCCCGGCGCGCTCAGCCCACCGCCCATTGTGTATCGAAGGTGGTACCGACTGGCAAGTGGACGGACGGCATCAACCACCGGGGGATGACATCCGACGAGGAATCCGATTGCCGATCGGCGGGAATCGGTCAGATTGCCGACAGCGCGAGCACCGCCGCGACGACGACGATCCCAACCGGCTCCCCGATCCGGGCTCGCACGGGCCGCCGCTGGCCGGTCGCGGCGATGCTTGTCCGGCAGGTCGTCCGACAATCCAGGCCCTCGTCCGGCCGACCGACGTCGAGCACGCGGGCGGCGGCGATGAGCGGACGCCGTCAGAGGCCGAACATGGGGCGGCAAGCTGCCATGCCGTCAACTCTTACATCGGGCCGCTCCTGCTGAAGCCACGTCTGCCTGGTGAGCCGTAGGCGGTCCGACACGACGGCCTCGCCGCCGCGGGCGTCGACCGAGATGCCGTCGGCCTCGTAGCCGAGCTTGCGGGACACTCTTTGTGAGGCGTGGTTGTCCTGGAACACCTCGGTGAGCGCCGCACGTGCGTCGAGGTGATCGAAGGCCAGCGTGAGCAGACCGACCCGGGCCTCGGTTCCGTAACCCTTGCCCTGGTGTTCGATCCCCAGCCACGAGGAGGTCGTGACCTCCCGAACAACCACGAAATCGCGCGCTCGAAGGGTGACCACGCCGAGCGGGTTCCCGTCGTGGAAGACGGAGAGCCCGAGGCGCCACGCTGCCACGCTCCACCCGGCGAGCTGGTCCCAGTGTCCCTGCAGCACGAACCGCGCCCGATCCTCGGGACTGCCGTCGGTCCACGGGGTCAGGAACGGACGCTCGTCGGCCCGGTGCACGCCGTTGGCTGCCAGCCGCGCGAGTGCCGCGAGTTCCTCCTCGTGGGGCAGGCGGAGTTCGAGTCGTGGCGTGTAGATGGCCAGGCCGTACTGGGGCCACAGGTCAGCAAGCACGGACCCGATCATGACGACTGGGCCGGCGCCACGCTACCGATATCCGCAGGCCAGTGGACGGTCCTCCGGACCACGGTGCCGGCGTAAGGGGCCCGTGAATGTTCCGAAGCTACGCTTCGCAGGTGACTACTGAGGGAACCCACCGCCCGGTTTCGCAGTCCCTCCCCAGAGCCCGCAGTGGACCGAGACGGGTTGGATGGTCGGCGCTCGCGGTGTTCCTCGTCGCGTTCGCAATCTTCGAGAGCCTCAAGTACGGGCTGGCGACAACAGCCGCTGCCCTGGCGTTCTTCGCGCTGCCCGACCTGGCGCGGCTCGCCGGCCTTCGTGCGCCCGGGCTGCTCTACCAAGCCGTGCACCGGGTGTGGATTCCACTCGTGGTGCTGGTCGCCTACACCTTCGGGCCGATCGTGTGGCCACCGATCTTCACCGCCGCTCTCGGTTGGCTCGCTCGCATCGCCGTCAATCGGGTGTTCCGTTACCTGTCAGTGCGTTCTAGCGACTGATCGGCATGTCCCGCCTTGTGGTGGGACGGTCCCGGTCTTGTCCGCCTGAGCGGGGCCGGGTTGACGCTTCATGGCCACCGGCCCGCCGGGGCGGGTCTTACGGTCGGCTCCACGTCCTGCCACCGGGCCACTCCCGGCGGTGGTTGCCTCACGCGCGAGCGCGGCGAGGTTACGTGCGGCGTTCAGGTCCCGATCGAGGGCCAAGCCGCACGAGTCGCAGAGGTAGGTTCGGACACGCAGCGGCAGCTTGGCTTTCACCGCGCCACAGTCCGAACAGGTTTTGCTGGAGGGATACCAGCGGTCGGCCACGATCCGCCGGCCGCCGTTGCGTTCAGCCTTGTACGCCACCTGTCGGCGGATCTCACCGAAGCCGGCGTCCGCGACCTGCCGGGCTAGCCGCCGGTTGCGCAGCATGCCGGCCACGTTGAGGTCTTCGACCACGATCGTGCCGTACTTGCTGGCGAGGCGGGTGGTGAGCTTGTGCAGGCCGTCACGGCGCAGGTTCGCCACCCGCGCATGCGCTCGAGCGACCTGCTGGCGGGCGCGTTCCCACCGATTCGAGGGCCGCCGGCCGGTGCGCCGCTCCGGCCCGACGCGCCGGGACATCTGCCGGGCCAGACGCCGCATCCGCTGGGCCGCCTCGTCCAGGTGCCGGGGGTTGGGCACCATCTCGCCGGTGGACAGCACCGCCAGGTGGGTGATCCCCACATCGACACCGACCACCGCCTGCGGGCGCGTCGGGATGCGCTCGGCCCGCTCGACCTCGACGCAGAACGCGACATGCCACCGCCCGCCGTCACGGCGCACCGTCGCGGACAGGATCCGAGCCCTGCCCGCCTCCAAACGGCGGGCGAGCTTGCGGGTCGACTCGTGCAGCTTCAACCGGCCCAGCCGGGGCAGCACCACATGCTTGCGGTCCGGCTCCACCCGGATCGCGCCGGTGGTGAACCGGACGCTGGGAGTGGCGCGACGGCGGGACTTGAACCGCGGAAATCCCACCCGCCGACCGGCGCGCTTGCCTGCCCGGGCCTCGGACCAGTTCTTCAAGCCGCGCGCCAGGTTGTCCAGGCCGGTGTTGTACGCCTCCTTGGAGCACTCAGCCCACCACGGCGCCACATCCGACTTGGCCGCGTTCCACGCCTTGCGCAACGCGGCGAGATTCCACCCGAGGGCCGGAGTCAGCAGTTCATCGGGCGTGCCGTAGGAGCGTTCGGCGGCGCGCTGGTCCATGACCGCCTTCACCCTGGCCAGGCCCCAGTTGTACGCCACCCTGGCCGCGCCCGCATGCGCCAGCACCGCGCTGCTGAGACGGCGTCAGGTCCAGAGCGAACCGGTACGCCTGTATCGCCTTCACGACGGCGGGTCCTGTGCGGTGGCAGCCTCGACCGCCCGGCGCGCCCGATCCGCAGCAGCCCGACGGCCGTAAAGACGCGCGCACAACGAGGTCAACATCTGCGTGACGTCCCGGACCAGGTCGTCGTCGACCTCCGCCGGGTCGACCACCAACAGCTTGCGGCCCTGCGCGGTCAGCGCCGCCTCGACGTACTCGGCACCGAAGCGGGCGAACCTGTCGCGGTGCTCCACCACGATGGTCGTCACCGTCGCGTCGCGCAGCAGGGCGAGGAACTTTTTGCGGTGCCCGCTCAGTGCGGATCCAACCTCGGTCACCACCTGCGACACCGGCAGGTTCCGCCCAGTCGCCCACGTGACAACCCGAGCGACCTGCCGGTCAAGGTCAGCGCGCCGGTCGGCGGACGACACCCCGGCGTACACCACCACCCGCTCGACGCCAGCCGAGGCAGCAGGTAGCGGCTCGCCCACCATGATCAGTCGACCCAGCCGGTAAGTAGGAACGGGCAGCGTCCCCGCCGCGTACTGCCGCCGCGCGGTGACGTACGCGATGCCCTGAGACGCCGCCCACTCCTTCAAGTTCACCCGATCACCATAGCACACAGAAGGACGCTAGAGACAGCTAGAGACCACTCAATCGCGAACAGTTGTTAACCCCCGGCACCCCACTGGCCATCGATAGTCCTCGGTAGTTGCCCTGAACTGGGCACCACCGCGGCAAGCGCTCGCACGCCGGGAAGACCGAGCGGTCTCGTCGACCACTTACGGTGGCGCTACGCCGGGTTGGCGACCGAGGAGGACGACGCGGACCGGAGGGGATTTGAACCCCCGGTGGGACATGGCACGCCAGCGGTCCCACGCACCTTCGAGTCGCCCGTGCGTGCCCGGCGTTCAACTCTGAGTGCTGCAATAACCCGGCTCTGCCACCGGCCCAGACCCAGTGTGGCTCCAATCCGCCGACCAGGCAGCCGGGTTGATCGACTGGCGTCGCGCACAATGCTTGCCATGGTGCGGGGGCATGATCGCGTGCGATGGGTGGCGGCTGGACCGGTCGTCGGGATGGCGTTGGGTGCCGTCCGACTCGGTGGTGAATCATGTGCCGATCTGGCTCGGCGAAGTCGGCACTGCGCGCGCGCAGCGTGGTGGCTGGTCCCAGACCGCAGAGTTCGCGAGTCTCGTTCTCGACGCCGGATGGGCGTGGGCCGCGACGGCGGTGCTGGTGGGCTGGCTGGTGAGCGGGCACACCCGACCAACCGCGGGGGTGCTGCGTGGGGCGGTGGCCGGGGGCCTCACGTTGGCGTTCGCCACCACCGCTTACTACGGCATGGACGTGCTGTTCGATGGCGACCCCTGGTGGGGCATGGCGACCCGGTACTGGCTGATGGGCAGCGTGGTGCTCGGCCCTGCGCTCGGGGTTGCCGGCGCGTTGATCCGGCGACCCGGTCCGGCCGGGACGCTCGCCGCCCTACTGACTCCTGCCGGCGCCGCTCTGCAGATGGTGATACTGCCTCCTCCGCCGGAGAGCCTGATGGCTCAGCCGGTGCGGCTGACCGTTTGGGCATCGGCGGCAGTAGCCACTGTGTTGATCACCCGAGCGAGGGGTCGTCGCGGGTTCTGGCGCCGTCAGTCAGGCCGCGCTGAGGCGGGTCTACCCAACGGTCAAGCCGGTTCGCTGCGGCGAACAGGCAATGGATGATTCCTACCTCAGCGGCGGCTCACCTCGAGCTCGAGCAGTCCCTGGGTCTGCACGACCGACACCGACAGAGTCTTGTAGCCGACATCGTCGAAGAGCACGGTCATGCGGTCCTTCTCGTACCCGAGCACCACGCCGGGCCCCCACTTGGCGTGCCGCACCGTGCTGTGCAGCGGGTACGGGCCGTCGTCCGGGATCACCTCTGACGTGCCGCCGGCACAGTTGTCGCAGTGCCCGCAGGGCAGGCTCAACTGCTCCCCGAAGTAGCCCAGCAGCGATTGCATCCGGCAGCCGGGAATCTCCGCGAAGCGGCGCATCATGTCGGTGCGGGAACGCTGCCCGGCCTGATAGCGGGCGTATTCGGCCAGCGCCTGCCGCGCCGCCTCATCGGGCAGAGGCGCGTACCGAGGGACGGTGAGCTGTCCCCTGGGGCCGGTAGCCACCGCGCCGACCTGCTCCAGCAGACTGAGGTGGCTGGCGAGCTTACGGGCGCCCAAGCCGGTTGCCGTCGCCAGCGCGGTGCGCGTCATCGGGCCGCCGTGCAGGGCTGCTGCGACCGCTCGTAGCTCGTGCAGGTCGGGTGCGCCGCCGGTGAAGAAGCGCTGCAGGGCGACGTCCTCAGGCCGGTAGAGCAGCAGCGCCCGGGCTGCTTCGCCGTCACGCCCTGCCCGGCCGATCTCCTGCAGGTAGCTGTCGGGTGAGTCGGGCAGCGCCACGTGTGCCACCCAACGGATGTTCTGCTTGTCGATGCCCATACCGAACGCCGAGGTGGCGACCATGATCGGCACCCGGTCGGCGAGGAAGTCCTCGTGGCGGCGGTGACGCACTCCCGCCGCCATGCCCCCGTGGTACGCCTCGGCGGGGAAACCCGCGTCGGAGAGCCGCTCGGCGAGTTCCTCGGCGGCGCGCCGGGTCGGCACGTACACGATGCCCGGCGGGTCGGCCTCCTTGAGGAGGGCGAGAAGCCTGCGCCAGCGGTAGTCCTCGCTGGGGCAGTGCGTGGCGGCCACGAAGAGGTTCGGCCGGTCCAGCCCGCCCAGAATAAGCCGCGGCTTGCGCATGCCGAGGCGCGCGGTGATGTCGTCGCGTACCGGCGGCGACGCGGTGGCGGTCAACGCCACCACCGGCGGTCGCCCCAGCTCGCGGATGAGATGGCCGATGCTCAGGTAGTCGGGGCGGAAGTCGTGTCCCCACGACGAGATGCAGTGGGCCTCGTCCACCGCCACCAGTGCCGGACGCAGCGCGCGGACCTCGGCCAGCCGCTCCGGCGAGCTGAGCTGCTCCGGCGTGATGAACAGGAAGGTCGCGGCACCCGAGCGCAGCTCCGCCAGGGCGGCGGCCTGTTTGCCGGGGCTCTCCGCGGAGCTGATCCGAACCGCGCGCAACGCCGGATCGTCGCGCTCGTTGAGGTTGCCGATCTGGTCCTGTTGCAGCGCTAGCAGCGGTGAGATCACCACGGTGGGACCGCGCAGCAGCGCCGCCGGAACCTGGTAGATGGCCGACTTTCCGCCGCCGGTGGGCAGGACGACGAGCGCGTCGCGGCCCGCCAGCAGCGCCCGCATCGCGCGTAGCTGCGCCGGGCGTAGCTTCTGCCAGCCGAAGTGCCTGCGGGCGGCGCGGCGTAGCCGCAGGGAGCGAAACATGAACATCATCGCCGGGCATGTTAGGTCGTCGATCCGCTGCGGCTGGCAGCAGGTGCACATCCGGCTACACCACGGTGGCGCAGGATTGTAGGTATCCTTCCTTGACTGACCGTGGTGCTGTAGCTAAGTTTCGATGAACTGAGCTGCTTGGAGGCACCCTATGGAGCGCAGGACCTTCCTCACCGGAGCCGGGGCGGTCGCCGGTGGCGCCCTCGCCGGGACCCTGGCCAGCGCACCCGGCAGCGCCGACCCGGGGATCCGCCGGATCGAGACGGGCCTGGACGTGCTGGTGCGCTCCGGCTTCGCGGAGCTGCGCGGGCAGCAGGTGGGAGTGATCTCCAACCCGACCGGCGTCGACTCCGCCTACCGACACCTGGTCGACCTGATGCACGCCTCAGGTCAGGTCCACGTGGTCGCCGCGTTCGGCCCGGAGCACGGCTTCCGAGGCTCGGCCCAGGCAGGCGGCAGCGAGGGCACCGGCACCGACGCGCGGACCGGTGTCACCGTCTATGACGCGTACGGCGCCTCGCAGGCCAAGTGGGAGGCCATGTTCACCCAGTCCGGGATGGACACCGTGGTGTTCGACATCCAGGATGTCGGCGCGCGCTTCTACACCTACATCTGGACCATGTACACCTCCATGCTCGCCGCGGCTCGCGTCGGCAAGCGGTACGTCGTGCTCGACCGGCCCAACCCGATCGGCGGCCGGGCATACGGCCCGATGATGACCCCCACCTACACCTCCGGTGTCGGGCTGAAGGAAATCGTCCAGCAGCACGGCATGACCGTCGGCGAACTGGCACGCTTCTTCAACGCCGAGTTCCTGCCCGCCGAGGTGGGACGGCAGGTCGACCTGCACGTGGTGCAGTGCCGGCACTGGAAGCGGAACATGCTGGCGGCCGACACCGACCTGCCCTGGGTCATGCCCAGCCCCAACATGCCCACCACGGACACGGCGCTCGTCTACCCCGGCACCTGCCTCTTCGAGGGCGTCGCGTCGATCACCGAAGGTCGCGGCACCTGCCGGCCGTTCGAACTGATCGGCGGGCTCGCCACCGACTTCGACTACCACTGGAGTGACCGCCTCAACGCCCGTGACCTGCCCGGAGTCGAGTTCCGGGAGGCATACTTCTCGCCGACCGCGGCCGGCCAGAAGCCGGCGCTGCTCAACAAGCTCTGCGCCGGCGTTGAGGTGAAGGTCGTGGACCGGGCCGCCTACGACCCGATTCGCACCGGGGTGGCGCTGCTGGTCGAGGCGCGGAAGTATCCGGCCTTCGCCTGGCGGCAGGACGCGTGGGACGCGCAACGGCCGTACTGGATCGACAAGCTCACCGGCTCGCCCCGGCTACGCACGATGATCGACGCGGGCGCTGACGTGGACGACGTGGTGGGCGCGTGGGCCGACGAGCTGGCCGCCTTCGACCGGCAGCGCCGGCCCTACCTGCTCTACTGATCGAGCCGGTCACGGTCGTCGCCCCGATTGATCGACGGGAGACAGGTCTCCACGCGGCAGCAGGGCAACCGCCATGGATGTCGCGCGCAATGACCTGGCGCAACCGCTGGCGGGCGACGTCGATGATCAGGCGTGCTACGGCGAGCGTGGCGCCTCGTGGAGCCACGGTGCGACGCGAGGGGCCGCGCACGGACCCTACACGCGGCCCAGGTCTGTCTCGGCCCGGCTGCGCTACCTGACCTCGTGTGAGAGGTGCTGCGCCGGCGGCCGGACGGCGAGTTCGAGACCGTGGCGCACGACCCGCGGCTGCTCTGGCCCGACACGATGTTCGTGGCCACGGACCGCCACCTGTACGTGACCGCCAACCAGCTGCACTGGCAGCCGAAGTACCAGCGCGGACAGGACCTGCGGCGCAAGCCGTACGCACTGTTCCGCATCCCGATCGACGCCGGACCGGTGCTGCTGTGCTGAGCCGCCCGGCCGTGGCCCGGTGCTGTCGAGCGGGTGGCGCGGGGTCGGCGAGATCGGCGCCAACCCCGCGCTTCCAGATCCTCAGCCGTACAGCGACTGCCAGAAGTCGTAGTGGTGGGCGGCTTTGGCGTCGATGGGCTCGACGGCATCCGGGCTCAGGGACAGCACATGCCGCCCGTCATACCGAGCCCAGATCGGTGCGCCCGGAGCCGTCGGGTCGCCGGTGTACGCGAATCGCGTCCAGTAGGCGATCATCTGCTCGCCCAGCGCCTGCTGGGCGACGGACAGCGGCTGGGCGTAGCCGACGGTGAACAGGTACGGCAGTTCCGCGGTGTGGAAGGCGCCGAGCGGAAAGCTGGGCGGGTTCGCCCCGACGAAGAACGGCGCGTGCCCGTCGCCGAACTCGTACACGTACGTAGGGGTGTGACGGGCCAACGCGGCAGCGGTGTCCAGGGTGGATCGGACCCAGACGGCATCGGTGAGCGCGGCGCCCAGAGCCTCGCTCGGTGACGCGTAGCTGCTGCTCGGATAGCGGGCCGTGACCTTTCCCGCGTTGCGGTGCCACTCCTGGCGGAGCTGGTCGAGGTACTGCGTGTTGGTCAGTGGGCACTCCTGCGGCCGGTCGGGCAGGGTCGGCACCCCCGGGCCGCAGTTCGCCCCGGTCACCTCCAGGCCCCACACGCGCAGCCGCTCCTCGTCCCGGTTGTAGCCGTGGATCACGGGCACCCGGTGGAACCGGCCCGTGGCCAGCGCCTCGGCCGGGTCGGTCGGCAGGATCGGGCCGCCCAGCACGGGTCCGAGGTCGGGTAGCGGCGCCGTCGCCGTCAGCAGCTCGTCGACTGGCTTTGCCCGCAGGCACGCCGCCGCGGCGGCTATGTCTGAGCAGCCGAGCGACCTTGCCAGAGCCAGCCCTTCCTGCTGCGCCACCGCCCGAGGCCGCGGCGATGACGTGGTGGCCGGGGTCCACCCTGCGGTGCACGGCCCGCTCTGCATGATCACCTTGTCGAACAGTCCCGCCGACGCCGGTGAGGCCAGGTGCGCGCAGCTGCTGAAGCTGCCAGCGGACTGCCCGAACAGGGTCACGTTGCGCGGGTCGCCACCGAAGGCCGCGGCGTTGTGGCGCACCCAGCGAAGGGCGGCCTGCTGGTCCTCCGGGCCGAAGTTGCCCGACCTGGCCGCGCCGGCGTCGAAGGCCTGATGGGCGAGGAAACCGAGTGCGCCGAGCCGGTAGTTGACGGTCACGACGACGACATCGCCGCGGGTCACCAGAGCCGTCGGGGTGTAGATGTCGCCTGCTCCGTAGGTGAGGCTGCCGCCGTGCAGCCACACCATCACCGGCAGCAGCCGGGCGCCACCGCCACGCGGTGTGGTCACGTTCAGGAACAGGCAGTCCTCTGCGGTGCTCGGCCGGCCCATCGGTATGCCGGCGGGCTGGGCGCAGGCGTTGCCCGGCTTCGTGGCGTCGCGCACCTCCGTCCACGGCGTGGGAGGCTGCGGTGAGGCCCAGCGCAGCTCGCCGACCGGCGCCGCGGCGTACGGAATCCCCTGGAAAGACCGATACCTGCCGGTGACCACGCCCCTGATCGGGCCGCTGTCTGTCACGACGACGGCGGAGGCGCCGCTGCCCGTCGTGGGGTCCGCGGTCGAGGGCGGCGCGAGCGCGACGGCAGCGGCGACCAGTGCGCTGAGGGCGGTGACCGCGATCAGCGCGCCCCGCGCCAGCCGCGATGACCGACGTCGCGCCCGAACCGGCTCAGGCGAGTGGATCATGTTCGTCATACCGTCGATCCAACCCGGCGCCGGCCGGCCGGTCAGGAGTGTCAGCACCTCAACATTGGTGGTGCCAGTACCACTGACCGCTGCGGCACCGCTACGGTCGCTTGTGTGATCGAGGAGCTGACGCAGAGGTACCTTCAGGCGGTCGACCGGGCAATGCCCGGCTACGTCCGGGGCCTGTACGTCGTCGGCTCCGCCGCGCTTGGTGCTTGGCAGTCGGGTACCAGTGACGTCGACGCGGTGATCATGACCTCCCAGCCGGCCGGCGGCGACGACCTCGCCCAGCTCGCGGCGATCCACGCCGACATGCCTCGGTCACCCCATTTCGACGGGGTCTACCTGGAGCCCGCGCTGGCGCAGTCCTGGCCGGCCGACCGGCGGGCGGTGCCGTTTGTCGTCAACGGCGAGTTCAAGACCGGCAAGCCCTGCGGGGAGCTCACGCCGGTGCTGTGGCTGACGCTGCAGCGGTACGGCATCCCGGTTCGCGGCCCGACCGTCGACGAGTTGGGGGTTCGGGTCGATCCGGAGCAGTTGCGTCGCTACAACCTGGACAACCTGCGTGAGTACTGGCAGTCGATCGTCGCGGCGTTCCCGGCGGAGCTGGCCGGCGTGGCCCCCGACGCGGTCGTGGACGCCGGGATCGTCGCCTGGTTCGTGCTCGGCCCCGCGCGCTTGCACTACACGCTCGCCCACGGTGACATCATCTCGAAGGCCGCGGCGGGCAATTACCTCGCGCAACTGCTCCCCGAATACGCCGATCTCGCGTATCGGACCGTCCGCTGGCGCGCGGGCGAAGCGGAACAGTTCACCGCCACCGACCTCGTCACCGCAGGCGACAGTGTCAACGCCGTGGCCGACGACGCGTGGCGTCGCTTCGGCAACTGACCGTTCCTATGGACTGAGCATGAGTTGCATGTGCTCAGCCGTGTGCCCCGAACGGTGATGGGCACACTGGTCTCCCGCGTTCGCTCCGTATCCGGCGGGCGCGGATCGTGCCCGCGGGTCCGGTGATACGGGGGCGGGTTCCCTCGCGCTCGGGGTTCCTGGTCCGGCCTGGGCAAGCCGATGCCTCTGCTCATCACTGCGGTGGGCAGGGGCGATGTCGTCCGTCGCCGGATCCGGTGTCCCCCAATGGGTCACCATCAACATCGTGCCGCTGTGGATGCGCTACGACCTGACGACGCTGTCGGGTTACGTGAGCAGCGCGGCGGGCAACCACCTGAACTACCCGGCCGGCGCGGCCCGTGGCAGCGCGCTCGTCGACGACTTCGACCTGCAGCTGACCGACGACACCGGGCGGGTGCTCGCCGCGTCCGACTCCGTCGAACTGGCCGACGCGATTCAGGTCCAGGTCGCCGCCGGCACGCGGCTCACGCTGCGCGCGTCCCCTACTACCAGCGCGGCTCCTACGTCGGCTACCACGACGGATACAGGCTGTTCGTCACCGGTTCCACGCCCCACCTCGCCGGCACCGACATCACCGGGGCCCACCAGCGCCCGGTCGGGGTGGTGTGATCGAGCGAGCGCGCCGTGGCACGAGGGGTGAGGAGCGAGGCCGGATGATCGTTGCCAGGAATCGTCGGTTCGGCCTGCTGTGGTGCAGCACTCTGCTGTCCAACCTGGGCAACTGGCTGATGATCGTCGCGGTGCCGGTCTACGTGTACACGATGACCGGCTCGACGATGAGCAGCGGCCTGGCCTTCGTTGCCCAGACACTCCCCGCGGTCGCCTTCGCCCCGCTGGCCGGGGTGCTGGTCGACCGGTGGGACCGCCGCCTCGTCATGGTCGGCGCGGACCTGCTGCGCATGGTCATCGTCCTGGCGCTGCTCCTGGTCGACGATCCCGGCATGCTCTGGCTGCTCTACGCGGCGATGTTCGGCGAGAGCGCCGTCGGGCACTTCTTCCAGCCCGCAGCCCGGGCCGTCGTCCCCACCATCGTGGGCCGGGGCCGGGACCTCGAGGCAGCGAACGCCTGGAATACCGTCGCGGGCGGGATCGTCCGCCTCGCCGGGGCACCTGTCGGCGGCGCGCTCTACGCGATCGTGGGCTTCGACGGGCTGGTGCTGATCGACTCCGCGACGTACCTGGTCTCCGCCGTGTTGATCTTCGGCATGGGTCGCCTGCGGGCGGACGAGCGAGACCACGAGCAGAGGGCGGTCTCGTCCTGGCTGGTCACGTTCCGGGGCCAGGTCCGGGACGGTCTGGCCTTTCTCCTCGGACACCCCGTACTATGCGCGACGCTGGTCGTCTCCAGCCTGTTCCTGCTGGCCAACGCCGCTCTGAACGTGCTCCTCGTGCCGTACGTCATCAGCGTGCTCGGCGGCGACGCCGGTGATGTCGGCGTCCTCATGGCCGCGCTGGGTGCGGGCTTCCTGGCCAGTGCGTACGCCGGGAACGTCCTGTCCCGCAGCGGGCGGCTACGGGCAGCTGTCGCCGGCTGCCTGCTGGCGATCGCCGGCTGCTTCGCCGGGCTATTCCTCATCCCCCACCTCGCCGCCGCGGTGGTGTTCATCGCGCTGGCCGGTGTGCCCGGTGGTTCGCTGCTGATGCTGGCTCAGGTGCAGGTGCAGCGGCAGACACCAGACCGGCAACTCGGCCGGGTCAGTTCGGCGTTCTCCGCGGCGGAGATGGCCGCGACGGTGGCCGGCGGCGCGATCGGCAGCATGGCCGGGCAACAGCTACCCCTCACCCTGACGGTCTGGCTGGTCATCGTCGTTCTCGCCGTCAGCGCGGTAGTGGCCGTGCGGCTACTACCGTCCCGCGTCATGACTGAGGTGGCGGATGCCAGGCAACGGGAAACGGTGGGCGGAGAGGCCGTGACCTGGCCCGAGAAAGCTGCCGGTTGAATGTTCCGGCGAAAGTTCCCGATGTGCCGCCGCCGGAGGGCGTTCGGCATTCGGCATGGTGCGGACGTTCACCTAGGTGCCGCGCTCGGCCTCGCCCCGTTCGATGCAGAACTCGTTGCCCTCAGGGTCGAGCAGAGTGACCCAGCCGCGCCCATCAGCGGTGCGGTGGTCCTCGTAGATCTTCGCCCCGAGGGCGACGACGCGCTCCACCTCCTCGTCGCGAGCCCGCTCCGTCGGCATCCAGTCGAAGTGAATCCGATTCTTCACTGTCTTGCCCTCGGGCACCCGGATGAACAGGATGCCGGGCACGGGCGAGGGCGCCTCGATGAGGACCTCGGCGTCACCCGGCTCGTCCAGGTCCGACACCGGCCACCCGGTGACGTCGCTCCAAAACGTCGCGAGGTCATACGGCTCGGCACAGTCGACGGTCACATGGCGGAGGATCATGGCGCCAACCTTAGCTGGACACGCATAGCAGGTGAGTCGGCAGCAGGCCACCATCGAGCGCAACGACACTGACCCGGCGAAAGCGCTGCTGCGGCTGCAGCTGCCCTCACGACTGGGATCCGCGGACGTATCGGGACTGGACGTGGGTCGAGTGCCGGATCGCGTTGCCGTCCACGGTTCCCGCCTCGGCGGTGCTGCACCTGCCCACCCTCCGGATAACCGGCGGGCAGGTGCGCGCCGATGTTGCATACACGCACGCCGTGCCGAAAGCCGCGCGCACCGGCCACACCGTGGCGGTCGGCGTGGACTGGGGCCTCAACACTCTCCTCAGCGCCGGAGCCCTGCGGCTACAGCCGGACGGGCGGATCACGGCGTTGGGGGCCGGTGGACAGCTCCGCGCCAAGCGAACTCCTGCACTGAGCCCCGCCTCAGCCGGGCAGCTCCCCGCATCCGCGAGCCCGCACCGCCGACGCACCACCAGGTCCCGCCTCCCCCGCCGCCCGGCCGTGCTCTCGTAAGCTGGAGCCACCCGATCCGACCGCTCCGGAGGCACCGTGGCCATCGACGAGGAAAGCCTGCTCGATGAGATCCGCCGGATCTGCGCGGCCTTCCCGAGCGTGACCGAGCGCCCCAGCCACGGCGCGCCGACCTGGTTCATCCGCGACAAGACGTCCTTCGTGATGCTGTGGGCGAACGGGCATCACCACAACGTCTTCCCCCACCTGTGGTGCGCCGCGCCGCCCGGCGCCCAACAGGAACTCATGGCCGCCAACCCGCAGGTCTACTTCCGGCCGCCCTATGTGGGGCACCGCGGCTGGATCGGGGTGCGGCTGGACCAGGACGTGGACTGGGCCGAGGTGGCGGAGGCCTGCGAGGAGGCGTACCGGGCGACCGCACCCAAGCGGCTGCTCGCCGAGCTGGGCAATCGCCCGACGACGGGCTAGCGACGCCCTTTGGCTGCGGCGGGAAGTGTCGGAGGGCGCCGTTACCGTTTCTCCCGTGACCAGCCCTGGAGACGTACCGTCCGAACTCCTCGACCGGCTGCGGCCCATCTGTCTCGCGCTGCCGGAGGCCTACGAGGAGCCGGCCTGGGTGGGAGTGCGCTGGCGCATCCGCCAGCGCACGTTCGCCCACGTGCTCACCGTCGACCCCGACCACCAGATGGCCTACGCCCGAGCGGCTGGCACCGACGAGCCCGTCTGCGTCCTGACCTTCCGGTCGCCGGTCGACGAGGTGCACGCCCTCGTCGCCCACGGCGACCCGTTCTTCAAGCCCGACTGGGGCGCCGACGTCCTCGGCATGGTCGTCGAGGAGGCGACCGACTGGGACGAGGTCGGCGAGTTGCTCACCGAGAGCTACTGCCTGCTGGCCCCCAAGAAACTGGTGGCCCAGGTGGCCATTCCGGCCGAACAGCCGGCTCCCGGCCGACCCGCTCGCGGCTGACCAAGGCGCCCGGCGATCACCCGTTCCGGGGTCGCCCGAGCGGGTCTCCCCCGGTTCTCCAGGGCCACTCGTCGCGCGAGACCGGCCGGTCACCGCTCGCGCCTGCTCCCTGACCGCTCGTCCGCGGTGAACTCCTTCGCCCCACGCCATCGACAGGCAACGATCAGGATCGGTCCGCATCGACCAGGAACGTTCGCGGACCTGTCACGGTCAGGAGGACAAGCAATGAAGAGATCATCGGCTCTCGGCATCGCCGTCGCGGTCGGGCTCGCGTTCGCCGGGCTGTCCGTGCCGGCAAACCCGGCGGTCGCGGCAGCGACACCCGGCGTCGCCGCCCCCGCCCAGCCCTCCGACGGCGCGTACGTGGCGCAGGAGACGATCGTCGGCCCGCGCCTGGTCGATCTCACGATCCAGTCGCCGGCGCTCGGCCGGGCCGCCACCGTGCGCCTGCTGACGCCGGACGGCTGGGAGCAACGGGCACGTGGGGACCACTGGCCCGTGCTCTACCTCTTGCACGGCTGCTGCGACTCGTACGTCAGCTGGACCCGCTCCACCGACGTCGCCAGCATCCCCGAGCTCAGGGACGTCCTGGTCGTCATGCCGGAAGCCGGTGCCGCCGGCTGGTACAGCGACTGGTGGAACGGTGGCCGCGGCGGCGCCCCGGCGTGGGAGACGTTCCACCTGAGCGAGGTGCGCCAGATCATCGAGCGCGGCTACGGGGCGGGCCCGAAGCGGGTGGTGGCGGGCCTGTCGATGGGCGGCTTCGGGGCGATGTCCTACGCCGCCCGCAACCCGGGCATGTTCCGGGCGGCGGCGTCCTTCAGCGGCGTCGTGCACCCGTTGCGCGACGTGTCGTCCTGGCTGCCGTTCTTCGCGCGCACCGGGCTGGACCCGTACGCGCTGTGGGGCGACCCGGTGGCGCAGCGGGACATCTGGCAGGACCACGACCCGTACTACCTCGCCAAGCGGCTGCGGCACACGGCGCTCTTCGTGGCCACCGGCGACGGCACCGCGGGCGGGCCGTTCGACGCGCCCGGGCGGACCGACGGCCTGGAGGCGCTGATCCACCAGGAGAACGTCGACTTCGTCGAGCAACTGCGCGAGCAGGGTGTGTCCGTCACGACCGACTTCTACGGTCCCGGCAGCCACAGCTGGCCGTACTGGCAGCGGGAGCTGCACCGGTCGCTCCCGATGCTGCTCGCCTCGCTGGAGACGGGGCGCGGCGTGGTGACCCACGCCCCTCAGCACTGAGGGTCGGCCTGCAACGGCCGGAGGGAGCGTTCCGATCGGAACGCTCCCTCCGGTTTCAGGGGGTGTTACCGGCTAGCTGGTGAACTTGAAGTAGGCGCGGTACTGGAATCCGTTGTCGAGGGTCAGGACGAACTCGCGGCAGGTGCCGGCCCAGGAGGGGTCGGTCTTCCACGGGTAGTTGTACTGACCGGGCGTGCTGACCGACAGCGAGGATCCGCCGGGGTTGCGGGCCGCGACCGGGGTCGGCCGCGGGGTGGTCGCCCCGCTCGGGTTGACGGTCTTGAGGGTGTCGCAGTCGACCAGCCGCGAGTACGGCGAGCCGCTGGCGAGGATGTTTAGGCCCCGGTCGGCGGCGAGCTTGAACTTCATCGGTGCCGCGTCACCGGCGACGACGGTGTTCAGCGCCGGCTGCGCCGAGCGGCCGACGAAGTCACCGCGGCAGGACGGGTGGGTGTCGAACGCCTCGGTGTTGTCGTCCCGGGCGGTGGTGCCCTGCACCGCGCTGTAGCCGAGGCCACGGCGGGCGAAGGAGCCCCAGAGGATGCAGGCGTTCTCCCCGCCGGTGAGGGCGGCGTCGGCGGCGATGATCGCGTTACGGCCGGTCACGAAGCCCGGGCCGCAGCCCTGGAGCTTCAGCCCGTCGATGACCAGCTGCAGCGCCAGGTTGTTACCGCCGGTGTTCCACCCGTCGTAGATGTTCGGGTTGAAGCCGTGGCGGTCGATCAGGTTCCAGGTCATGTCCCACAGGACGGAGGTCCAGCCGTGGCCGATGCCGTGCGGCGCGGCGAGGGAGGTGCCGTTGAGCCAGCCGCCGGTCTTGATGCTGTCGTAGGTGAACGGCTGGATGTCCATGTTCCGTGAGTACGGCCGCGGCCGGATGCCGCCGCCGTGCCGGTCGTCCTGGAACAGCACGTACGGGCCCATGCCGCGCTGCCCGTCGGCCGTGTCGAACTTCGGGTCGAGCAGCATGGTGAGCGCGACGTAGTCGCTCCAGCCCTCGCCCATCTGCTCGTTGCCGCTGAGGCAGTTGACGGTCGGGCCACCGGTGAGCCGGTTGGAGATGCCGTGGGTGTACTCGTGGATGATGACACCGGCGTCGAGGTCGCCGTCCCGGATGCCCGGGTGGTTCGGGTGCATACGCACCGAACCGGTGGCGGTGCCGGCGGCGATGGCGGCCTTGATGGTGGCGCCGTCGGCCTGGGTCACGGCGACCGCCGGGATGGTGACGGGCGCGGTCGTCATGGCGCCGGTGAGCACCGGCGCGGTACCCGTCGCGTTGTGGGCGACGACGAGCGCCTTGGCTCCGGCGGCCTGGGCGACCTGGGCGCGCTGGAGGTAGGTGCAGGCGGTGGTGCCGCCGTCGACCACGCTGATCCAGCCGCCGGAGGGCAGCGTGGCGGGGTACGCCGCGGCGGTGCAGCCGGTGCCGGCGTAGACGAGCTGGTGCCCGGCCAGGCCGGCCTTGGTGGGTGCCGGCGTGAACCGCGACCACGACGCGTCGAACGAGCCCACGCCGTCCACGACGACCTGGTTGGGGCTGCCGAACTGGGTGCCCGGCCACAGGTACATCTGCATCCGGGGGGTGCCGCCGTCCATGCCCGGGGTGGAGAAGTTGGCGTTGTTGGTGCCGCCGCCGTCGGCCGCCTCGGCGCGGACGTAGTCGCCGCCGGTGCCGCCCCGGCCGTAGTTGTTGGCCTGGAAGTTCCCCGCCGCCTCGTCGAAGCCGTAGCGGTGGGAGATGTCGTGGACGATGTTGTTCCAGTAGAAGAGGTTGGCGGTGGCCGCGTCCCGGTAGTTCTGCGCGTGCTCGCCCAGGTCCATCGGGAAGTCGAAGGTCAGGTTCGCCCCGCCGTCCGGGCTGCTGCCGACGTCCGGCGCGTTGTTGTTGTCCTGGTCCTGGTAGGCGTGGACGTTGTTGCCCTGGGTGGTGGTGTGCTCGGCGCCAGCGGCGCCGTTGGTGTCGTGCCAGCCGTGCGGGGATGCGTCCGCGTCCGCCGGGTTGGTCACCAGGGTCCGCGGGCCGTCGTTCGGGCTCTCCTTCGGGGCGTTGAACACCCGGTAGCTCGACCCGTCCTGGACGGGGTTCGGCGAGCTGGGGTTCGCGGCGCTGAGCGGCGGCGCCGACGTCGCGGTGCGGCCCAGGTTGCTGGCGATCTCCGCGGTGTTCTCGTGGGTGGTCCAGTCGTCGGCGTTGAGCAGTTTGCCGGTCTGGGCGTCGACGCTGGCGTTCCACAGGTGGGTGTCGGAGGAGTCGTCGATGACGAGTTGCCAGGCCAGGCGCAGCCCGTCGTCGGTCGGCTGCCAGCCGAGCTTGGCTGGGATGGGCTGGTCGGAGATGCCGCTGCCGGACACGACGGTGCGCTTGGCCGCGCCATCGCTGCGGCTCATCACCTTCGGGTTGGCCGGGTCGGCCAGATCGAGGCCGTCGGCGGCGGCCTGCACGGCCTCGACCGCGTCCAGGGAGGGGGCGCCGGAGGCCTTTTCCGACAGGCCGGACACCAGAGTGCCGGCGCCACCGACGAAGATGACACTGCCGTCCCGGGCGATGCTCACCGTCGTCACGGCCCCGAACACGTCGAGGTCCTTGTGCCGCTGGGCCAGGTTGACGTGGGTGACCCCGTTGTGGGGGCTGGTGGAGCTGGACGCCACCGCGAGGTCGGACAGGTCTCCGGCGGCGACACCGAAGTCGCCGGGATGAGCCCGCAGATAGGACATGGCGATGTCCTTCGCCGCGCCTTCGTTCGGGCCGGTCAGGAAGATCGGATTCTTCGGACCAGGCCCATCGGGCTCAGCCCAAGCCGGTCCCGCGGTCAACGACGTCGTAGCCGCGACCAGGGTCGTGGACAGCAACAACGCGGCGTTGCGACGACCACGGGACGGACGCCAATGCAGAGGCACCGTTGCTCCTTTCGGGGGTTGGAAAAGACAGCACGGAGCGCCGATCCACCACCGCCACCGGGCGGCCCGCCACGCCTATCCGCGGCGCTCGCCCGGCGTTCACGTTCAGTAACCAGACCCGTGCGAGGTGAATTGCATCGACGCTACGGTGCCCTTTACGGCCGATCATCCGACGAGTGGCGAAATATTGGACCGGCAGGTCCTACGCCTGTCGTGACCTGCAGGATCACGCGAAGGTAAAGACTCAAAGTCGTGGGCGCAAATATGCCCATACCTCGCGCGGGCTCCTTGACCAACGACTGATCGACGGTACGGTCCTTACTCACACGACGCGTCCTCCCAGCATTTGGACGTCGCGCGTCAGGTCCTTCGATCGGAAGGCGGCACATGACACACCAACCAACTACTAGATCACGCAGAGGCCGGCAGGCGCTCGGCCTCATGGCCGCGGGGCTGCTCATGGCCGCCTCGGTGCCCGGCACGGCGTCGGCTGCGGAGCCCGATCCGCGCGTCGGCCTCGGCGCCGGCTGGCTCGACGCGCAGTCGGCGATCAGCAACCTGGAGCACGTCGCGCACCGCGACAAGCCGGCGGGCTTCGTCGACCCGGCGAACCCGGGTAACGGCGGGTTCTACAACTCGGACCTCGCCTTCAGCGGCAAGTACGCGTTGTCGGGCAACTACAACGGATTCAACATCATCGACGTCTCCAAGCCCACCGACCCGACCGTGGTCACCAGCGTGGTGTGCCCCGGCGGGCAGGGCGACCTCTCCGCCTACGGCAACCTGGTCTTCATGTCGGTGGAGGAGTCGCGCGGGCGGGTCGACTGTGGCACCAACGCCAGCGTCGGCACCCGGTTCCAGGGCGTCCGGATCTTCGACATCAGCGACGTGCGCAACCCGGTGCAGGTCGCGGGCGTCCAGCTCTGCCGCGGCTCGCACACGCACACCGTGGTGACCGACCCCAAGGACCCCAACAACATCTACATCTACGTCTCCGGCACCGCCTCGGTGCGTCCGGCGACGACGATGGAGGGCTGCAACAACAACGCCGCGGACGGTGAGAACCCGTCGCGGTGGCGGATCGACGTCATCAAGGTGCCGCTCGCGGCGCCTCAGCAGGCCGCCGTCGTGAACCAGCCGCGGCTGTTCCAGGACCCGCAGACGGGCCGGATCGACGGCCTGCAGAACGGTCCGCAGACGCCTCGGCACCCGTCCGGCAGCACCTGGTCGCCGTCGCCGAACACCAACGCCTGCCACGACATCACCGCGTACCCGGAGATCGGGCTGGCCGCCGGCGCCTGCCAGGGCAACGGCATCCTGATCGACATCTCGGACCCGGCGAACCCCCGCCGGATCGATGAGGTGTCCGACCCGAACTTCGCGTACTGGCACTCGGCGACGTTCAACAACGACGGCACCAAGGTGATCTTCACCGACGAGTGGGGTGGCGGTAGCGGCGCCCGCTGCCGCGACACCGACCTGCCGGAGTGGGGCGCCAACGCCATCTTCGACATCGTCGACAAGAAGATGAAGTTCGCCAGCTACTACAAGCTGCCGGTTCCGCAGACGCTGCAGGAGAACTGCGTCGCGCACAACGGGTCGCTGATCCCGGTGCCGGGTCGCGACATCATGATGCAGGCCTGGTACCAGGGCGGCATCTCGGTGTTCGACTTCACCGACTCGAAGAACCCGCACGAGATCGCGTTCTTCGACCGGGGTCCGGTCAACCCGAACTCGCTCGTGCTCGGTGGGTTCTGGTCGGCGTACTGGTACAACGGCAACCTCTACGGCAACGAGATCGCCCGTGGCTTCGACGCGTTCAAGCTGACCCCCAGCCAGCACCTGTCGAAGGCGGAGATCCAGGCGGCCTCCGAGGTGCAGCTCGGCCAGTTCAACGCCCAGGGCCAGCCGAAGGTCAGCTGGACGCCGAGCTTCGCGGTCGCCCGCGCGCACTACGACCAGCTCGTCCGTGCCGAGGCCCTCGGTCACCCGCTGAAGTCCCAGGTCGACATGTTCCTCCAGCGGGCCGAGCGGTTCTCCGCCAACGGCCAGCGGGACGCCGCGGTGTCCCAGCTGCAGGAGATCGCCGGCAAGCTGACCGCTTCGGACCAGCAGAAGCTGAAGCAGGCGATCCTGGACCTGGCGGGCTCGCTCTGACCGGTCCCTGACCGAAGGGCACCTCGACTCGAAGCCTTCGAGCCGAGGTGCCCTTCACCGGTCGTGCATCGACGGCACGCTGGAGGCGCACACCAGCCATCCCAGCTCCGATGCCTCGACCCACCCCCGGCCGTGGAAGGCGCCTCCCAGCATCACTCGCAATGATCGGCCCTCGGTACAGGTAGCCGTTTCGTGATCTGGTGAGGGCGACCGACATGAGGCACCATGGCCTTCACTTATGCGCAGCTCAACCCCCGGATTGGTACGTGAATCATGCACCTCTCTCGCCGCGTGGTCATCTCCGCCGTGATCGCCACGGTCGTCGTCGGCTCGGGGGTGGGTGTCGCCCTCTGGGCGAACGGCGATGATCCGGGGTACCGCCCGCCGAGCGCGCACGTGGTGCAGCCGGGGGCACCGGGCCAACCGGGCAAGTCGCTGTCCGGGATCGACCTGTCGCAGGTCTCGCCGCCGGGATTCACCGCGGCGGACAGCCTCTTCATCCAGGGGATGATCCCGCACCACGCACAGGCCCTGGAGATGACCGCCCTCCTGCGGGGACGCACCACCAACCCGGACGTGACCCTGCTCGCCAAGCGGATCGACGTGTCGCAGCAGGACGAGATCGCGCGGATGCAGCGGTGGCTTACGGAGCGGAACGTGCCGACCACGGGGCCGAACGGAGGCCACGCCGGACACGACAAGCTCATGCCGGGGATGCTCACCGCCGAGCAGCTCGACCAGCTCAAGCAGGCGCGCGGCGCGGAGTTCGACCGGCTCTTCCTCACCTTCATGATCCGCCACCACCAGGGCGCGTTGGCGATGGTGGAGGAGCTCTACGCGACCGGCGGTGGGCTCGAACCGGCGAGCGACCAGTTCGCCCGTGAGGTCAACGCCGACCAGAGCATCGAGATCCAGCGGATGCAGGAGATGCTGGCCAAAATGGGCTGATATCCCTGCGACCTGGCTGGCGGGCATCCGCCGGCTGCCCCCGGTCGCCACCCGACGTCAGGACCTGTCGGGAGGTCGGTCCTCAACTGACCTCGAGCTCGGGACTCCGCCGTGGTGCTCGAGCACCTTTCCGAGCAACGCGACCAGGGTCCGCCGTTCGGCGACCGACAGCGGGGCGAGAAGCTCGTCCTGCGCCGTGTCGAGCGCGCGGTCCAGCCGGTGAAGCTGTTGGATGCCCGCCCTGGTGATCGTGACGGTGTTGCGTCGCCGGTCCGCCGGGTCTGCGCTGCGTTCGACGAAGCCCTCCCTCGCCAGCTCCGTCACGGCCGCGACGACGTCGCTGCGGTCCATGCGGCCGCGCCGCCCCAACTCCGCCTGGCTCGCCGGACCGAACTCCCGTAACGCCGCGAGCACCCGGTAGTGGTAACCCCGCGCGGCGGAGGTGGCGAACGCCTCGGAAACGAGCCGCCGGGCGTGTACGGCGGTCTGACTGATCAACCAGCTCGCCTTGGTGGCGAGACGACTCGGCGCTGATTCCACGGGTGACCATGGTAACGGAAACGTTGGCCGCGCCAACGTTTCGGCTTATCGTTGGTGTCGCCAACGATAAGGAGGACGAGATGTCATCTGTGGCCGACCGCGCCGAGATCGCCGAACTGGTCGCCCGGCTCGCGCGGGCACTCGACGAGCGGCGCTTCGACGACCTACGGACCGTCTACGCCCCGGACGCCGAGACCAGCAGCCCGCGCGGCGACCTGCGCGGCGTCGACGAGATCGTCGACGTCGTGCGGCGAACCAGCCCGGAGCAGGAGTCGACCCAGCACCTCAACACCGACGTGGTGGTCGACCTCGACGGCGACCGCGCCGGCGTCAGCACCCATCAGCTCGTGTACTTCTTCCACCAGGGCGAGGCGCCGCACCGGACAGCCGGCGTCCGAGCCCGTTACGCCGCCGTACGGACACCGGCCGGCTGGCGCTTCGCGCACGCAGAGATCTCCCCACTCTGGCAACGCGCCTCGGGATAGCCACCCTGCCGCCTGCCGACCGGTTCAACGCGCCGAAAGACGGCGGCCCGGCTGGTCACCAGCCGGGCCGCCCGATCGGGTCGTACGGTCAACCGCCGAGGCTCGCGGCGGCCGAGGCGATCGCCGAGGCGAAGTAGCTCACCTGGGTGTAGACGCCCGGGTAGTTGGGCCGGGCGCAGCCGTTGCCCCAGCTGACGATGCCGACCTGGATCCAGGCGTTGCTGGCGTCGCGGCGGAACATCGGGCCGCCCGAGTCGCCCTGACAGGTGTCCACGCCGCCGCTGGCATAGCCGGCGCAGATCTCCTCGGCGGTGATGATCTGACCGCCGTAGTAGGAGTTGCAGGTGGAGTCGCTGACGAATGGGACGGTCGCCTTGAGCAGGTACCGCTGCTGCGGGCCACCCTCGTACGGAGCGCCCCAGCCGGCGACCGTGAAGGTGCCGTTGTCGTACGCGGTGGTGTTGGCGATCTTCAGCGTGCTCAGCCCGGTGACCGGCGTGGCCAGTCGGATCAGGGCCCAGTCCTTACCGTTGCCGTTGTATCCCGGGGCGCGGTAGACGTAGTTCGACTTCACGGTGATCCGGCTGGGTGACTGGAGGTCGACCACGCCGAGGGTCGCGGTGATGCTGGTGTTGGTGCCCGTGGCACCGACGCAGTGCGCGGCGGTGAGCACCAGCCGCGGGCTGTACAGGGCGCCGCCGCAGCCCATCGAGAGCCGCACCATGAACGGGAACTCGCCCTGGGCGGCCCGGGTGCCGCCGACGACGTACGGCGAGACGGTGCCGTCGGACGCGGCGGCGGGTGCCGCGAGAGTGAGGCTGCCTGCGGTCACCGCGGCGAGCGCGGCGGCCAGCAGGCCGGTGAGGGTGCGCCAGCGAACCATGTGTTCCTCCGCATCAGGACTGGCACGCCTCGTGAGCGCACCTGATTCGAGATTGCGAACATCATATTGAAATCAATGGATGAGTCGCGACATACCCTCTGGGTCGTATCCGCGCGTTATGGAACCGGATCCGCCCCGGCGCCGTCCGATCGACGGGTCAGGCACCGGCTGCGACGGCCACCCCGAGGCACAACAACGCCCGGCATTGACCGCCCTACGGCACCAGCATCCCGACGCCGAGCTGTCAATCGTGGAGATCACCTCCGAGCGCGGCATCCACCTCGTCGAAGCCGGAGACCTCGACGTCGCCGTCATTTCCAGCTACCAGACCGACCTCACGCCGCCGCCAACCGTCCGCGCGCACCGGCTCCCGGTGGCCGACTGATCCGCGCCGGCCTCCGGGCACACGGCCTTCTGCCCACGGCCGATTTCGTTGGCACGAGGGCCCTGCATCGGGTCAGGTAGCGACATGCCGCCCGACACCGTGCCGCCCCGGCTCCTCCGGTCCTCGCCGTACTGGCCGGTGCTCAGCCATCCCCTGCTGCGACGCGTCCTGCCCGGACTGGCGGTGTCCGCCCTCGGCGACGGCATGTCATTAATCGCGGTGACCTGGTTGGCGATCCAGCTCGCGCCGCACGGGCAGCGCGGGACCTGGGTAGCGGTCGCGGTGGCGGCCTACACCCTGCCCAGCGCGGCCGGAACCGTGATCTTCGGCCGGCTGCTGAGCGGCCGAAACGGTGCCCAGCTCGCCGGCTGGGACGCGATCCTGCGCGCCGCCGCACTGGCGGCCATCCCCGCCGCCCACCTGTTCGGGGTGCTCAGCATCGGGTGGTACGTGATGCTGCTCGCCGCGTCGTCGCTGCTGCACTCGTGGGGCTCCGCCGGGCGCTTCACCCTGATCGCCGAACTGCTCCCCCGGCGGCACCACCTGCCCGCCAACGCGGTGCTCTCGATCATCGGCCAGGTCGCCACCATCGCCGGGCCGCCACTGGCGGCCATCCTCATCAGCTGGGCGGGCCCGGTGTGGGTCATCGCCATCGACGCGGTCAGCTTCGCCGTCCTGGCCCTCACGTACCGCCTCGCGATTCCGGCCACCGGCAGAACACGGCCGGCCGACGATGGTTTCTCGCGCACCGCCGGCTTCGCCGTCATCCGGCACGACCGGGCGCTGCTCGGCCTGCTGGCCCTGACCTTCGGGTTCTTCTTCCTCTTCGGGCCGTTCTACGTCGCCATGCCGATCCATGTCGTCGAGGATCTGCACGCCGCCGCACCGACGCTCGGGATCTACTACACCGCGTTCGGGGTCGGTGCCCTCGTCGGCGGCCTCGCCACCGGATACCTGCACCGCTGGTCGTTGTGGCCCACCACGGTCGGCATCGTCATCGGCTTCGGCGCCGCCATGCTGCCGCTGGGCCTGAACACGCCGATCGGCCTGTCGCTTCCGGCCTTCGCCCTCGCCGGTCTGGTCTGGGCTCCGTACCGGTCCACGTCGATGGCGCTGTTCCAGCGCAGCACCACCACGACCACGCTCCCTCAGGTCCTGGCGGCCAACGGCGCCGTCACCGTCCTGGCGGTGCCGCTGGGCACCATGCTCGGCGGCCCGCTGACGACCGCCGTCGGAGCCCGGCAGGCACTGCTCCTGTGCGCCGTGGCGACCATCGTCCTCGGCCTCGTCGCCGCGGGGCTCACCATCCGGGCCCGCAAACCGCGCCCATCTGGCGGCGATCCGCCGTCGGCAGGCCCCGGGGGTGGCGCCGCTCGTGACGGCGGCGCCACCCGGGGAGCGGGGACCGCTACCGGGCCCAGCCGTAACTGCCCCGACGCTCGGCGGGGATGCCGTGGCGTGGTTCGTCCTTGAGGATCCACACCGGATTCGAGAAGCCGATCACGTCGCCCTCGGCGTTCCTGACCTCCACCCGCAGGTAACAGCCGGTCCGGGTCGGAAGCACCAGATGCGCCCGTCCCTCATTCGGGTCGACGGTGATCTGCCGAGAGGTGGTGGCGGGAGCGGGGTCGGCCAGGCCGGCAAAGTCGACCTCGCCGGTGACGAGGTGCACCGTTGCCGCGTCGGGAAGCTGCGTGACCGAGATCGTCACCGGTGCCTGGGCGGCCGGTGTCACCAGCACGCCGCCCATCGGGACGGTGCTGCGGACCAGGATGTCCAGCTGGCCGCGCCACTGTTGGGGATCCCAGAACCAGGCACGCCCGGCGCGCAGGCCCGCGAACAGGTCGGCCTCGTCGGTGGAGTCGGCCCACACCGAGGTGATCCAACGCTGCTTCTGGTTGACCCAGTCCGAGCCGCCGTGATCGTCGCTGACGCCGGTCGCGGTCACGAACACCGCGTTGCGCGCCGCCGCGTCGTACGCGAAGACGGACTCCCCGAAGTCTTCCTTGCTGCCCACCTCGATCAGGTCGGCGCCGAGCGCGTTCGTCTCGATGAGCAGGCGGGCGAGTTCCGGCCCTGACGGGGCGTCCTCGAGCGGGTGGTTGAAGGCCACCAGGCCCTTGTTCGCGTGGACGAAGTCGACCATGGCCAGGGCGGCTTCGACCTTGGTGACCTTGTTCGGCGGTGCGTCCCCGTAGTCGGGGAGGGTGAAGTTCCCGCCGAAGGCGTTCAGGTGGCGCACCAGCGAGATCTCGGTCCCGTGGAACTGGCGGACGGCGGGGTAACGGCGCTCGTACTCGCGCATCATCTCGTCCTGCAGCACCACCGACTCGTCACCGTCGCGGCGGGTGCGCAGGAAGCGCAGCCGGTCGACCACGCCCGAGGCGAGGGCCCCGTTCCGCGATCGGATGCCGACGCGCAGCCGGTGGATGCCGCTGTCGGCGGCGACGACGTCGGGCCACAGCGCGGCGACGTCGGACTCCAGGTCGAGGCGGAGCCGCTGCCACGTACCGGCCGTGACCGCCAGGCCGACGACGCCGAGCAGGCCGCCGTTCTCGGTCCACCGCCCCGCCGCCTGGCCGATGCGGTACTCAAGGGTGTAGCGCCCCGCCCGGCGCCCCGCCGTGGCCGGCCGGTAGGAGGAGAGCACCCTGACCAGCAGTTCGGCGTCCGGACCGAGGTTCTCGGCGAGGACGTCGAGCTCAAGAATGGTGGCCGCCAGGCTGGTGGTGTACGTGCTGTTCCAGGCGACGCCCTCGTAGAGCAGGGCTCCCCACGCGGGCTCCGGAGCCTGCGCCTGAAGGCGCATGGCCTTCCCGGGCTCGTCCGGCGAATGCGGTTCGTTGACGAAGGTGCCCACGGCCAGGTCGGGCTTGCCTTCGACAATCTTGTTCCACGTCCACGAGCGCCCGTTCTCCGGCTCGCTGAGGCCCTCGAAGCGGACGGCCTGGCGGTAGCCGTGTGCCTGCATCCGGAAGTCGTGGTCCGTCCACCAGATGACGTCGACGCCGTGCTCGGTCGCCTGCTGGAGGTGGGCATCCATGCTCGCCGTTCCCTCACTGAAGGCGGAATGGATGTGCATCGCCATACTCACGGCACGTGTGCCACGGGGCGTGGCGAGGGGCGTGCTCTGCGCCGCGGCAGCGGGGACTGGACCGACGGCCGTGCCGATCCCGAGCGCGGCTCCCAACTTCAAGGCGCCTCGTCGCGAAATAGCGGATGTCATGAACCGACTCCTTCAGCAAAAGGGGGCTTCCTGGCACGCTAGGAATCCGAAATGATCTCCGGCGGATCCCAGTTGGTCCGCAGCTGAACAGCGCAGGAACATCGGCGAGCAGGATGAATCTCCCGACTCGGGCGCGGGAGTGGCGGCTAGCCCGAACCGGACGGCGGTGAGCTGCCTGGCCGTTACCGGGCGAGTCGGTCGCGGGATTGCGGCGGGCAATGGTGCTGCCCGCCACCTGCTGGTCGGCCTGGTGTTCACCTGCAGGAGGCCCACCAGGACGGCCGCGCCGCGGCGCGGCGGATCAGCAGGCCAAACCCCGCGGAGCTCAGGGAGCCGTCGGTCCAGGAACAGCTGACGCGCAAGAATTGACGATCATCGCTTTATTTCCTAGATTGATCGTCATGATTATCAATGTTCGGCGACTTCTGGCGATGCTGGCCGCCTTCGTGATGGCCACTGTCGTCGGCATGCCCGATGCGGTCGCCGCAGCCGTCCAGCCCATCAACGACCTCGGCACCGGCAGCTATCTCGGCTTCCAGGGCGGCCTGTATCCGGCGGGCCGGAACACCATGCCGGACACTCACCGCACGGCCGGAGTCACCAGAGCCCTGCGCGTACGCCCGCTCGACACCACCGGCGCGCCAAGCCCGAACGGCAAGTACGTCCTGCTCTCCATCGGCATGTCCAACACCACCCAGGAGTTCTGCTCGGGAGACGCCAGCGGGAAGTGCGCGCCGTTCTCCTTCATCGGTCAGGCCGCCGCGGACCCGCAGGTCAACCACGACAAGTTGGTCATCGTCGACGGCGCCGCGGGCGGCCAGACCGCCGGCACCTGGGATGCGCCGACCGATGCCAACTACGACCGCGTCCGGGACACCAGACTGGCGCCCCTCGGCCTGACCGAGCGGCAGGTCCAGGTCGCCTGGGTCAAGGTCGCCAACGCCAATCCGTCGGTGTCCCTGCCCGCGACCAACGCCGACGCTTACCAACTCGTGACCCAGCAGGGCAACATCCTCCGGGCGTTGAAGAAGCGCTATCCCAACCTGCAGCAGGTCTTCTTCTCCAGCCGGATCTACGCCGGCTACGCCACCACCGGCCTGAACCCGGAGCCGTACGCCTATGAGACGGGCTTCGGCGTCAAGTGGGTGATCCAGGCGCAGATCACCCAGATGTCGGGCGGTGGCTCCGATCCTCGGGCCGGCAACCTGGACTACAACAACACCACGGCGTGGGCGGCCTGGGGCCCCTACCTCTGGGCCAACGGCCTGCAGCCCCGCTCCGACGGGCTCGTCTGGGACCGGTCGGACTTCGGCTCGGACGGTACGCATCCGTCCAACTCGGGACGGCAGAAGGTGGGGAGCCTGCTGCTGCGCTTCTTCAAGAGCTCACCCCACACGGCCTGCTGGTTTGTCGTCGGCGGCACCTGCGGTTAGGCCCTGCCGCGTGGGCGTCGCGGCGCGGCGTCTCCCTGATCCCGGCGTATCCGGTGGCCGGTCCCGCCATCGGATACGCCGTTCGGCCCCCCGGTCAGCCACCGTCGGGGCCGCTGACGGTGCGCAGCAGTTCGGCACGCGCGGCCTCCAGCGCGACGAACAGCGCCCCCGTGAGCGATGCCGCCTCACCCAGCGCGCTGGTCTCTATCCGCGGCGGGAACGGCGCGTACGCGTTGACGGTCTCCCGGACCGTCGGCAGCAGCAGCGGGTTGCGGCCCACACCCCCACCGAGTACGACGAGTTCGGGGTCGAAGACCGCGCAGGCGCTGGCGATCGTGAGGCCGAGTTGCCGCGCCTCCGCCTCCACCAGGTCCCGCGCGGCGGGCACTCCCGTGGCGGCCTGGGCGAACAGCTCCTCCACCGACGACGGACGGGTGCCCGGCCAGGTCGGGCGGGCCTTCAGTGCCGCGAGTACGCCGTACGCCCCCGCCTCGCCCGCCAACTGCTCCCTGCCCCGCCCGCCCCGCTGCTCGGGCGGGACGGAGCCCGGCAGCGGCAGGTAGGCCACCTCACCGGCGGCGCCGTGCGCCCCGCGGACCAGTTCACCGTTGTGGACCAGCCCCATGCCGATGCCGGCACCGACGGCCAGGAACGCGAACGTGGCGACGTCGCGGGCGTGCCCCCGCCAGCGCTCGCCGAGCGCCGCGAGGTTGACGTTGTTCTCCAGGACGACGGGCGCGTCGACGCGCGCCTCGATCGGCGTGATCAGGTCGAAGGAACCCTCCTCACCGAGGTTGCGGGCGACCGACATGGTGCGACCGTCGGCGTGGATGACCCCGGGTGCCGACACACCGACCCGGCGAAGCGGCCCGAGCTGGTCGCCTACCGCCTCCGTCGCGGATCCGATCATCCGGGCCACCTTCGCGGCGACCCGGCTCGCCCCGGTGGCTCGGGTCGGCTGCCGCTGTTCGTAGCAGAGCGCCCCGCTCATGTCCGCCGCCGCGACGCGGAGGTTGTCCCCACCGACGTCGACTGCCACCACGTAACCGGCGGTCGGCGCCAGCCGGTAGTAGGTCGGCACCCGGCCGGGTCGGCCGCGCCGCACGCCGGCGTCGACGATCAGGCCACTGTCGACCAGCCGACGGACCACCTCGGAGATGGTGGGCCGGGACAGGCTGGTCAGGCGGGCGAGTTCCGGCCGGGTCATCGGCACACTGTCGAGCAGCGCGGCCAGTACCGCCCGGCCGGACGGGTCGACGGAGACCAACGGGAAACCACCCCTTCGCCGGTTGACCCGGATGCTGCGCCGACGGTCTTGACCGGTGATCGCGAACCGAGTACAAGTTTTTGTTAAGCAGCCTACCTAATGCCCAGGAGGGCGATCATGTCGGAGAACATGAGCGAGCTGTCCAGGCGAAGACTTCTCCAACTGACGGCTGTCACCGGCGCGGGTCTCCTTCTCGCCGCCTGCGACGTGGGTGGAGGCACCGACACCGGCACCGGCGCTGACAGCGGCGCGGCAGGCAATGGCGAAGGCCAGATCAAGGCCCTGTTCATGAAGCAGGCCGGCTATTCCGAAGACGACATCCGTGCGATGACCGACGAGTTCCAGAAGAAATATCCGAAGATCAAGGTCGAGCCGTCCTTCGTCGCCTACGAGGCGCTGCACGACAAGATCGTCGCGGCGGCCCCCGCCAGCACCTTCGACGTGGTCCTGATCGACGTGATCTGGCCGGCCGAGTTCGGCAGCAAACGCATCGTCACCGACGTGACCGACCAGTTCCCGGCGGAGTGGAAGAGCGACATGCTCGGCGGCGCCCTGGCCACCGCCGCCTACCGCGACCGCTACTACGGCGTGCCGTGGATCCTCGACACGAAGTACTTCTTCTACAACACCGACATGCTCAGCAAGGCCAGCGTCGACCCGGCCAGCCTGTCCACCTGGGACGGAGTCCTCACCGCCGCCCAGACCCTCAAGGCCAAGAAGATCGTCGAGCATCCGCTGATCTGGAGCTGGAAGCAGGCCGAGGCGCTGGTCTGCGACTACACCCAGCTCGTGGGCGCCTTCGGCGGCAAGTTCCTGTCCGACGACGGAAAGTCGATCGCCTTCAACACCGGCGGCGGCCTGCAGGCGCTGGAGTTCATGAAGCGGACCCTCGACACCAAGCTCACCAACCCCAACTCGGTCGAGTCGCTGGAAGAGGACGTCCGCAAGATCTTCTCCGACGGCCAGGCGGCGATGGCGCTCAACTGGACCTACATGTTCAACGCCGCCAACGACCCCCAGCAGTCGAAGATCGCCGGCAAGGTCGGTGTGGCGACCACCCCGTCGGGGCCGGCCAGCGCCCCGGGCGTCAACGGCTCGATGGCCCTGTCGGTCAGCTCCGGCAGCAGGAACCAGAAGGCGGCCTGGACGTACATCAGTTACATCACCAGCGCCGGGGTGCAGGACAAGTACGCCAAGAGCTCACTGCCCTGCTGGACGAAGTCGTACGACGACCCGGCCGTGGCGTCCACCCTGCCGCAGGTCGTACCGGTGGCCAAGAAACAGCTCGCCAACCTCATCGCCCGACCCCAGGTGCCCCGCTACAACGAGATCAGCCAGATCCTGCAGGCCGAACTGCAGAACGCCCTGCTCAACCGGAAGCCGCCGAAGAAGGCCCTGGACGACGCCGCCGAACAAGCCCGTACCTTGCTCTCGTGAGCGCCGCGCCACCGGCGCGCCCGGCACCCACGTCACCGGCCACCCGGCCAGACCAGCCGGCGCGCCGGAGGCCGTTCGCGCGGCGCGCCGGCGGCGGCCAGACCCGATTGGCGCTGCTCCTGCTCCTACCCGCGGCGCTCATCGTCTTCGGCGTGGTCCTGTACCCGGCCGGACGCGCCCTGGTCATCTCGTTCTACGACGTCGACAGCCCGTTCCCCGGCCGGTACCCGTTCGTCGGCCTCCGCAACTACACCGAGATCCTGACCGACGACCGCCTGTGGGCGGCGGTCGGACACACCACCTACTTCACCCTCGTCTCCACCGCGCTCGAGCTGGTCCTCGGGCTCGGGCTGGCCCACCTGCTCGCCGCGCCGATCCGGCTGCGCTGGCTGTTCCGCGCGATCGTGATCCTGCCCTGGGCGCTGCCGACCATCGTCAACGGCGCGATGTGGCGGTGGATCCTCAACGCCCAGTACGGCGTGGCCAACGCGCTGCTCACCCAGCTGCACCTGCAGGACGATTACCGGTCGTGGCTCGGCAACGACCCGTTCCTCGCCCTCAACATGGTGGTCGTGGCCGACGTCTGGAAGAACACCTCCCTGGTGGCGTTCTTCCTGCTGGCCGGGTTGCAGACGATCCCCCGCGGGCTCTACGAGGCGGCGCGGGTCGACGGCGCCGGACCGATCCGCGCCTTCTTCCGGATCACGCTGCCGCTGCTGGTGCCGAACATCGCACTGGTGTTGGTGCTGCGCACCATCGAGGCGTTCAAGGTCTTCGACATCGTCTACGTGATGACCGGCGGCGGGCCCGCGAGCGGCACGCAGACGATCACGTTCTTCACCTACCTTCAGGCGTTCTCCGCGCAGCGGTTCAGCTCGGGTGCGTCGCTGGCGTACCTGACCGTCGTCGCGATTCTCCTGCTGGCCCTGCTCTACCTGCGGCTGCTACGCCACAGCGAGCTGAGGTCACCGTGAGAGCGAGCCTGCGCTATCGCGTCTTCATCCACCTGGCCGCGCTCGCCACGTCCGTGGTGATCCTCGCGCCGTTCGCCTGGCTGCTCTACTCCTCGTTCGTCGGCCAGACCGACCTGGTCTCCCGGCCGATGCGCTGGCTGCCCGAGCATGTCACCCTCGACCGCTACCGGGAGATTTTCGCCGGTGGCGGCACCGGCGCCGGCGCGGCGTTCCGCAGCGCAATGGTCAACAGCTTCCTGGTGGCGGGCGGCACGGTCGTCATCTCGCTCGCCGTCGGGGTGCTGGGCGGCTACGCCCTGGCCCGGCTGCGGTTCCCGCTGCGCCGCGCGACGCTGCTGTCGTTCCTGGTCACCTACATGCTGCCGCCGATCGCGCTGATCATCCCGCTCTACCTGCTCATGTCGCGCTTCGGGCTGCTCGACACGCGCACCGGGCTGATCGTCGTCTATTGCTCCCTGGCCACCCCGTTCGCCCTGTGGAACATGAGCACCTTCTTCGGTTCGCTGCCGGTGGAGCTCGAGGAGGCGGCCCGGGTCGACGGGTGCAGCCGCCTCGGCGCCCTCGTCCGGGTGATGCTGCCGCTGTCCAAGCCCGGCATCCTGGCGACCGCCCTGTACGCGTTCCTGTTGTGCTGGGACGAGTTCCTCTACTCGCTGATCTTCACCTCGACCAGCCAGGCCAAGACGGTCCCGGTGGCGATCGCCGAGTTCACCGGGCGCAACGCCGTGGACTTCGGCCTCATCGCCGCCGGCGGCGTACTCGCCGCGTTGCCGCCGGTGGTGCTGGCGGTGGTGTTCCAGCGTTACCTCATCGGTGGCCTCGCCTCCGGGGCGGTGAAGGGTTGATCCTCCCCTACCTCGACGGCGTGCGGGCGCAGCCGGCCCGCTCGGCGCGATCGCCGGCACCGTCGTTCGTCCGCGTTGGCCGGCCAGCCGAGCTGCGGCACATGCCGGCCGATACGAAGCTCCGGCCGGATGAACGGGAGCGGGGGGTGTCCCGCTCCCGTTCGTCGTTTACGGCACCGGAATCGACGACGTGGGGATGTTGTAACCCCGAACGCGCAGGTAGGGCGCCTGCCCGCCGAGGTCGCTGGTCTGGTAGCTCGCGGTGACGGTGGTCGACTCCCCGGGCCACAGGGACACGTAGTTGTCGGTGTAGTTCACCGGCAGCACCTCGTTGCCCCCGTTGCCGGCCGTGATCTCCGGTCGCAGGAAGAACGCGATGTTCGTCGGGCTGTTGTTGGTCAGTCGGATGGTCGCGGTCTCCTGCCCGCCGGAGGCGGTCCGGGTCACGCTGGCCGCCAGGCTAGGGTTCGACGGCAGGCTGTTGAGCCCGGTGAGGTTGGCGTACGTCTTGACCGAGGTCATGTACCAGTTCTTCTTGTTGCCCAGCGCGTCGGCCTGCGTGGAATACCAGTAGAGGTTGTTGCTGACGACTGTGCCCGCCGAGTCCTTCAGCTGCAGCCGGATGAAGTAGGTCGCGGACAGGCCGGTCAGCGCGGGGAGGGTGAGGACCTGCGTGGACGCGTTCGCCGCCGCGGTGACCGGCACCGTCGTCGTGTACGCCTGTGTCAGGTTCGGGATGTTGTACACGCTGGCCGTGGCGGTCAGCCCGCTGCGTGCGCTCAGGGTGGAGTTGACCGCGTACACGTTGCGGGTCTTGTAGTCGTAGGCGATGTGGACCGGCTCGTTGGCCTTCTTGCTGCCGAAGTAGCCGCCACCGGGCTTGAAGTAGTAGTCGTACAGGTTCCAGTGCACCGCCGGCCAGGCGTTGTTGAGCATCCAGAAGATGACGCCGAACGACTGGCTGTACTCGTGCGAGTTCCACGCCTCGAAGAACGACCTCGTGTTCTCGTAGTTCTGCAGCTCCGACTTGCGGGAGTAGTCCTCGGCGCTGGTGGTGCTGCCGTACCGCTTGTTCACGCCGTCGGTGAAGACCTGGATGTTGTCGAAGACGCTCCTGGGTTTGCCGGCGTGGTAGTTCCAGGTGGTCCCGATCGGCCACAGCTCCGCGGCGGGGATGAACTTCTGCAGGCTCTCCAGCGGCGGCGGCGCTTCGGTGCCCTGCTCGGCGTTGGTGCCGAACGCGCTGCCGGACTGGGTGGGGCTGTCCCACCACAGCACCGGCGGCTCCCACTTGTACGGGCCGTCCATCTTCATGCCGGCGTTGGCGTTCGACCAGGTCGCCACGTTGTCCACCGTCGGGTTCTGCCAGTGCAGCCGGGCCGCCGTGTTTTTGTACATGGTCAGGTGGGCGGCGGTCGGCGGCTGGTCGCTGCCGTAGTTCCACATGAACGGGCTGGCGTGGGCGCGCAACGCCCGCAGTTGGCTCTCCAGCGACGCGTTGGCCACCTGCTCCTGCTCGGCCGTCCAGGTGCTGTCGTTCTCCCACGCGCTGCAGCAGACGAACCCCGGCATGATCATGACACCGGCCTGGTCGGCCAGGTCGTAGAGTTCCTCGTTGCCGAGAGTGCCCTCAAGCCGGATCGTGTTGAGGCCCATGTCCTTGACGTACTGGACGTGCGTGGCGTTGGTCCTGCTGTCCCACCGCTGCAGCATGTCCCACATGTAACCGCCACCGCGGAAGAAGATTTTCTGCCCGTTGACCTGGTAGCCGACGAACGAGGTGCCGTTGACGGTGGTCCGGTAGTCGGTGAACTGGCGGACGCCGAAGTTGATCGACTTGGTGTCCGACGTGGCACCGGCGACCGTCGCCGACGTGGCGAGCTGGTAGAGCTCCGGGCTGCCGTACTGGTAGGGCCACCACAGGGCGGGGTTGGCCACGTGCAGCTGCGGATAGCTCGCCGGGTCGAAGGTGACCTCGCGGCGCTCGTTGGCGGTCAGGGTGACGGCCTGGCTGACCGAGATGGTGGGATAGCCGGCCTTGGTGATCATGGCGCTGACCGTCGCGGTGACCGGGGCGTTGGTCGCGTTGAGGGCGTCGACGTAGACGGTGAGGTCGGCGGCGTTGGTCGCGGGCAACGGCAGCACCGTCCGGACGTACGGGTCCCGCAACGCCACCGGCCCGGTGGTGTCCAGCAGCGTTCTGCCCCAGAGCCCGGCGTTCATGTCGGGCGCCTCCGGGTTCCAGTCCACCGTGCAGAAGGACAGGTCCTTGCAGTCGTGGGCCGGCGGGGTGACCAGGATCGCCAGCGCGTTGGACGCGCCGGGCCGGATCAGGTTCGTCACGTTGTACTCGTGCACAACCATGGTGCCGACCGCGTTGGCGTCGAGCTGGGTGCCGTTGAGCCAGATCTGAGCCCGGTAGCTGATGCCCTTGAAGCGCAGCCAGTACGCCTGGTCCGGGGTCGCGGCCGAGGCGGTGAACTGCCCCCGGAACCACCAGTTCTGGCCGGTCAGGTCGGGCACCGACTGCAGGTTCCTACCGAAGTAGATGTTCTGGTAGACGTTGTTGGCGACCAGCCCGGCCAGGACGGTCGACGGGAGCGAGACCGGGCTCCAGCCCGCGGTGCTGTAGCCGACCTGGGAGATGGTCGCCCCCGGGTCGGTGACGTTGGTGGCTGACCGCAACGCCCAGCCCGTCGACAGTTCGGTCGAGCCGACGGTGGCGGCGCTTGCGCTCGGCACGTGCACGAGCCCGACGCTCGCCACGAGGGCCAGGGTCGCGAGCAGCGTGGCGAGCAGTCGGCGGTTCAGCAGGCGAGGTCGGTCGATGATGAGGCGCGATGACATGGGTGGTGGCCTCCTCGATCTGATCAAGGCGGTGTGCCGTGCGGTGCGCGGCGGCTAGGAGCCGGTGGGCCAGGACACCTGGGTGGAGTGGTAGTAGTTGATCCCCATGACGCGCCAGCGCGGGCCCTGGGCGCCGAGCCGCTGCTGGAAGGACGTCCAGTCATGGGTGCTGGCCGGCGACCAGCCCAGCTCGGCGATCGCCGGCAGGCGCGGGAAGGCCATGTATTCGACGTCGGCGAGCGTCTCGATCGTCTCCGTCCACAGCGGCGCCTCGACCCCGAGCACCGACGTCTCTCCGACTCCGGAGAGATAGGTGCCCGGGTCCCAGCCGTACGCGTCCTGCACGTCGATGAAGCCGGCCCAGCGCTGGCCCAGCCGGGTGCGGGAGTTGTACTTCATGTCGAGGTAGCTGCGGTTGGCCGGCGACATGATGATCTTGGTGCCGTTCCCGGCGGCGGTCGCCACCGCGGCGTGGGAGGTCGTGGTCCCCCAGTACTGGGCGACGGTGGACGGCAGGATCGGGGCGTTGACGACGTCGTGCCAGCCGACGACGGTCTTGCCGTGCGCGGCGACGATCTGCTGTGCCCGGTTCATGAAGGTGGCGTAGTCGGCGGCGGTGGTGGAGCTGGCCTCGTCGCCGCCGATGTGCAGGTAGGGCCCGGGAGTCAGCGCGGCGAGCTCGCCCAGGACCTGATCGATGAACGTGTACGTGAGCTCCTTGCTCACGCAGAGCGAGCTGAAGCCGACCTTCGTGCCGGTGTAGAGCTTCGGCGCCACACCGTCACAGTTCAGTTCCGCGTACGAGGCGAGCGCCGCGTTGGTGTGACCCGGCATGTCGATCTCGGGGACGACCATGACGTACCGGGCGGCGGCGTACGCGACGATCTGCCGGTATTCGTCCTGGGTGTAGGACCCGCCGGTGCCGCCGCCGACCTGGGTGCTCCCGCCGTAGACGGCGAGATTGGGCCAGCTGTTGACGGCGATGCGCCAGCCCTGGTCGTCGGAGAGGTGCAGGTGCAGCCGATTCACCTTGTAGAGGGCGATCTCGTCGATGTACCGCTTGACCACGGCGACCGGGAGGAAGTGCCGTGCGACGTCGAGCATCGCGCCGCGGTGGGCGAAGCGCGGATGGTCGACGATGCGCCCGCCGGCCACCTCCCACGGCCCGGGCTGCACCGTCGCGCTCTCGACGGCGGGGGGCAGCAGCTGACGCAGGGTCTGGACGCCGGCGAACAGACCCGCCGGCTGGTTGGCGCGTACCGCGATCGACGCCGTCGTGACGTCCAGCTGGTAGCCCTCGTCGCCGACGCTCGCCGGCGCCCCGGATAGCAGCAGCGCGATGCCGTCCGCCGGGGTGGGGCTCGATGCGTCGACGACCGGCATCGGATAGCCGGTGGAGCGGCGCAGGATGGCGGCGAGTTGGCCGGCGACGTCCGCGACCGCCGGTGAACCGGGCTCGGTGTAGATCGCCGTGGCCGCGGTGACCCGGTAGGTGACGCCGGTGGCCGGGGTGGCGGTGACCGGCGCCGGCACGACGGAGGCCAAGGAGACGGCGGCCGCGGCGGGAGCCGCGGGGGCGGCCGGAGCGACCCCGCTGCCGACCAGGGCGAGGATGACGGTGGTGAGCAGACGTACGCCGCCGATGGTCATGACTGCCTCCGGAGCCCAGCGATGCCGCAGGAAGCGCGCGCGACGCTCACCGCACATCGACCTTCGTCACTAGCAGTCAAGGTAGCCGCCATCTTTTAATAAGGCAAGCTACCTAACAAATATCGCCTCACCCCTCTCCGTGAAGACCGGCTGCCTCCTCAGTGGGCACGCGAACGGTGCATCGTCAGGGGTTGCGGCGGCGCTGGTTGCGGACCCGGCGCTCCTCCTCCGTCACGAGCGCCTGGATTCGACGCACGGTCGCGTCCGGCGCCAGGATCGCCTCCCGCCACCGGTCCAGCGTCCTGGTCAGATCCCACACCGTCGCTCGCAGCTCCTGCAGCTCCCGTTGGGATGTCGCCAGCTCCTCCCGGACGGCCAGCGCCTCGTTCTCCAGTTCGGTGACCCGGGTCCGCAACGGCTGTACCAGGGCCAGAGCGGCGTCGGTCAGCGCTCCGGCCGTGTCGGCCTTCAACTTCCGCCGTTGCACGGCGATCGTGGCGAGCACCCCGAGGCCGCTGGCGCCACCGAACAGTCCGAGCGTCGAGATCAGAACCTGCGCCCAGTAGGGAGAGCCCGGCGTCTGTGCGATGATCATGTCTTCGTCTCCGGCCACGGATCGATGCCGGCGTGGTGCATGCGGATGATCCAGCGCAGCGACCGCACGATCTCCATCGAGCGCAGCCACGAGCCGATCGCCACCGCGCCGACGAATGAGGCCGCCACCACCGCCTGCGCGCCGGCGACCACCAGGACGGAGACGACGTACATCGCGGCGATCGCGCCCAGCATCAGCACCGCGGCGAGCTCGATGCCGAGCCCGGTGCCGAGTTGCCCCGGCCAGAACATGCCGAGCAGGCCCGCGACGCCAACCACGATCAGGCCGATCTCCCAGCAGACTTTGATCACATCGGGCATCGCCACCTCCACCGACTGCGGCCGGACCCGCAGCACGACCAGCAGCACGCCACACACCGGCGCGGTGACCAGGACGGCGAACTCGTAGACCCGCTGGCTGGTCCGTTCATGGATGCTTCCCACGATGCGCTCCTATCCCGCCAGCGCGTCCGTTGCGACGCGACGGACAGCCGATGAACGTCGAATCCGGCCCGTCCCCACGACGCCGTCGGCATGAGGAACACCAGGGCTGGGATGCCGCCGAGGGCGTACCGACGGCCACGGTGCGGGCATGGAAGCGACACCGTCCGCTGTCGCGCATGGCGGCAGAGGCCCTCCATCGGACTGCCGCTCCGTGCCACACAATCAAACATATGCCCAGGTCAGGTGCACATCGATGGTCCACGTGGGCGGAACGATCACCACAGCGCTCACCCCGGCGGCTGTCGGATTGTCGACAGTGCCCGCAACGGGCCGGATCGGCGCGCGCCGGGAGGTGTCACGCCGGGTCGGCGCCGCCCCACACCGCTTCCACCAGGGCCGGAAGTACTCGGGCGGCCGGGCCGCGCAGGTTCACGTCGGCCACCGGATCCAGCGGCGTCTCCTCCGGGTTGACCTGGATCACCGCGGCGCCGAAGCGGGCCGCCACCTGGGGGATCTCCGCGGCCGGATACACCAGGCCGGAGGTGCCCACGGTCAGCAGCAGGTCGCAGGAGGACGCCGCCTCGACCGCGGCGGCCAACGCCTCCTGCGGCAACGCCTCACCGAACCACACCACGCCGGGCCGGACGGGCGCCGAGCAGTGCGCGCATCGGGGCGGTGGCACCCGCCGCCCCTCCGCCGGCTCCTCCTCGGCGGGCACCGGCGTCGGGTGGGCGCAGGCCACGCAGCGCGGCGCGAACAGACTGCCGTGCAGGTGGACCGGCGCCGGCGAGCCCGCCCGTTCGTGCAGGTCGTCGACGTTCTGGGTGACGAGGGCGCCGTCCGGGACCCGGGCCTCGATCGCGGCCACGGCCAGGTGTCCCGGGTTCGGCCGGGCCCGCCCGACGGTGCTGCGCCGCCACTCGTACCAGCCCCAGACCAGCGCCGGATCGTCGCGGAACGCCTGCGGCGTGGCGAGCGCCTGGGCGTCGAACCGCTGCCACAGTCCGGTGAGGGCGTCGCGGAAGGTCGGCACCCCGCTCTCGGCTGACATGCCCGCACCGGTGAAGATCACGACCCGCCGGGCTTGTCCCAGCAACGCCACCGCCTCGCGCGGCACCAGCTGTCCCATCGGGTCGTGCTCCTTCCCGTCCCTGCCGGCGGGGTCCGACAGTCGCACCTCCGCCCGACTGCCACGGCAACCCGTCGCCCGCCATCATGGCGGACGGTCGTGGCGGGCTCGTCGCCGGCAGGGCGGCGCGGGTCAAGCGGGGACGAACCAGACCGCGGCGTCCGGCGGCAGCAGGAGGGACCGGCCGGCCGGTGGGACCGGCGCGCTCGCCAGCAGCACCCGGCCGACCCCGGTCAGCGGCGCGGCCTGGTCGCCGACGTTGACCGCGCAGCCGAACCCGTCGCCGCGCCGGAACGCCACCACGTCCGACCCGGTGTCCCACCAGGTCAGCTCGTCGGCCGCGCCGTCGCTCAACGCTCGACGCAACCGGATCGCCGACCGGTAGAGCACCAGCGTGGACTCAGGGTCGGCGGTCTGCCGCTGCACGCTCAAGGCACCCCAGCCGTCGGGCTGCGGCAGCCACGGCGGGTCGGCGCCGTCGGGCGAGAAGCCGTACGTGCCGCCGTCGACCGTCCACGGGATCGGCACCCGCGAGCCGTCCCGCCCGCGTAGGGTCCGCCCGGAGCGTTCCCACAGCGGGTCGCGCAGCGCCTCGTCGGGCAGGTCCACCTGCGGCAACCCCAGCTCCTCGCCCTGGTAGACGTAGGCGGCGCCGGGCAACGCCAGCATCAGCAGCGCGGCGGCCCGGGCCCGCCGCAGCCCCCGCTCTCCCCCGCCGTAGCGGCTGACCGTCCGGACCGCGTCGTGGCTGTTCAGCACCCAGGCCGGGAGGGCACCGACCCGGAGGTACGCCTCGAGCGTGCGCCCGATCGTGTCCCGCAACTCCGGGGCCGACCAGTCGCACTCCAGCAACTCGAAGGTGAACGCCTGGTGCAGCTCGTCCGGGCGGACGTAGCGGGCCTGCCGGTCGGCGTCGAAGAGGCACACCTCGCCGATCAGCGCCCGCTCCCCCGGCATGGCGTCGATCATGGCCCGCCACTGCCGGTACAACGTGTGCAGTGGCGCCTGGTCGAAGAAGGGCATCAGGTGGTTGCGGCGGAACTCGGTGTGCTGACCGGGGCCGGCGTCGACCAGCTCGGGGTGCTTGAACAGGGCATGTGCCATGTCGATGCGCAGCCCGTCCACGCCCCGGTCGAGCCACCACCGGACGATGTCCGCGTACTCCGCCGGCACCTGCGGGTCGTCCCAGTTCAGGTCGGGTTGCTCGGGGCTGAACAAGTGCAGGTACCACTCGTCGGGCCCGCCGTCCGGGCTCGGCACCCGCCGCCAGGCGCTCCCGCCGAACGCCGACCGCCAGTCGTTGGGGGGCCGGTCCGGGTGGTCCTTGTCCACCGGGTGGAAGACGTACCGGCGGCGGGCTGCGCTGCCCGGCGGCGCGGCGAGCGCCGCCCGGAACCAGGGATGCCGGTCCGAGCTGTGGTTGGGTACCAGGTCGCAGACGACCCGCAGGCCGAGCCGGTGCGCCTCGGCCACGAGCGCGTCGAGGTCGGCGAGGCTGCCGAAGAGCGGGTCGACGTCGCGATGGTCCACGACGTCGTACCCGCCGTCGACCATCGGTGACGGGTAGAACGGGGTGAGCCAGACGGCGTCCACGCCGAGGGAGGCCAGGTGGGGCAGGCGGGCGGTCACCCCGGGCAGGTCACCGGTCCCGTCTCCGTCGGAGTCGGCGAAGCTGCGGACGTACACCTGGTAGCAGACACCGCCGCGCCACCACGGCCACCCCGGCGTGGACGGGGTCACCGACGGACCAGGGTGAACCCACCGGACAGGACCGTGACCCGCAATTGGGTGGCGGAGCTGGTGTGCCGCGAGCGGAGTTCGCCGGTCGCGTCGTACACCTCCACAGTGGCCGCTCCGGTGCCGCCGGCGGTGATCTCCACGGTCCGGGCGGTCCGGGCGGCGCTGCGCAGCAGCGTCGTGCGGTGCCCGTCGCCGGCCAGGGTGAGCCGGGAGACCAGCGGTTCCAGCAGGACCGCGTCGACGGTGGCCGGGCCTGCGGCGGTGGCCTGCGCGGTCAGTTCGGTGTCGTGGGCGGCCAGTTCGCGGGGCAGGGTGACCGGCAGCAGCGCGCCCGGCGCCGGGGAGGCCCCCTGGGCGCCGACCCGGGCGTGGTCGACCTCGCCGAGCGGTCCGGTGTCGCTACCCCAGACGGTCCGGGCCGGCACGCCGGGGCGCAGGTCCACCACCGGCAGCACCAGCCGGGGCTGGTCGGCCGGTGGGAGCTGCCAGCGCAGCCCAGCCCCGGCGGGCAGCTCGACGTAGCTGCCGCTGATCAGCGATTCCCCGGTCCACGCCGACGGCGGGCTGACCACGGTCGCGCCGCCCTGGCGGGCGGCGTCCTCGGCCTCCAGGGTCAGCGTGCCGACCCGTTCGACGATCTCGGTGCGGCGGGCGACGGCGGCCAGTTCCGGCCGGGCGTCCAGGGCGAGCATGCTGAGCAGGGTGTGGATCGTGGACTCGGCGCCGGAGTTCCGGTTGACCTGCCCGTCGCCGTTGATGCCGTCGATCGCCCGGCCGGTGTGCGGGTCGTAGCCGGGCGTCCCGGCCGGGTTGGCGCCGAACCACCAGGCGGCGGTCAGGGCGGCGAGCTGGGCGAAGCCGGACCGCCCGGTGGCGTCGGCGACGGCGAGCAGCGACTGCACCCGCGAGTCGACGCCGTAGGCGATCTGGGTGCGGTCGGTGCGGGTGGGCAGCCGGCCGTTGTCCGGGCCGCCGGAGGTCAGCAGCCACGGGGTGAACACGGCGGCATCGGTGACGGCGGGGCCGAGCAGGGCCCGGTCGCCGAGGGCCTGCGCGGCCCGGGCGAGCGCGGCGGGCATCTGCGCACCCCAGCCGTGCCAGACCGAGCGGGACAGCGCCCAGGGACGCACCGCACCGAACGGCCATTCCCGCACGTCACCGTCGGCGAGCGCGGCGATGCCCTCGGCGAGTTGGCGCAGCGCCCGGCGGGCGGTGGCGCCACCGCCGGCTTCGACGTAGGCGGCCAGTCCGAGGACCGCTTCGGCGGTGGCGTCCGCACCGTCGACGATCAGCCAGGCCGGGGTACGTTCCCCGTCGATGACCTGCCACTGCCGGTAGCGGACGAGCACCTGGCGCTGCACGGCGGCGACGGCCAGGTCGAGGCGGGTCCGCAGGAAACCGGCGAAGTCCGGGTCGGTGTCGCGGAACGCCGCGTACCCCTCGCCGAGCGCCCAGACGGTCCGGGCCAGCCAGTACGACGCGTCGCTGTCGGACGGGTCGGGCAGCTCCTTCGGCTCGGCGCTCGGGTTGAGCGTGCCGTCCGGCTGCATCCACAGCACCACGTTGCCGGCGTACGGGCCGTCGGCGGTCTGCAGGTAGGTCAGGCCACGCAGCAGCTGGTAGGCGGCGGCCCGGCTGGCGGCGGCCCCGGTCAGCCGCCAGTGCCGCAGGTAGACCACGGCGGCGCGGGAGATGTCGTCGGCGTTGTACGCCCCCTGCCCCCAGGTGTCGCTGTCCGGGTCGTACGCGCCCCCGCCGACCCGGCGGAAGGCGCCGTCCGGCCCGGGTTCGGCGTAGGTCCACAGCGCCCCGACCGCGGGGCTGTCGGTGAGCCGGTAGGTGGTGTGCCCGGGCTGCTGCGGCGGCGTGACGTCCTGCCGGAGGAAGTCCAGGTGGGCGAGGTTGGTCAGCGGGCTCGTGCTCGGCGCGCCGGCGGGGCGGGCGGCGCCGGCCGGGGTGGCGGCCAGCAGTGGGGTGGTGGCGGCGAGGCCGCCCAGCAGCAGCGATCGGCGTTTCACTTCGATCTCCTCGGTCAGGACGGGCAGGCGGTGGCGGTGTGTGGCAGTCCGAGATGGACGGTGCGGTCCTCGCGGGCGGAGCGGGCGGCCGCGGCGGCGACGGTGACCGCCGTGGCGCCTTCCGTGATTCCGGCGGCGGGCCGGTCGCCGGTGCGGACGCAGCGCACCAGGTCGTGCATGGCGGCGCGCACGCTCTCGGCGTAGACGTACGGTTTGGCGGCCTCGCCGCCGAGGTCGAGGGTGATCCGGCAGTGGTGCGGCAACTGACGCTGCCGGCCCCGTTCCCGGGCGGCAGCCGGGCCGGCGTGCCGGTGCACCGCCACCGTCACGGCCGGGTCCCGCAACCGGTGGCCGTCGACGGCGAGCAGTTCCTCGGCGCGGGCCGGCAGGTGCTCGACCAGCGCCGCTCCGGCGTCGTCGGTCCAGAGGTCGATGGCGGCGTGGACGGGGATCCAGCCGGTCACCCGGGCCTCGGCGGTACCGAAGTCGATCCGCATGAGTTGCCGCTCGCAGCGGTGGGCGTGGCTGAAGCCGTGCGCGAAGGTCGCCACCGCACCGTCCGGGTAGCGGGTGGTGGCGACCGCCAGGTCGACCAGGTCGCCGCCGGGGCGGTGGCCGAGCATGCCCTGCACCGACTCGGGGGTCGCGCCGACGAGGGCGTCGGCGGCGTCGAAGAAGTGCACCCCGTGCTCGACGAAGATCCCGCCGCTGACCCGCTCGTCCCAGAACCAGTGCTCCGGGCCGAGGTCCTCGTCGCTGGCGTCGTTCTCGAAGGCGAGCCGCCGGACCGGACCGAGCAGCGGGTCGGACCGGTTGCCGGGCGGCGCGGCGAACCGGGGGTCGCGCAGCCGGGCCAGCGCCCGCAGCACGGGGTTGTAGCGCAGGACGTGGTCGACGACCAGGACGCGGCCGGTGGCGGCGACCGCGTCCCGGATGGCGAGGGCCTCGTCCTCGCTGGTGGCCAGGGGTTTCTCGGAGAAGACGTGCCGGCCGGCGCGCAGCGCCGCGAGCGTGGTCTCCGCGTGCCCGGCCGGCGGGGTGGCCACCACCACGACGTCCACGTCGTCGGCGGTGACCAGCGCCCGCCAGTCCGGCACGGGCCGGGCGGCCAGGTTCGCGGCCAGCCGCCCGGCCCGGTCGGTGTCCGGGTCCGCGACCACGGTCACCGTCACGTCCGGCAGGTCCCGCAGGGCGCCGGTGAGGAAGGTGGCGAAGCCGCCGGCCCCGACGACGCCGAGGCGCAGCGCGGCCGGGCCGGTCACCGGACCCGCCCCGCCGGCACCACCAACCCGCTCACCGGACACGGTCGAGCCGGGCGACGCCGATCTTGGCGTCGGCCATGCCGTAGAAGACGTACGGAACCCCGTCCACCTCCTCGATCGCGGTCGGGAAGACCACGTTCGGGACGGTGCCGGAGCGCTCGTCCTCGGTCTCGGGCACCAGGATCGGCTCGGCGGTCCGGGCCAGCACCCGGCCCGGGTCGGCCGGGTCGAGCAGCATCGCGCCGGCCGCGTACTCGACCTGCTGGGTGCTGGGGTCGAAGGTGTCGGGGATGTGGCCGGTCACCCCGTGGTGGATGAGCAGCCAGCCCTCCTCAACCCGCACCGGCGGCGGGCCGGCGCCGATCTTCAGCTCCTCGTAGGGGAACTCGGACAGGGCGACGCAGCGGTGGTCGCGCAGCCGCACCAGCGCCCTGATGTCGGCGTGCACCTCCTCGGCAGGCACGTAGGAGATCCAGATACCGGGCCGCTCGTCGGTGATCCCGGCCGGCAGGTGCACCCCCTCACCGGGCCGGAACCAGCCCAGGTCCCACATCGGCCGGTGCAGCATCGCGTAGCAGGGGCGGCCGTCCGGACCGGGCACCGGCTCGGGGAAGAAGACCGCGTCCTTGTTCGGAAACAGGTTCAGGTCGGTGTCCAGACCCGGCTGGTACGCGAACTGCACCGGACCGAGCCGGCGCCAGGTCCGCAGGTCGGTGGAGACGGCCAGGGCCAGGCGCGGACCCAGCGGACCGTAGGCGACGTAGGTCATCAGGTGGCGGCCGAGCCCCGGCACCCAGGTGGTGCGCGGATCCTCGACGCCGGCGTTGTTCAACCCGCGCTCCCAGCCCTCGTCGGGGGCGAGGACCACGCCCCGCCGGAGCACCCCGGCCGGTACGCCGTCGTGGAACTCGACCTCGGCGAGCCCCACCCGGGAGACGTTCCCCTCGGCGACCAGCCGCGGCAACAGGTGGAGTCGTCCGTCCGGGGTACGTCCACTGGCCGGGTTGAGCACCCCCTCGGCTTCCAGCGGCTCCCCCGGTTCGGGCGCCATGACGACGCCCAGCCGGGTGAGGGTGTACGGGACGGCGGTGGAGACAGTCAACGATTCAACCCTTTACGCCAGATCCGATGTTGGTCGAGGTGAAGTGCCGTTGGAAGGCGACGAACAGCGCCACCGCCGGGGCGGCGAGGACGCAGGCGCCGGCCAGGATCGCCCCGTACGGGTTGGCGGTCCGCGCGGCGACGTTGGTCATGTAGTTGGCGAGCGACACGGCCAGCGGTTGCATGTCGGCCTGCTTGGTGATCAGGAACGGCCAGAGGAACTCGTTCCACGGCCCGATGAACGTCAGGAGCACGGCGGTCAGCAGTGCCGGGCGTACCAGCGGCAGGGCGATCGACCACAGGATGCGGACCTCACCCGCGCCGTCGGTCCGGGCGGCGGCGAACAGGTCGTCGGGCAGCTGCAGGAAGAACTGCCGGAAGACGAAGACCGCCGTGGTGTTGATGGCGTACGGCAGGATCATGCCGAGATACGAGTCGGCCAGGCCGTAGCTGCGCACGATGAGCACATAGAGCGGGATCAGCAGCAGTTGGAAGGGCACCACCTGGACCAGCAGCACCAAGCCGAACAGCGCGCCCCGTCCGCGGAAGCTGAGCCGGGCCAGGGCGTAGCCGGCCAGCACTCCGAAGACCACCGTGGCGAGGATGACGCCGCCGGTGAAGATGCCGGAGTTGACCAGCGACCGGAGCAGGTCGATCCGCTCGTTGATGTCGCGGTAGTTGCCGAGGGTGAGGTTCGCCGACGGGAGGGCGCCGGCCGGCGAGGTGTCCGGCTCGGCCTGCAGCGAACCGATGAGCATGTAGTAGAAGGGGAAGAGGAACGCCACCGCGCCGGCGGCGAGCAGGATCGACCGCAGCACGGTCCAGCTGCGGCCGGAACCCCGTCCGCCCGCCGGGGGTTTGCCACGCCTCTCGACGGGACGCGGCGCGATGTCTGGCACGACGCGTGTCATCAGGGCCTCTCCAGGATCCGCCGGTTGATCAGCGAGACGACGACGACCCCGATCACGAGCAGCACGCCGATGGCGGCCGCGACATCCGGCTGCGCCTGCTCGATGCCGCGCTGGTACATCAGCAGCACCGGCGACGTGGACGCGCCGTTCGGCCCGCCGCCGCCAGTGAGCAGGTACGGCTCGGTGAACAGGTTCGCGCCGGTGATGGTCGCCACGATCACGACGAGCGTGGTGGCGGGACGGACCGCCGGCACGGTCACCGAACGGAACCGTTGCCATCGGCTGGCCCCGTCCACCGCCGCTGATTCGTACAGTTCGTTCGGCACGTTCTGCAACGCGGCCAGGTAGAGCAGGATGAAGAAGCCGAGCTGCTTCCAGGCGACGTAGACCGCGACGGTCGGCATCGCCAGGTGCTCGCTGACCAGCCAGGACGGGTCCGGCGCCAGCGGACCGAGGAGCTTGTTGACCAGGCCGCCGGAGTTGAACAGGAACAGCCACACGCCCACCACCGCGACGCTCGCGGTCACGTACGGCACGTAGTAGGCCACCCGGAGGAAGGTGCGTCCGCGGATGGCGCCGTTGAGCGCGTTCGCCAGCAGCAGCGCCAGGACGGTGGTGAGCGGCACGTTGATCAGGAGGAACACGATGATGTTCCCGAACGCCTGCCGGACGGCCGGATCACCGAGGACGGCGGTGTAGTTCGCCAGCCCGACGAACGGGCGGTCGACCGGCACGCCCGGTGCGGTGAAGAAGTAGTCGTGGAAGCTGATCCACACCGCGAACCCGAACGGGTAGGCGAACACCAGCGCGAGGAACACCGCGTACGGCGCGACGAGAACCGCGCCGACCGGGTGGCGACCGAGAACGGCCGCCACCCAGCGCTGCGGGCCGCGCCGGGAGACATCCCGACTGAGCGGCCCGGACATCAGGACTGCCCGGCCAGCCCGGTGGCCTTCTTCGCGGCCTCGGAGAACGCATCCGGCAGCGGCCGCTTGCCGAAGATGACCGACTCGGAGTACGCGTCGCGGAAGGTCTGCCAGATCGTGATGGAGTTGGCCACGTTCGGCACCTCGACGGTGCGTCCGGCCTGCTCGGCGAAGCTCTTGTAGGCCGGGTTCTTCGTGAAGTAGTCCGGGTAGGTCGAGGGCAGGTCGGCCCGCAGCGGCATCTGACCGGTGGCCTCCAGCAGGGCGCCGTCCTGCTCCTTGCTGGTGGCGAACTTCAGCACCTCCCACGCGGTGGCGCGGTTCTTGCACGCCGAGTACATGGCGACGTTCTTGGCGTCGCTGAAGGTCTTGACCTCGGCCGCGGGCTTGCCGGTGGAGGTCGGCACCGGGGCCGCCCCCCACTTCACCTTCTCGCCGTACACCGCGATCGCCCACGGGCCGACGATGGCCATCGCGGCCTTGCCGTCGGCGAACGAGTCGCCGTTGTACTTCTCCTTGGGCGCGAGACCCTCGTTGTAGAGCTTCTTCCAGAACTCCGCGACCCGCAGCCCTTCGGGCGAGTCGAACTGGGCCTTGCCGTTCTCGACCAGCTGCTTGCCGCCGGTCTCCGCGGCGAACAGCGGGTAGTAGTCGAACCACGACTGGAAGAACTCGCTGCTCGGGGCCGGGTAGATCGCGGCCGGCGCGGCGCCGGACGACTTGATCTTACGGGCGGTGGCGAGGAAGTCGTCGTACGTGGACAGCGGCGGGTTGTCCTGGTCGACGCCGGCCTTCGCGAGGATCTCCTTGTTGTAGAAGATCATCACGGGGTTGGACTTCCACGGCATCTGGTAGAACTTGCCGTCGGCGGACTTGTACTGGTCGGCGGCGGCACCCGTGCGCTGCTTGATGTAGTCGGCGGCACCGTCGAAGCTGTCGAGCGCCACGAGCCCGCCCTGCTTCTGGAACTGCGGCACGGCGGCCGGGGCGGTGTTGAAGATCAGGCACGGCGCGTTGCCGGCGGTGATCGCGGCGCCGATGACCTCCTCGGAGGACTTGCCGGCGGGGATCTCCTGGGCGGTGATCTTCTGGTCGGCGTGCTGGCCGTTCCACGCCTCGACCATGGCCTTACCCCAGGCCAGCTCCTCCTTGTTGTTCGACAGCCAGATGGTGATGGGCCCCTTGGCCGAGGAGTCGGCCTTGGTGCCGGAGCCGCCGTCACCGCAGGCCGCGGTGAGGCCGAGGGAGAGGACGAGGAATGCGGCGGGGACGGTACGTCTCATATCGGTCTCCGATCTCGACTGCCGTGACGGGGGGCTGACCAGGCCAAGGCGATGCCCGGGCGGCGTGGTCACGGCGCTTGGTGTGGTGTGGGTGGTGGTGGAGCGGTGGAGGCCCGAACGACGAGCTGCGCGGGAGGCATCTCGACGTCCGGGCCGCCGGTGCCGTCGATGAGATCGAGCAAGGTACGGGCGGCGACGCCGCCCCAGCCGGACGGATCGGTCCGGACACTGGTCAGGGCCGGGCTGATGTGGGCGGCCAGTTCCGTGTCGTCGAAGCCGGTGACGGAGAGCTGGCCGGGTACGTCGAGGCCGCGTTCCCGGGCCACCGCCATGCCGGCCATCGCCATCACGTCGTTGGCGTAGATGATCGCGGTCGGCGGGTCGGCCAGGTCGAGCAGGTGCTGGGTGGCCCGGGCCCCACCGGCCGCCGAGAAGTCGGAGGGCACACAGGGACCGGGGGGCAACCCGGCATCCCGGAGCGCGTCCTCCCAGGCGTCCCGCCGTGCGGAACCGTGCAGGAAGTGTTCCGGACCGGCGACGTGGGCGACGTGCCGGTGCCCCAACTCGACCAGATGCCGCACGGCGGCGGCGATCCCCGGCCGGTCGTCGACGAGCACCGCCGGGAACGGGCTGGCCACGTCGGGACGGCCGAGGGTGACGGCGGGCAGCCGCAGCTCCTTCAGCAGGGCGATCCGCGGATCGGCGATCCGCAGGTCCAGCAGGAACACCCCGTCCACCCGCCCGTCGGCGGCCAGCCGCCGGTAGCCGTCCTCCTCCGCCCGTTGGCTGGTGACGACCTGGAGGACCAGCGCCTGGTTCCGCTCGGCGAGGACGCGTTCCACGCCGGCGATGAAGGCGGGGAAGAACGGGTCGGCGCCGAGCAGCTCCGGCGGGCGGGCGAGCACCAGGCCGACCGCGAACGCCCGGGAGGTGGACAGCGCTCGGGCGCGGTGGCTCGGCGTCCAGCCCAGCTCCTTCGCCACCGCCAGGATCCGCTGGCGGGTCTCCTCGGCCACCCCGGGCCGGCCGTTGAGGGCGAAGGAGACCGCGCCCTTGGAGACTCCCGCGGCACGGGCGACGTCGGTGATCGTCGGTCGACGTTGGGCCACCAACTCGGCCTCCCTCCCGTGCCGCCAGGTCCGGAGCGACCACTCGGCCGCTAAACCGGTTTGGGTGATGCTAGACCGGTTTAGCGGTCGGATCAATGGCTGGCTCCGTTACCGCTGGAGGTAAGCGGCCCGGGTTCTGGACCAGCGCGTGCGACCCTGGCCTTGGTCAGGCCTTCGGCACCCTCGCCGTATCCAGAGGATCAACCTGGGCGGCCCGGCGACGGGACCGCAGCAGTTGGATGCCGATGGGCAGGACCGAGACCACGACGATGCCGATGAGGATGATCTCGATGTTGGACCTGACGAAGGCGATCTGGCCGAGGAAGTAGCCGAGGACCGTGGCGCCCACTCCCCACAGCGTTCCGCCGATGACGTTGAAGATCAGGAACGTGCGGTAGTGCATGCGGGAGACGCCGGCGATGATCGGGGTGAAGGTGCGCACGATGGGCACGAACCGGGCCAGCACGATCGATCGGGCCCCGTAGCGGGCGAAGAACTGGTTGGCCCGCTGCACGTTCTCCTGCTTGAACAGCCGCGAGTTGGGGCGGCGGAACAGAGCCGGGCCGACCCGCTTGCCGAACAGGTAGCCCACCTGGTCACCGGCGATGGCGGCCACGGCCACCAGCAGGCAGAGCAACCACAGCGGCTGGTGCAGGTAACGGCCGTCGGCGACGAGCAGCCCGGCGGTGAACAGCAGCGAATCGCCCGGCAGGAAGAACCCGATCAGCAGCCCGGACTCGGCGAACACGATGGCCAGGATGCCGATCAGTCCGAAGGTGGAGATCAGCCACTCCGGGTTGAGGACACTTGGACCCGCAGCGAGCAACGGCTGGGGCGATGGCACGGGCACCTCCAGGACGGCGGGGGACGTGGGGCTACCGACCGACGGTCGGGCGCGGGCTCCGCTGCTGTGCCCACCGGTTGTACGCCCGCCCACCGGCGTGGACGACGGCGACGGCGGCGGCAGCGATGAACACGCCGGCGAGAATGTCCGCCGGATAGTGCACCCCCGCCCAGATACGGGCGAATCCGATGATGGTGGCCAACACCGTCAGCGCTACCCCCCACCGCCAGGACAGAAACGTCCCCACCGCGAACGCCACCGCGAACGCCGCCGTCGCGTGGTCGCTGGGCAGCGACGGCCCCGCGGCATGCGGAATCAACTGATGCACCGAATGGGTCTGGAACGGTCGCACCTCGGTGCTGACGGCGGCGACGACCTGCCCGACCACGAACGCCACCGCGAGCGCCCCCGCGACCCGCACGACGGCGGCTGGGCGCGCCCGCACGCTACGCAGCACGGGGACCGCCGCCACGACGCCGAGGACAAAGATCAGCCACATCGCCGACCACTCGAAGATGTCATCGATCGGGTCGCTGCGCCCGGCTGCGGCGTTGATCAGCTCGAACAGGTGGTAGTTCATCCCCCGACCACGCTTCCTGGTCGACCCGGCTCCCCCGTACGGCCGGCTGCCGCCAGCCTGCCCGCCAGCACCTGAGAGGACCCTGAAACGGACGAGGTCAGGGTCAGTGCGACAAGGTGCCGCAGCTGAGCGGCAGGAGGATGCGGACCCTCAGGCCCGGTCCGGGCACGACCTGCACGGTGCCGCCATGCGCGGCGACGATCTCCCGGGTGATCGGCAGCCCGAGGCCGCTCCCGCCGTCGGCGCGGGCCCGGCTGTCGTCCAACCGGACGAACCGGTCGAAGATGCGCTCCCGCTGGTCTTCGGGCACACCCGGCCCGTCGTCGCCGACCTCCACGCAGCCCCACCCGTCCCGTACCGAAACGTGCAGCACCACCTGGGAGCGCGCGTGCCGGGCGGCGTTGTCGGTCAGGTTTCGCAGCGCCCGGCTGAGGTCGTGCGCGTCGCCGCTGACCCGTACCGGGGCGAGGTGGGCACGGACGGTCAGGTCGGGCCGGCGGGCGGCGATCCGGCTCCGCTCGGTGTAGGCCAGGTCGTCCAGATCGACGTCGTCATGACCCCCGGTGGCGCCCAGCTCGTCGATGCGCGCGAGCAGCAGGAGATCGGACACGAGGCGGCCGAGGCGCTCCGACTCGAGGCGCAGCAGCCCGACCAATTCCTCGGTGGCGGCGGTCCGCGGGCTCAGCGCCAGCCGGTCCAGCCCGGCCTGCAGGGTGGCCAGCGGGCTACGCAGTTCGTGGCTTGCGTCGGCCACGAACCGCCGCTGGCTCGCCGCCGCCGTGTCCAGCCGGTCGAGCATGCTGTTCATCGTCTCCGCGAGCGCCGCCACCTCATCGTCGGCGGTCGGTACCGGAACCCGGGCATGCAGGTCGCGGGCGGTGATGCCGGCGACCCGGCGACGGATCGCCTCGACCGCGTGCAGCGACCGGCCGACGAACAGGAACACCGCCGCGCCGACCACGAGCAGCATCGGTGGCAGTCCGGCGATCAGGATGGCGGCGACCGCCTCCGTGCTCTCGTTCACCGGCCGCAAGGACTGCGCCACCAACACGGTCGTGGTGCCCGAGCCGACGGCGACCCCTTCGGCGACCACCCGGTACGGATCCTCGTCGGCGAACGGCAGCAACCGCTGCTCGCGCAGCACCTCGCCGGGGCGAGGGCGTAGCGGGGACAGCGGCGCGGCGCCGCCAAGCGCGGCCGAGGCCGCCTCAACCCGACCGGAGGGGCCGAGGACCTGCACCAGCGTCTGCTCCCCCGGGCTGGGCTTCAACGTCTGAGCGATCGCCGCCTGGTCGCCGCCGGCCACCGCCGAGGCCACCTCGGCCGCCCGCTGCCGGGCGGCGGCGTCCACGTTGCCGACCAGGTCCATCCGGGCCAGGTAGACGAAGGCCGCCGCGCCGACGGCAAAGGCCAACGCCACCACCACCGCGGCGGCCAACGCCGAGCGCAGGCGCACCCCCAGGCGCCTGCGCACCCACCGGACCGGGTCGCTGAACGACCCGCGCCTGCCTGCCATTTCCGCAGCGTAGGCACCGCCGGCCGGAGAAGGCACGGAGAGGCGAGTAGTGCGTTTTCCGTCAGCCGCCATCGGCCGCCAACCGGTACCCCATCCCCCGCTCGGTCTGGATGGCCGACCGGCCGAACGGCTGGTCGATCTTGCGGCGCAGGTAGCCGATGTACACCTCGACGATGTTGGGATCGCCGTCGAAGTGGGCGTCCCAGACGTTCTCGATGATCTGGGTCTTGGACACCACGTCCCCGCGATGGCGCATGAGGAACTCCAGCAACGCGAACTCGCGGGCGGTGACGCGGACCGGTTGTCCGGCGCGGGCGACCAGCCGCCGCGCGGGGTCCAGCGTCAGGTCACCGGCGGCCAGGACCACCGGGCGTGCGGGGGCACCCCGGCGGACCAGGGCGCGGAGCCGGGCCACCAGCACCACGAAGGAGAACGGTTTGGTCAGGTAGTCGTCGGCGCCGAGGTCGAGGGCGTCGGCCTGGTCGTACTCGCCCTCCTTCGCGGTCAGCATCAGCACCGGCGTCCACACGCCGCGCGACCGCAACTGGCGGCACACCTCGTAGCCGCTGAGACCGGGCAGCATGATGTCGAGCACGACCACGTCGTAGGCGTTCTCGCTAGCCGCCCAGAGCCCGTCCGGGCCGGTGTGCTGCACGTCGACGGCGAGACCCTCCTCGACCAGCCCCGCGCGGATCACCTCCGCCAGAGCGGTCTCGTCCTCGACGACAAGCACTCGCACCAGTTCCGCTCCCATCCTGTCTCCAGACCCGCGGTTGCCCTCGGGCCGACGTCGCCTTCCCGCCCGGCGGCACCACCGGGCGACGCCGGCCCTGGGCATGTTGGGGCAGCGACGCCTCGGTCACCGCCGCGCTGCCAGATCCCTCTCGTCGCGGTTGACGAGCGGTTGCGACGCATCCCGCCTCGTCACGCCCAGGTAGCCGACCAGAACAACGATCGTCGCCAGGAACAGACCGCTGGTGATCACCGGGCCGACACCGAGGCCACCTTCGTCACGCCCCTGCGAGAGGTAGTCACCGAGCGACGCGCCGAGCGGGCGAGTCAGCACGTAGGCGATCCAGAACGCCAGGATCGGGTTCAGCCGCGACCCAGCGTACGCCGCCCCGACCACGGCGATCAGCGCGGCGAAGATCAACCCGGAGCGCCAGTAGCCCAGGTTGAAACCCTCGGACAACAGATCGCCGGCCGCCGTGCCGAGCGCGAAGGTGAACAGGATCGCCGCCCAGTAGAAGCCCTCCCGGCGGGCGGTGACAATCGAGTGGATCGACAGAGTGCCCTCACTGCGGTACCAGATGGCGAAGGTGCCGGCGAGGGCCACGGCGAACACCGCGGTGCTCGCCTCGAGCGGGACGCCGAGGCTGTCGGTCAGATTGTCCGTGATCAGCGTGCCGACGATGCTGACCAGCACCACCGCCAGCCAGTAGATCCCCGCCACGTACCGCCGGGTCCGGAACTGCCAGACGAGCACCGCGGCCAGCGCGACGGCCATGACCAGCGTGGTGCCGGTCAGGCCGAAGTGAAGGTTGACGTTGAGAAAGTCCGCCGCCGTCTCGCCCACCGTGGTCGAGAGGACCTTGATGATCCAGAAGTAGACCGTGACCTCGGGGACCTTGTTGAGCATCTGTCGCATTTGTGGTGATTTGCTAAGGGTCATGCCCCGCAAACTTCCACGTCCATGCTGAGAGCAGGCTGAACCGGCACGGACCGGTCAGCGGGGCGACACCCGCGCTCGGAACAGCGCCATGACCGCGTAGCCGAGCAGCAGCACACCGACGCCGGTGCCGACGACCGGCCCCACCAGCGCGGACGAGCCGAGCCCGACGAACAGACCGACCAGCGCGACGAGGCACACCGCGAGGCCGAGCGGCCGCAGCAGCCGATCGCGCAGCACCGGTGCCAGCGGCAGGAAGTGCAGGCCGACGACGGCGCTGACGAGAACCGGAGTGAACGCCGACCAACCCGCGAGCGCGAGCAGCCAGGCACCGAGCCCGGCCAGGGCGAACTCCACGCCGACGATGAGCAGGTAGCGCCGGTCGGCGGCCCGGTCTCGCGGCGGTGCACCGGCGTTGCGACTACCGGCACCGGCGACGACAGCGCCGATGACCGCGGTCAGCAGGGCCGCCACACTGCCCAGGAGCAGCACCGTGTGCAGCGGCGGCTCCGCCTTCGGCACGCTGAACCAGAGGGCCGCGAAGACGCCGAGGTACAGCGCGGTCAGTCCCGCCTGCCGACGGGTTCCGGTTCGTGTCGTCATCCCGCCCCCGCAGATCGCTTCACCGCCCGACCATTCGACCGACGGCTATGATCATATGGTGCCTCACCAGCGCGTCGGTCATGAGGTGACGCGACCCAAGCAGCCGCCGGCCCGGACCGAGTGGGGCCACGTGGAGCCGACTGAGCAACTAGGTTGCGGTCATGGATTTTCAGGATGTTGTCCGGCGGCGACGTATGGTGCGCAGCTACGACCCGGACCGACCGGTACCCCCCGACGTCGTCGAGCGCATCGTCCACAACGGGCTGCGGGCGCCGTCGGCAGGTTTCGCCCAGGGCTGGGGCTTCCTGGTGCTCGACCACCCGGCCGACATCGCGCGGTTCCGGGACGCGGTACGGCCCGAGGAAGGGCCCGAGAACTGGTTCGCGGCGCGGGTCGAGTCCCCGCTGCTGATCGTTCCCCACTCGAACAAGGACGCCTACCTGGACCGCTACGCCCAGCCCGACAAGGGGTTCGCCGACCGGTCGGACGCCTGGTGGCCCGCCCCGTACTGGGACATCGACACGGGCATGGCGTCGCTGCTGATGCTGCTGACCGCGGTCGACGCCGGACTGGGCGCGTGTTTCTTCGGCATGCCGGTGGACCGGATCGACGCGTTCCGCGAGGCGTTCGGCGTGCCGCCGCAGTTCACCCCGATCGGAGCGATCTCGATCGGCTACAGCGACGAGCCGCCCCGCGACCTCCGCAACCGGCGCCGCCCGGCCGACGAGGTCGTGCACCGAGGCCGGTGGAGCTGACCGGTCGAGTGGTCGCGACGGCGGCGGAGTGCGGGCGCGGCGAACACCCCGCACTCGTCGCTGTTCACACGTCCAGGGTGAGCCGGACCGTCACCTCCTCGCCCACCTCGAGCTCTTCGGCCTTCCGCACCGACGCCTTCACCGGCACGATGTACCGCCCGTCCTTCGGGAACAGCGACGTCCGCCAACTGGTGCTCCCGATGCGCGCCGCGACCGGGATCATCCCCCAGCCGTAGGTCACGGCTGCGGAAGCCGCTTCCAGCGCACCGCACTGCTCGTCCGGAACGGTGACGAAGTGGAACGGCGCGGGGCCCCGCCAGAACCACAGCTCGCCGCTGAACTCCAGGTCCATCCGGTCAGCATAGGAGTCGCCCGGTTCCCGCCGAGGCGCGCGTGAGCCGCACCGCGACCGCGACGGTCCAGGCGAGCAGCGGGAACACGGCCACCCGTTCCATGCCGCCGACGCCGAAGCCGAGGTCGACCTGGGCCAGGAACAGGGCCGTGCCGGCCAGGCCGGCCAAGCCCAGCGCGAGACTGTCCTCACGCATCGCGCCCAGCACCGGCGACCGCCGGGCCAGCGACGCCACCAGCATCCCGACGTTGCCCAGTACGAAGATCAGCAGTGCCGCCAGGAAGTGGTTGTTCTCGTGCACGTCCGCCGGATACGCCCCGGCCAGGACGTATCCGCCCGCACTGGCGAGCGTCAGCACCTGTGCCGCCCGGGTGGCGAGCCCACGGCCGAGCGCCGACCAGGTGAGCAGCACCCCGAGCGCGAGCAGCAGGCCGGTGACGATCATGGCGCCGGTCATCGCCGCATGCCACGGCGAGCAGACCTCGCGCGGGCGGGTGGTGTCCCACACCCCGCAGGTCACATTGCCCAGGTCGCTGATGTTGTGGGTGGCCCAGCTGAAGCGCGGCTGCCGCCACGCCAGCCCGGTGATCACGTTCGCGGCCAGGAACAGCGGTGTGGCCAGCAGCCAGCTGTACGAGCCCAGGCGATGGATACGCATGCGCCCAGTCCACCGTTCTGCGCTGGACGTCGCACTGGGCCCAGTGCGTCAATGTCAGGTAGGGCTGGGCATACCCGAAGAGTGGATCCAGCCGGCTGGGCCCGCCGGTTACGCCTGGCTAGCGTCTTTCGCATGACCTTGGGCAGACCCCTTCACCTGGCGGAGGCACTTCGCCGACGCGGCTACCTGATCTCCGCATGGCCCTGGCGCGCGCTGGCGTACGCCGTCACCACCGTGCCGGTCGCCGGCGTGCTGGCGGTCGGGCTGCTCGTCGTCGGGGCGCCGTTGCTGGCGGTGGTCAACGCGGCACGGCAGGGCCGCCCCGTCGCGCTGCCCGTCGTCCTGTTCCTCACCGTCGTCGGCCTCGTCGTGCTGGCGCTCGCCCCGATCGTGAGCATCCCGGTGACCGTGCTCGAACGGTGGCGGCTCGGCGTCGTCGACCCGCGCCCACTGCCCGAGCGCAGCTTCCGGGCCTGGGGGCGCGCTACACCAGCGCCGCGGCCTGGCGGGAGGTCGCCTACGCATTCTTCCTGGGCGGCGTCGTGCCGATCGCGTACTGGCTGTTCACGCTGCTCGCCCTGCTGGACCTCACGCTGATCGCCAGCCCCTGGCTGGCCGGCGACGCCGACCATGTCGTCGTGGTCTGGAGCACGGTCGACACCGCCCGCCAGGCGATCCCGTACGCCATTGTGGGCGTCCTCCTCGTCCCGGTGCTGTGGTATCTGGCCGGGCTGCTCGTCGCCGTCCAGGCGGCGCTGGCCCGGTGGCTGCTCGGCGGGCCGCCCGACGAGCGGGCGGCGCTGCGGGAGGTCACCCGCTCCCGGGCCCGCCTGGTCGACGCGTACGAGGCGGAACGCCGCCGCATCGAACGCGACGTGCACGACGGCGCACAGCCACGGCTGACCAGCCTGACCCTGCAACTGGGGCTGGCCCGGCTCGACGTGCCCGAGGACTCACCCGCCGCCCGGCCGTTAGCCGTCGCGCACGAACAGGCCAAGGACCTGATGGTCACGCTCCGGCAGATCGTGCAGGGCATCCGCCCGCAGAACCTCACCGAGCTCGGCCTGGCCGGCGCCGTCCGGGAACTGGCCGGCGAGGCCACAATCCCCGTCGGCGTACGCGCCGACCTCACGCAGCCGGTGCCGGAACTGGTGGAGACCACCGCCTACTTCGTGGTGTCGGAGTCCCTGGGCAACGTCGCCCGGCACGCCCACGCGGCCCGCGCCGAGGTGCGGCTGACCCAGACCGATCGCCACCTCGTCGTGGAGGTCGAGGACGACGGCCGGGGCGGCGCGGACCCGGCCCGGGGCACCGGCCTGACCGGCCTCGCCGACCGGGTCGCCGCGGTCAACGGGCGGTTGCTGCTCGCCAGCCCGGCCGGCGGCCCTACCCTCGTTCGGGTGGAGCTGCCGTGCCGTCGATGACCCGGGTCGTGCTCGCCGAGGACGAGGTCCTCCTGCGCGAGGGCCTCGTCGGCCTGCTGACCCGGTTCGACTTCGAGGTGGTCGCCGCCGTCGGGTCGGCGCCGGACCTGCTGGACGCGGTCCGCGCGCACGAGCCGGACCTGCTCGTGACCGACATCCGCATGCCGCCGCACCATCGCGACGACGGCCTGCGGGCGGCCGTCGCCCTCCGTGCGGAGCGGCCGCACCTGGCCGTCGTGGTGCTGAGCCAGTACGTGCAGACCGAGTACGCCTCCGCGCTGCTCGACAGCGGCGACGGCCGACACGTCGGCTACCTGCTCAAGGACCGGGTGGCCGACGTCGCCGAGTTCGCCGACACCCTGCGCCGAGTCGTCGACGGCGGCACGGCCATCGACCCGGACGTCGTCCGGCAGCTGCTGCACCGCCCCCGCGATCCGCTCGCCGCCCTGTCCGCCCGCGAACGCGAGGTGCTCGCGCGGCTCGCCGAGGGCCATTCCAACGCGGCGATCGCGGCGAAACTCCACGTCACCGAGGCGGCGATCGGCAAGCACGTGGGAAACATCCTGACCAAGCTCGACCTGCCACCCAGCGACGACACCAACCGGCGGGTGCTGGCGGTCCTCACCTACCTGCGTACCGATCCGTCCCGGCGCGACCGGCGGTGATCGTCGCCCGCTCCGGCGCCCTCGACCGGGCGGTGCCGGCTCACCACCTAACGGCGGGCTGAGCCGGCCGTTAGGTGCTGTCACCTCACCGAGGCCCTCCCCTGCGGACGGGCCGCTGCCCGCCCTCCACCTCAGCCACCACTGATGCGGAACTGGAGCCGGCCACGTCCCGACTAGGGAATGAGCCCGCGGCGGCGGCCTTCGGCGACCGCGGCGGTGCGGTTGTCGACATTGAGCTTGCTGAACACCTGGACGAGATGGGACTTGACGGTGGCCTCGGTGATGAACGTGGCCCGGGCGATGGCGTGGTTGCTGTGGCCCTCGGCGACCATCTGCAGGATCTCGAGCTCGCGTGGGGTCAGCGCCCGCGCGGGAGCGCGTACCCGGGTGATCAGGCGGGTGGCGATGGCGGGGGCGAGCACGGTCTCGCCCGCGGCGGCGGAGCGGATGGCGGTCAGCAGGTCGTCAGGCTCGGCGTCCTTGAGCAGGTATCCCGTGGCGCCGGCGGTGATGGCGGGCAGGATGTCGGCGTCACTGTCGTAGGTGGTCAGGACCAGCACCCGTGGTGGTCGCGGGTGGGCCAGGATCCGCCGGGTGACCTCCGCGCCGTTGATGCCTGGCCCCAGGTGCAGGTCCATGAGGACCACGTCAGGAGCGCTGTCTTCGACCTGTGCGATCGCGTCGACGCCGGTGGCGGCCTCCCCGACGACCGTGATGCCCGGATCGGCATCCAGCGCCGCCCGCAGCCCGCGACGGACGATGGGGTGATCGTCGACGATGAAGACGCGGATCGGCTCGGCAGGACGGGGCGCGCGGGTCACGACGAGTCCCCTTCGATAGGGATGGCAGCGCTGATCGCGGTGCCCTGTCCGGGAGCGGATTCGACGACGAGCGTGCCACCGACGGCGGCGAGTCGGCGGCGCATGGTGGCCAGGCCCAGACCGGTGCCGGTCGTGGGGCTGAACGGCTGGTCGGGGTCGAACCCCCGCCCGTTGTCGACGACGTCGAGGCTGACCGCCCCGGGCAGGAAGGTCAGGGTGAGGTCCACCCGGTCGGCCGCGGCGTGCGCCCGGACGTTGGCGGTGGCCTCCTGTCCGACCCGGAGCAGGGCGACCTCCACCGGGGTGGGCAGTGCGTAGGGAAGGCCGTCGACGGTGATCCGGGCGTCGAGGCCGAGGCGGCGGTTGTCGTCGACCAGGTGGCCGAGCGCCTCGGTGAGCGGGCGGCCGGCCAGCGGGGCGGGGGTGAGGGCACGGAGGAGGCGCCGCGTGTCCTCCAACGCCGACTGCGCGGCCTCGACGGCGGCGTCCAGTTGGCGGTGGGCGGCCGCCGGAGCGTCCGGCCAGCGACCGGCGGCCGACTTCACCAGCAGGACGATCGTGGACAGGCTCTGGGCGACGGTGTCGTGGATCTCGCCGGCGAGCCGTTCGCGCTCGGCGAGCATGCCGGCGTGGCGCTGTGCGGCGGCGAGCTGGCCCTGCGCGGCAGTGAGGTCGGCCAGCAGCCGCGCGGCCAGCTCGTTCTGCTGTCGGAGATCCCGGTAGACCGTCATGATCACGACGGCCACACCAGCGCCGATGACCGGGCCGAGCACCGCGGGAAGAGTCAGCCTGCCCTGATGTGCCGAGAACGCGGCGACCGCCACCGCCGCCAACCCCGCGACGACCAACGGCCCGAGCACTCGCGGGAGTAGCTGCATGGCCAGCAGGAACAGGGCGAACGCCAGCCACACGAAGTCCACCGACAACGCGGCCAGCCCGATCCAGCCGGCGGTGAGCCCGGCGAACCACAGCCCGGCCACCACCGGTCGTCGAGCGCGCCGGGCGAGTACGACGCCCAGCAGGTACCACAGGGCCACCACCGCCACAGCGGTGACCAGCACGCCGACCGGTGGACGGCCGGACCCCGCGGCGCGTACGGCGTCAACCAGCAGCAGCGCGACGAACAGGACGTGCTCGGCCCGACGGAGCAGGGTCAGCGTGACCGCCGCGACACGCGGCTGCTGGTGATCCATGGCCCAGTCGACGGTAACGGCCGACGACCGGCCCGACCCCCAACTTTTGATGGGTTCACCCATGCCTCTTTCGTCTCCGCACGTCCCAGCCCCGGTCCGATGGCACCGTCGGTGCTGGCGGGAAGGCTTGTGGCATGTTCATCGCAGTACGTGACCTTCGATTCGCCCGGGGCCGGTTCGCCCTCCTGGGCACCGTCATCGCGTTGATGACGTTGATGGTGGTTCTGCTGACCGGGCTGACCGCGGGGCTGGGGGCGGCCAGCGTGTCGGCGGTGGCGGCACTCCCCGTCGACCACCTCTCGTTCCAGCAGCCAACCGACGGCCAACAGGTGTCCTTCGCCACCAGCACCCTACCGGCGGACTCGGCAGCCACCGTGGCGGCGCAGCCAGGGGTCACCGCCGCATGGCCACTCGGCGTGTCGACCACCCGCCTCCAAGCCGACGGCGGGGCCACGACGGTGACCCTGATCGGCGGCGCTCCCGAGTTGTACCCGGCAGTACGGCAGGGCCGGGCACCAAGCGGCGCCGAGGTGGCCCTCACCGCCGATCTGGCCGATGCGCAGTCGGTGTCGGTCGGCGACCTCGTCGCCGTCGCCGGGCAGCGGGTCACGGTCGCCGCGGTCGTGGCCACCACCTCGTTCAACCATCTGCCCGTCGTGTACGCCCCGATCAGCACCTGGCAGGACCTGGCCCGGACGGACAGCATCACCGCCGTCGCCTCGACCGGCGGCGATGCGGCTGGCGCCGCCGGCGTCACGACCGTCAGCCGCGACGAGGCGTTCACCGCGGTCGGCGGCTACGCCTCCGAGCAGGGCTCGCTCAACCTGATGCGGGGCCTGCTGCTGGCGGTCTCCGCCCTGGTTGTCGGCGCCTTCTTCGCCGTCTGGACCATGCAACGCGGCACCGACCTGGCGGTGGTCCGCGCGCTCGGCGGCAGCCGCGCCTACCTGCTGCGCGACGCCCTCGCCCAGGCCGGGATCGTCCTGCTGGTGGGTGCCGCCGTCGGTGCCGGCGCCGCCGCCGGCCTGGGTGCGGTGACCGCCCGGGTGGTGCCGTTCGTCCTGGATGCCACCACGATCGCCGTCCCGCTCGCGGCGATGGTCGCCGTCGGCGCGCTCGGCGCCGCCTTCTCCGTCCGCCGGGTCAGCACCGTGGACCCGCTCACCGCCCTGGGGGCAGCCCGATGACTCTCACCCTGACCGATGTCCGCCTCACCTACCCCGACGGGGACCGCCGCCTGATCGCACTCGACGCCGTCAACCTGCGGATCGCCGCGGGTGAACTGGTGGCGGTGACCGGGCCGTCCGGCTCCGGCAAGTCCAGCCTGCTGGCGGTCGCCGGCGCGCTGACCAGCCCGGAATCCGGCACGGTACGGATCGAGGACATCGACGTCACCTCGCTCGATCAGCAGGGCCGCGACCGGCTCCGGCGCGAACGCATCGGCTTCGTCTTCCAGCAGGCCAACCTGCTGGCCTCGCTCACCACCCTCGACCAGCTCCTGCTCGTCGCGCACCTGTCCGGCGGGTCCCGGCGCTCGGCCGAGGCCCGCGCCCGCGCGTTGCTCGACCGGGTAGGTCTCGGCGGCAAGGCGCACAAGCGCCCACACCAGCTGTCCGGCGGGGAACGTCAGCGCGTCGGGGTCGCCCGCGCGTTGATGGGTGCCCCCGCCCTGCTGCTGGTCGACGAACCCACCTCCGCGCTCGATCACGATCGCGGCGCGGTCGTGGTGCGGCTGCTGCGCGACATCACCCACGAGCAGCAGGTGGCTACCGTCCTGGTCACCCACGACCTGCAGTACCTGCACCTGGCCGACCGGACCGTGGCGATGCGGGACGGCCGGGTGTGCTCGCCGGCTGAAGTCAGTCCGCCCTCGCCCGCCGCCGTCCCGGGCCGCTGACGTCAGTCGTAACCCGATCCTTTTCCACCTCAGGCCGGCGCGCGGCGCGCCAACCACAGGCGGTGGGCGAACAGGGCGACGTAGCCTGCGAGGACCGCGCCGAGCACGGCCAGTGCGCCGGTGTCGGCGGACCGCCGCGCCGCGTCCAGGATCATGCCGAGCATCGCCGCCGCGACGATCAGGGACACGTGGTTGGAGGCCCAGAAGACCACCGGCGTCATCCGCCTGGCGTCGAGGTCGCGCATCGCGCCACGGCGCAGCTGCCGGACGAGCCAGATCGACAGTGGCGCGGTGGCGGCCATGACGGCCCAGACCAGCCACGGCACCCAACCGAGCAGCGCGAAGGCGGTGAGCATCGCGTACGCGATGGGCTGCGCGGCGACGATCAGGCGCACCGCCGGCTGGTAGCCGACGATGACCGGCAGGGTGCGCTTGCCGACCGCGGCGTCCGATCGGCGGTCACCCAGGTTCATCACCATCATCCGCGCCACCTGCAGCATCGCCGTGGGTGCCAGCACGGCCACCAGCAGCATCGGCACGGTGCCGGTCTGGAGCACCACGGCGACCGCGGGCCAGAGTCCGTTGAGGATCGCGGCCACCGTCAGCTCGCCCGCGCCTCGATAGTTCAGCCGCACCGGCGGTGCGGTGTAGAACCAGGCCAGCACCACGGCCGCGGTGGCGAGCAGGCGTGCCGGCCAGGACGGCATGACCGCCACCATCAGGGTGGACACGCTGAACAGTACGAACGCGGCGCCGAGCGACACCACGGGCGCGACCGACCCGTCCACCAGGGCCCGGCTGCCGCCCGTCCACGGCGTGAAGTAGACGTTCGCGCGGTCGGCCTCGAGGTCGAAATACTCGTTGCAGTAGTGGGTCATCACGTGGACGGTCCACGCGAACAGCTGGGCGACCGCGTACCAGGTGATGTCGAGCGGGTGGCCCTGGTGCACCGAGACCGCCACGGCGAGGCCCACCGGCAGGAGGTTGTAGAGCAGGAAGCGGAGCCGGGCGAGTCGGAGGAAACCCTTCCAGCTGGTCCGGTCCGGCCGGCGGTCAGGATCGGTGCCAGCGTGGTGAGTGTCCGGCAGCAGGCTCGGCTCCAGCATCGCACCCATCGACATACGCCTCCCCGTAATCAGTCCGCTACAGAACCCTATGGGGCGGGCGTCGGGAAGGGACAGGGTGTGTCAGGAAGGTAACTGTCTCCTACGTGCGCGGGCTGCGCGTCCACTCGCTCACAGCCAGGCCAGGGCGCCCTGCGCCGGCGACCCGACGGTGCGGGTGGGATGCCCCGCACCGTCGGGTCGGCTCGCGCCTGCGCCGGTCCGGCCTCTCGCGAAGCCGGCACGGTCGCCCGGCCGCGGCTGCGGAGCGACGGTCAGCAGTATCCGTTGACGGCGCCGCTGCTGCCGGTCCAGAGATAGGCGTCGGACACCCAGGTGCCGTCGGTGAGCTTGTTCCACAGTGCCGTGGTGCCCCATCGGCCGCTGTGTGTGGTGCCGTTCGCCGAGCAGGCGATGCTCACCGTCGCACCGTCGGCGACCGATCCGGCGATCCCGTAGCCGGTGCCGGGTCCGGTGCGCCGGTTGACCGAGCCGCCTCCGTTGGCGTCCACCACACCCTGGGTGAAGCCGAGCGCACCGTAGTTGTAGAGCGCCCCGCCGACGTTCACCTGGGCCGAGCCGTGCAGCGCGTACCCCTGGTAGGTGGCGCCGCCCGGGATGATGACCCACTTGCCGAGGTTGTGGCCGTGCATCGGCACGTAGGCGTTGTTCTGCCGCAGCGCGAAGTGCACGTGCCGGCCGCTCGCGGCGCCGCCGCAGGTCACGTCCGTGCCGGTGTCCCCGAGGTAGGCTCCCTCGCCGATTCCCGCGCCGTTGACGTTGATGCTGTTCCACAGGTGGTAGTAGTCGGTGGCGTAGCCGCGGTCGTGGATCACCCGGATCCAGCCCCGGCACATGGTGTACGCGGTGCCGCCGCGTGCCGCCAGCACCCGCTGGTCGCCGCCGGCCAGGTCGATCGCGCTCCACGGGCTCTCGCTGCCGCCCCAGCCGTGGGGTCCGCCGGTGAGATACCAGGACTGGCCGATTCCGTACGGCAGTCGCATGCCGGTGCGGTAGTCGCCACCGGCGTACATCGGCGTCACCGCGGTGAACACCTGCTTCTCGCGGTCGGAGACCACCGCCGCGGGTGCCGCTGCGGCCAGGTCGGCGAAGGCCGGTTCTCCGTCGAACGCGATCTGCCAGCCGCGGTCCTGCGCCCGGGCCACGAACAGCCAGCCGGCCGGGTAGGCGTCCTCCTGCTGCGGCGCGACGACGACGGCGGTGCCGAAGGCCCAGCGCTGGCCGGCTCGCCGGGTGATGTTCACCCGGGTGTCGGACGCGTCGGCGGCACGCAGCGCCGGCTCCGTCTTCAGGCTGGCCTGCTGGAGCAGCTTCGCGGTGACGGCGGTGGTCACGTCGGTCGACGGGGCCGCCTGGGCGGCGGTGGGACTGGCGGTGAGCAAGCTCGCGCCGAGCAGTGACGCGGCGGCGACACCGAGCGCGATCCGGAGATGGGGCATGGGTCCTCCTTCACCAAGGGGTGGGAGGGAGGCTAGCCATTCTATCGATGCATGTCTACGCCTGTGGTCAACTCGGGTCCGGCCCGCCCGGGTGGTCGGCTCACCCGTTGGGCCGGCATCCGCCCCGGCTCGGTCGAGCCGCCGAGCCCGTTCGGGGAGACCGCGGGCGAGCCGTTCGGCCAGGACGACTGGCAGCTGTCCGACAAGAGCGCGACTCGCCCCGCAGCCGCACCTAGCTTCGCCGGTAATCACAGACTGTTGCGGTGGGTGGGGGGATTCATCTTGAACAGAACACACATCGTCACCGGCGGCACCGGGTTCGTCGGGCTGGCGCTCGTCCTGGAGTTGCTGCGGCGTACCGACGACGACGTGGTGTGCCTGGTGCGGCCCGGTGCACAGGATCCGGACGCGCGGCTGCGCAGCCTGCTGACCGCGGCGGCGCACGCCTACGGCCAGCACATCGACCTCGACGGGCGGGTGCGTACCGTCGCCGGCGACATCACCCGGCCGGACTGCGGCCTGGCCGAGCCGGTCCGCGGCCCGATCGCGGACTTCTGGCACAGTGCCGCCTCGCTGCGCTACGAGGAGTCCGCCGCGGCGGAGATCTTCGCCACCAACGTCGACGGCACCCGGCATGCGCTCGCCCTCGCCGACCGGCTCGGCGCCGCCTCGTTCAACTACGTCAGCACGGCCTACGTCGCGGGCACCCGCGACGGGGTGATCACCGAGCGCCTCATCGCGCCCGACAGCAACAACAACGCGTACGAGCGCAGCAAGGCCACCGCCGAGGCACTGGTCCACGGCCACGCCGGCACCGCGACCCGCATCCTGCGGCCCAGCATCGTGGTCGGCCACCGCGGCACGCGAGCGGTCGTCGGCAGCTACACCGGGATGTACGGCTTCCAGCGCCGGCTCGCCGTGTTCGCGCAGAGTCTGTCGATGCGCGCGCCGCAGCGCCTGCGCCGGCCCGTGCGGATGCTGGTGGACCCGGGCACGCCGCTGAACTTCATTCCCGTCGACGCGTTGGTCGAGCAGATGATCGGCATCGCCGCGTCGGGCAGCCCGGAACGGATCTTCCATCTCACCAACTCGACCCCGCCGGCCGCCGGCGACGTGCTGCGGCGGATCTTCGCGCTGGCTGGGCTGCCCGAGCCGGAGTACGTCACCGACCCGGCCGAGCTCGACGACACGGACCGGGCGTTCGCCATGGGCATCGAGTTCTACCGCTCGTACCTGGTCGGCGAGAAGCTCTTCGACCGGGTCAACAGCGACCGGGCGCTGGGCCAGCCCGACGCGGGGACGATGCCGTTCCCCGACGACGAGATCACCGCCTACGCCCGCTGGTACCTGGACAACGTCCAGCGCCGCCGGCAGCCGGGGCGGCACCGGGCGGAGCCCGCCCGCTCCGCCCGACCCGCGCCGGGCGCCGCACCGCAGCCGGCTGATCCGGTCCGGATCGTCCTGCTCGGCGCCGGTTACACGTCGGTGTGGGCGTACAAGTCGCTGCGGCGGCGGCTGGGCCGGCAGTTGCGCCGGGGCGCGGTGGAGATCGTCTTCGTGGACCCGCTCGGCTACCACTCGTACCACGGTTTCACCGCCGAGGTGCTCGGCGGCATCATCGCCGAGGGGCATGAACGGAGCCCGCTGCGGACGACCTGCCCGCGGGCGCGGCTGGTCCGGGGCACCGCGCAGCACGTCGACCTGGCCCGCCGCGAGGTCGCCGTGGCGCTGACCGGCACCCCGGGAGAGACGCTGACCCTGCGCTACGACCACCTGGTCGTCGGCTGTGGCAGCCACGACGACCTGGCTCGGGTGGCGGGGCTCGCCGAGCACGGCTGGTCGCTGAAGAACCCGGGCGGGTCCGCTGCCGTGCGGGAGCGGTTGCTGACGCAGGTGGAGCTGGCCGACGCGAGCGCGGACGAGCAGATCCGGCGGGGCCTGCTCAGCGTGGTCGTGGTCGGGGGCGGCTTCACCGGCGTGGAGATGTCGGCCACGGTCGCCGAGATCTTCCGCAGTCTGCGCCCTCGCTACCGGGTGCTGCGCGAGGTCGAGCCGCAGGTGCACCTCGTGCACGGCGGTCCCGATCTGCTGCCGCAGCTGCGTCCCCGGTTCGGCCGGCTGGCCGGCTATGCGCACCGCCAGCTCGTGCGGGCGGGCGTGCGGGTGCACCTGGGCACCCGTGTGGCGCGGGTCGACGAGGACGGCGCGTACCTCGATGACGGGTCGGTGCTCGCCAGCCGCCTGGTGGTGTCCACGTTGGGCCAGGCGGTGGCCCCGGTGCCGGGCACGGAGTCGCTGGAGTCGCGCGACGGCCGCCTGGTCACCGACGAATACCTGCGAGTACGCGGCGACGGCGGGCGGGTCTGGTCCGGTGGCGACCATGCCCACATGGTGCACCCGGTCAAGGGGGAGCCCTGCCCGGCCAACGCATTGTGGGCGATCAAGCACGGCGGATGGATCGGCGGGAACATCGCGGCGACGCTGCGCGGCCGGACACCGCGCAGGTTCACCTACCGCGGGCTCGGGCAGGCGGCGAGCCTGGGCGTCGGCAAGGGCGCCGTCGAACTGTACGGGGTGCAGGTCACCGGCTGGCTCGGCTGGTTGATGCGGGCCGGGTTCTTCCTCTGGTTCATGCCCTCGCGGCGGCAGGCGATACGCAGCCTCGTGGACCTGCTCGGCGCGCCCGTTCTTGGCCGGCGCCTGACCGCGCTGGCGGCCTCCGAGCAGTCGGTCCGGGCGGGCAGCTCGGAGCGGCTCGCGGTGCTGAGCCAGCCGCCCCGTCCGCCCCGGCAGCGTGATGAGCAACCGCCTCGCCAGCGCGACGGCAGCGAGCACGAGCAGCTTCCCCAGCCGGAGCCGCGGTAGGACTTGCCGCGCCCGTAGGAAATCTTCCCCTAGGCCGTTGACTTCGGTGATTTTCAACACAACAATCGCCATCAATATCGACGGCTATCGTTGTCGATCGGCAACCTCGGGAAGGAGGTACCCATGGCGGCTCTGCAAGGCGAGATGTCGTGGTTCTGCTGCGGCAGCGCCTGGGGTCCCTGCGGCACCGCGGGCGGCGGCGCCTGCGGCACCTGTAAATCCGGCAACTACCAGCACGCCTGGCCCAACGCCTCGGACGCATGCTTCTCCATCACCCGCCCGGACGCCTGCGGCGTCAGCATGTCCCGCCGCACCTGCGGCTTCCGGCACTACACCACCAACCCCTGCAGCGGCAAGCGGGTCGGCACCACGATCGCCGACTGCGGCCCGCAGACCGACCTGTGGTGCGGCGAGCGCAGCTGCTGCGGCGCGTCCTGCGGCACCAACCGGATCATCGACCTGACGCCCGCGGCGTACAGCGCGATCGCCAGTCTCTCCACCGGGCTGCGGCCCTGCTCGGTCGACACGGTCTGAACGGGAGGGCAGCACGATGAAGCAGACCCTGGACCGCCGCCGACTGCTCGCCACCGCCGCGCTCGGTGGCCTGATCGGCGCCACCGGCCTCGGCTCACTCGCCCCCGAGGCAGCCTTCGCCGCCGAGGCCGCGACCGTCGAGCCCGGCGCTCCGGATCCGAACTTCGCGGAGGGCCGGATCAGCAAAATCTCCGGCAGCATGCTGCTGGTAACCGGCTCGGACACCGTCCTGCACTCGATCCGGATCACCGACGGCACGAGCATCTGGAAACTGCACCCGACCACGTTCGACCAGGTGGCCGTCGGCGACGGGCTCTACGCCCGCGGCCTGCGCCTGCCCGACGGCACCCTCGCCGCGGACTCCGTCTGGGTCAACATCGTCAACCTGCACGCACACATCGCGTCGGTCGGCCGCAACATGCTGCACCTCGACCACAAGGGCCACCGGATCGTGGGGCACGTGGTGCCGGGTCGCTCCGCCGCGGTCTACAACGGCACCCCCGCGATCAGCGACATGTCGCTGCTGCGCGTCGGCCGGCACGTCCAGGTGCTCGGCGCCTGGCACCCGGACACCAACGAGATCGACATCGCCACCGTCTACGCCGCCGCCTGACCGGCAACCCCCGGGCGGTGCGCCGCCGCGCACCGCCCGGGCGCCGCCCGCCGGCCAACCCGATGGAGGAACCCATGATCGAAGTGCTCGCGGCGCTGCAACCGCTGGTCATCGGTGCGGTGCTGATCTGGTCCGCGCGCATCAAGCTGTTCAGCCGGCACGCCGCCGCGGCCGCCAACCGGTCGGCGCTCGTCCGCCTGATCGGGCAACGCCGGGCGCTGCCCGCGTACCGGGTGCTCGGCGGCATCGAACTGACCCTCGGCGCGCTGCTCCTACTACCACCCGCGCTGCGGCTGGAGGCGATCGCCGCGACCGGACTGGCCGTCGGCTTCCTCGCCTACCTGACCTACGCCCGCCGCGTGGCACCGACCTCCTCCTGCGGCTGCCTGAGCGCGCAATCGACCCCCGTCTCCGGCCGCAGCCTCGCCCGGGCCGGCCTCCTGGTGGCGGCGGGCGCCCTCGCCGGGCTGGCCGCCGGCGGCTGGTGGACGGCACTCACCGCCCGGCCGCTGGCCGGCGCCGCCGTGCTGCTCGCCGAACTCGCGCTGGTGGTGGCGCTCTCGCCGGAGCTGGACGCGGCCTGGCTGCTACCGCTGCGCCGGCTGCGCGCCCAGCTCACCCACCCGCTGCGGGGCGGCTCCGGCGTACCGCTGCTCGCCACCGTGCAGCAGCTCCAGCTCAGCGAATCCTACCGGCGAGTAGCGCCGCTGCTCCGCTCCGACGTCCGGGAGCACTGGGACGACGGCGACTGGCGCTTCGTCGGGCACGCCGCGCTCTACCAGGGGCGTCCGGTGACCGCGGTGTTCGCCGTGCCACTGGCCGCCCCGGAGCCGGACGCGGTGCGGGTCGCCGTGGTGGACGACGCCACCGGGGAGACCCTGCTGAGCCTCGCCGGCACCCCGCAGCCCGCCGGCCCCCGGCTCGCCGTCGTCCCGGCGTAGGAGGCGGTCAGCGGCCAACTCGTGAACCAGGCGGGATCACCAGAGCTTGGTGATCCCGCCTGGTTCGGACGGGCGATCCGCTTACGCCACACCGGGGGCCGGGTCGGCGGGCCGCATCGGGGATCGCCCGGCGAGGTGGGTGCGGTAGATCTCGACGGCGACGACGAGGTCCTGCCACGGCATGCCGGTCCCCTTGAACAGCCGCGGCCCGCCGACGGGCACCCGCGCGCGGCCGGTCACCACGTCGCGCAGCGGATACAGGTCCTCGGCCCGGACTACGCCGGCGGAGAGCGGTATGACGATGTCACCCGCCTCGAGCCGGGTGCTGGCGAGCGACTCGACGACGACCCGGGAGCGGGCGACGAGCGTGTCATCCACCTCCCGGCTGTGTGGCGAGTGCGAGCCGATCGCGACGACGACGGCGTCGCCCTTGACCAGCGCGCCGTCGAAAAGCGGCGTCGCCGCACTGGTACAGCAGCAGATGACGTCCGCCCCCGTCACCGCCTCCGTGCACGAGCCGGGATCGAACGCCCGCACCGGAACCCCCCTGCCGTCCAACCGCGCCGCGAGCCGTTCGCGCCGCGGGCCGTCCCTGCCCACGATCGCGACCTCGCTGATCTCGTACAACGCGAGCATCGCTTCGACGTGGGCACGCGCCTGGGGACCGGTGCCGAAGACCGTCAGCCGCAGCGGGGCCGCAGGCGCCCCGGGCAGCAGGTGCCGCACCGCGAGCGCGGACACCGCGGGGGTACGCAGGTTCGTCAGCGCGGTGCCGTCGATGAGGGCCGCCGGCCGCTGTCCCGGGCCCTCGAAGAGGACGAACGCGCCCTGGATCAGCGGCAGGCCCCGGCGAGCGTTGTCCGGGGTGCTGGTGAGCAGCTTGCAGCCGGTGAACTCCCCTCGCGTGGCGGGCATGACCAGCAGCTCGCCGGCCTGCGTGGCCACCCGCGAGCGGGGTGTCTCCCGTTCCGGATCGAGCCCCGCGCGAAGCGCGGCCTCCAGGGCGTCCACCGCGACCCGGACCGAGGTCTCCGCAACAGCCTCCTCGGAAATCAACTGCAGGCCGCCGAAGGAGCCGGGCGGGCGGGTTGACTCGGTCACGGGGGCCTCCGGTGGCGGATGGACGACGGGACCCCAGCAGGTTAAGGCCCCGAGCGGTTGCGGCTGCCCGTCGCACGTCCCGTCCTGCCGGTAGCCTCGCCCCATGCCCACCGAGATCGTCTTCGAGACGCACTCCTGAGTGAGGACAACGACCGGGGGCTTGCCACGGGCTGGCTGCCCGGCCGGCTTTCCGGCAAGGGACGAGCACTGGCGGCTGAACTCGGCCGGCGCAGGCGGGACGACAGCATCCATGCGGTCTTCGCCTCCGACCTGCATCGGGCTGCGGAGACGGCCGCCATCGCCTTCTCGGGAACCCCGATACCGGTGCTGCATGACTGGCGCCTGCGGGAATGCGACTACGGGGAGCGCAACGGCATGCCGGCCGCCGAGCTGCACGAGCACCGCGACCGGTACCTCGACGAGCCCTACCCCGGCGGCGAGAGCTGGCGGCAGGCCGTACACCGGGTTCGGCGTTTCCTCGATGACCTGCCCCTCCGGTGGGCCGGCCGGCGGGTCCTGGTGATCGGGCACGTCGCCACCCGGTGGGGCCTCGACCACTGGATCGACGGGGTCCGGCTGGAGGACCTGATCGACGCCGATTTCGCCTGGCGGGAGGGCTGGGAGTACCGGTTGGACGAGGCTCACGACCGGCTCGACCGGACGTCGGCCCTCCCTCAACGCAGCTCCACCTCGACGCCGCCGGCGGCCAACAGCGCAAGCAGGTCGTCCAGGGTGACCGCCGGCGCCCAGCTGCGCCGGTCGTAGCCGGCGACCATGCGCGCGCGAGCCACTGCGGAGTCGTGCCAGACCAGGCGGAACGGCGGCGCGGCACCCCACCCGCCGCGCAGGCAGTCGATCAGCGCGTCGAGATTCCAGCCGAAGTAGCCGCCTGGACCGTTGACCGCCTCCCCGATCGCGCAGTAGAAGCCCTCGACGTCGGTGACGTGCCGGCCGTCGAGGTGGTATGTAATCCCGGCGGGGCGGTCCGGGGCCCGCTGCCGGTGGCACAGGGCCGCGCCCGCCCACTGGTGCCGCAACTCGCGGTCATGGCCCGCCCACTCGCCCCGCTGGCGTGGCGGGCCGACGCGCCACCGCTCCCAGATCCGCCGCGCCCCCACCGGCATCGTCTGCACACCGGTGTCGAACGAGACATCGAGCAGTCCCTCGCCCAGCGCGGAGGAACGCACGTCGGTGACCGAGCCGTGCACGCCGCCACCGAGGGTCGACACGGCCACCCCGTCGACGGCCACGCTGAAGATCGAGGCGGTGATCCGGCGGCGGTGCCGCGCCCCGCCGGGATTGCCCGCGCCCCGGCGCAACGCGTCCAACGCGGCGCGCAGCGGCGGCTCGTGCCGGCAGCCACGCAGCGTCACCGGGTGCATCGGCGGCTCCGGGCGCTGCCGGAACACCCCCACCACGTCGAGGCAGTTGCCCAACTCCTCGTCGACGTCGCCGCTGAGCCGGTAGCCGGCCCCGTCGGGCGGCTCCGCCGGGGTCCTCGGCGAGTACCTCGGTTCGCGTCGGAGCCGACCGTCAAGGTCGACGTCGACGAGCCCCGGCCCGAGGGCCGACGGCCGGTGCCCGACCACGGTCAGGTCGAGCAAGTCCTCGGTGCAGGCGCAGCAGCCGACCGGAACGGGGTCGCACCCGCCAGCCGGCGGCCGATCGGGGTGATGCACCGCGTCGAGCACCACATTGCCCAGCCACGTCTCACCGGTGCCGTCCACCGCCGTCCGGAGCCGTCCGACGGGTACGCAGCCGAGCAGCGTGTACCTTTCCGCCGGCGCCGGAGGCGGCGGGTCGACGAACAGCCCGTCGATGTCCGCACACACCGCCACGGCCGTGTCCGGCTGACCCATCGAGTACTCGTCGATCAGCAACCACCGCAGCGGCACCGGCTGCTCCCACCGCCAGCGCAGCTCCCCCGGGGCATCCTCGTCGCTCACCCCCGCGACGATAAGGGGCCGCGAGGCGACCGGCGGACCCGAGCGCTGGCGCAGCGGCCGGTGAAGGCCGTGACCTGTATCGTCCGGGCGGAGCCGGCTCAGCCCGGCGTCCAGTGCGCCCGCTTTGGCGCTTAGCACACCCTTGTCCGATCTTCGTGACAATCCGGCCGACAGGCTAACGTGCTCCGTACGTCTGGTGGCTCCTGCGCGGACACCGATTGCCGTTAGGTTGCACCAGTCCATCCCCCTATCGAAGGCCCCAGCTTTGAAGCTCCGTAGCCAACGCAGATCACTCAGTGTGCTCGGCGTAGTCGTCACAAGCGGTGCGCTGGCCCTGACCAGCAGCGCTCCAGTCCTCGCCGCCGAATCGGCGGCCCCCTTCATCAGCGAAATCCACTACGACAACGCCGGTACCGACACCGGCGAGGCCATCGAGATCGAGGCGCCGGCCGGCTTCGATCTGACCGGCTGGCAGATCATCCTCTACAACGGAGCGAACAGTGCGGCGTACAACACCCGCACGCTGAGCGGCCCGGTGCCGGCGGCCGGTGTGGTCGTCGCCAACTACCCGACCGACGGCATCCAGAACGGCTCCCCCGACGGCGTCGCGCTGGTCTCCCCCACCGGCACGGTGGCCGAGTTCCTCACCTACGAGGGGACGTTCACCGCGGTCGGCGGCCCCGCCAACGGGATGACCGGGACCGACATCGGGGTCGCGGAGACCACGAACACCCCCGTCGGCCACTCGCTGCAGAAGATCAACGGAACCTGGAACGCCGAGGCGCCGAACACCTTCGGCGCCCGCAACGGCAGCGGCAACCCCGACCCGGGCCCGGGCCCGGACCCGGGCATCGGCTGCACCGTCACCGTCGACCGCACCATCGCGGAGGTCCAGGGCACCGGCACCGCCACGCCGCTGGCGGGCACCCGGGTCACCGTCGAGGGCGTGGTGACCGCCGACCACCGCACCGGTGGCTACAACGGCATGTACGTCCAGACCGCCGGCAGCGGCGGAGACCGTGCGGTCGCCGCCGGCACCGCCTCCGACGGCATCTTCATCTACCTGACGACCAACACCGCCAACCACCCGTCGGTCGCGATCGGCGACCGGGTGCGGGTCAGCGGCACCCCGAGCGAGTTCAACGGCTTCACCCAGCTGAGCATCGCCGCCAAGAGTGACGTGCAGATCTGCGCGCACGGCGCGACCCTGCCCGCCCCGGTCCCGGTCAGCCTGCCGCTGGCCGACGACGCCCGCGAGTCGGTCGAGTCGATGCTGGTGGCGCCGGTCGGCCAGTACACCGTCTCCGAGGTGTACAACACCAACCGGTACGGCGAGGTCGTGCTCGCCGCCGGTGACCGCCCGGCCCGGAACGCGACCGATGTCGCCCGCCCGGGCTCGGACGCCGCCAAGCAGGTGATCGCCGACAACAAGCTCCGCCGGGTCCTGCTCGACGACGGCAAGACCACTAACCTGGCCACCGCCGGGCAGCTGCCGCCGTACCTGTCGAAGGAGAACCCGCTGCGGGTCGGCGACTCGGTCGAGGCGTTCGGGCCGTCGGTGCTGTCGTACGGCTTCAACGAGTGGCGGCTGCAGCCGACCACCCCGGTCAGCGCGGACACTCCGTCGGTCGGCCGGACCACCTTCAAGGCCACCAACCCGCGTACCACGGGCCCGGCGAACGTCGGCGGGGACGTGCGGGTGGCCAGCTTCAACGTCCTCAACTACTTCGTCCACTTCGGCGGGGACGCCCGTGGCGCGGCGAACGAGGCCGCGCTGGCCAAGCAGGAGGCGAAGATCGTTGCGGCGATCAGCGCCCTGGGTGCCGACGTGGTGGGGCTCGAGGAGATCGAGAACTCGGTCCGGTTCGACGCAGGCGACCCGCAGCAGGCGCTGAAGCGCCTGGTCAACGCGCTCAACGCCAAGGACGGCACGGGCACCTGGGACTACGTCCGCAGCCCGGCCGAGCTGCCCACCCCGGCCCAGCAGGACTTCATCACCACGGCGATCATCTTCAAGCCGGCGAAGGTCCAGCCGAAGGGGCCGGCGCGCTCGGTCAACGACGAGAGCGTGTGGTTCAACGCCCGCGAGCCGATCGCGCAGACGTTCACCGCGGGGAAGATCTCCTTCACCGTGATCGTCAACCACCTCAAGTCCAAGAGCGGCACCGGGACCGGCGACAACGCCGACGCCGGTGACGGCCAGGGCAGCTGGAACGGCGACCGGGTCCGGCAGGCCACGGCGCTGACCGCCTTCGTCGACCGGGTCAAGGCCGACAGCGGCAGCGACGACGTGCTGCTGCTGGGTGACTTCAACGCCTACACCCAGGAGGACCCGATGCAGGTCCTCTACCAGGCCAAGTACCAGGACCTGAACGACACCGGCAAGGCCACCTACGTTTTCGGTGGCGAGTCCGGCTCGCTCGACCACGCCCTCGCCTCGCCGTCGCTGGCGTCGCGGGTCACCGGGGTCGACGTGTGGCAGATCAACGCGGTCGAGTCGTTCGCCTTCCAGTACGACGGGCTGGCCGCCTTCTACGAGGCGAACCCGTACCGGGCCAGCGACCACAACCCGGTCGTGGTGGGCATCAGCACCAGCGCGAAGCCGGTCAACCTGCAGCTGCTGAGCATCAACGACTTCCACGGCCGGCTGGAGTCCCCGGCCACCGTCGGTGGTCAGCCGGTCGGCGGCGCCGCTCAGCTCGCCGGCCTGGTGGGTCAGCTGCGCGCGCAGAACCCGAACACGGCGTTCGTCTCCGCAGGTGACAACATCGGCGCGTCCACGTTCATCTCGGCGATCGACGGGGACACCCCGACGATCGACGCGCTGAACGCCGCCGGGCTGGCCGCCTCGGCGGTCGGTAACCACGAGTTCGACAAGGGCATCGCCGACCTCACCGGCCGGGTGTCCGATCGGGCCGACTTCCCGTACCTCGGCGCCAACGTCTACCGCGGCGACACCCGGGCGCTGCCGGCGTACTCGGTCAGCACCGTGGGTGGGGTCCGGGTCGGCTTCGTCGGCGTCGTGACCGAGCAGACCGCATCGCTGGTCAGCCCGGACGGCATCGCCGGCCTGACCTTCCGCGACCCCGTCGCGGAGGCCAACCTGGTCGCCGGGCAGCTCAAGGACGGCAACCCGGACAACGGCGAGGCCGACGTGGTGGTGCTGCTCGCGCACGAGGGCGCGGCGACGGAGAACATCAACTCCGCCGACGCGCTGGCCAACGACCCGGTCTTCGGCAAGTTCACCCGGGTCAACGCCACCATCGACGCGATCTTCAGCGGCCACACCCACCAGCCGTACGCGTTCAAGGTCCCGGTGCCGGGGTCGGACAAGCTGCGCCCGGTGGTGCAGGCCGAGGACTACGGCAAGCGGCTGGGCAAGGTGACGCTCACCTTCGACCCGAACACGGGTTCGGTGACCGACGCCGCCGCGCAGCTGGTCGACGTGGTCGGCGCGCCGCAGGACGCGGCCGTGGCCGACATCGTGGCCGCCGCCAAGACCAAGGCCACCGAGCTGGGCAAGCAGCAGCTCGGTTCGATCAACGCGGACGTCAAGCGGGCCTACACCAACGGCAACGAGGACCGGGGCAAGGAGTCGGCGCTGGGCAACCTCATCGCCGACGTGCAGCTCGCCGGCACCAAGGACGCCGGCCGGGGCGGGGCGCAGATCGCGTTCATGAACCCGGGCGGCCTGCGGGCCGACCTGCTGTACCGGACCGACGGCACGGTGACCTACGCCGACGCCTTCGCCGTCCAGCCGTTCGCCAACGACGTGGTCACCAAGAGCTACACCGGCGCCCAGATCAAGCAGGTGCTGGAGGAGCAGTGGCAGCCGGACGGCGCGTCCCGCCCGGTGCTGTGGCTGGGTGTCTCGAAGGGGTTCAGCTACACCTACAACCCCGACGCGCCCAAGGGCTCGCGGATCACCTCGATCAAGCTCAACGGCACGCCGCTGGACCCGTCGGGCACCTACCGGGTCACGGTGAACTCGTTCCTCGCCGCCGGCGGTGACAACTTCACCACCCTCGGCCAGGGCACCAACCCGGCCACCACCGGCGACAACGACCTCACCATGCTGGTGAGCTACTTCGCCGCCAACTCGCCGGTCACCGCGGACACCCAGCCGCGCTCGGCGATCGGGCAGGCCGGTCCGCAGTGCACCACGACGATCACCGGCAAGTACAGCAAGGCGCTGGTGGTCACCGCCGGCCTGACCTGCCTGGAGAACGCCACGATCTCCGGCTCCGTCACGGTCAACCCGGGTGCCTCGCTGGTGGTCACCGGCGGCACCATCAGCGGACCGGTGTCCGCCACCCGCCCGGTGCTGTTCGACCTCTCCGGCGCCACCGTGTCCGGCTCGGTGACGGTGTCCGGCGCGACCGGCGGGCTGAGCATCAGCAAGGGCAAGGTGAGCGGCTCGGTGTCGATCACCGGCAGCACCGGTGGGGTACGGATCGACACGGTCACGGTCAGCGGTCCGGTCGCCGTCAACAGCAACACCGGCAGCCAGCCGGTGGTGGTCGCCGCGAACACCATCAGCGGGTCGCTGGGCTGCTCGGGCAACACCCCGGCCCCGGTGAACGACAGCCGGCCGAACGTGATCAAGGGCTCGGCCACGGGCCAGTGCGCGCGACTGTAGTCCGGATGTGATCCCCGGTCAGCGGCCGGAGCCTGCCAGGCTCCGGCCGCTGACCCGTTAGCGGGGCTATCGCGGCCGAGGCCCGCTTCGATGTGAGCGGCGGCCCGACAGCGGGCCGCCGGCCCGCCGTGGGATGGCGGGCCAGCGGCGTCGGGTGGTTCAGCGGCGGCGGCCGTAGGCGTTGGACGCGACCGAGACGCCGATCGCCGCGAAGATGACCTGCAGGGCCAGCTCGATCCAGTCGATGCCCCGGGTCTCCGCCACGCCGAACACCGTGGCGACGAAGGTGCCGAGGACCGCGGCGACCACGCCGATGAGCACCGTGAGCCAGATCGGGATGCTCTGCCGGCCGGGTACGACCAGCCGACCCAGCGCGCCGATGATCAGACCGATGACGATCGCGGAGAGGATGCCGGTGACTTCCACGAGTGCCTGCCTTCCGACGGATTGTCGCTGGCCTCGATCATCGCCGGGGCAGTCAAGTGGCCTCACCGGCGGGCCGTCGGAGGACGACGGGTGCCCCGACCCGGCGACCGGTTCGGGGCACCACCGGGGTCAGCCCTCGTCGCCGCCTTCCTCGTCGTCGCCGAACGAGTCGAAGGCCTCCTCGGCGATCATCCCGCCGGCGAAGCCGAGCGCCGCGCCGCCGGCCAGGCCGGCGGCGACGCCACCCATGCCGGAGCCGCGCCGCTCGTGGTGGTACTCCTCCTTGTAGTGGCCGCCCGGGTGACCGTAGCCGGGCGCGCCATAGGTGGGCTGCCCGTAGCCGGGCGGCGGGGGCGGCGGGTAGCCACCCGGCGTGCCGTACCCGGTGGGCTGACCGTAGCCGTGGCCGGCGTGCCGGCTGCGGTACTGGTCCAGGGCCTGGCGGACCCATCCGTCGACCTGGGCGGTCCAGTCGACCCGGTCGGCGTCGGCGTGGGCGACCTGGTAGCGGCCGTAGGAGTCGTGTCCGCCGCTGAACAGGCCACCGCGCTTGTCGAACTCCAGCACGACGTCGACGCCGTGTTCGTTGGTGACGAAGGTCAGCTCGACCTCGTTGACGCCCTGCGCGTACTGCGGGGCGGCGAAGTACTCGATCTCCTGATAGAAGGGCAGGCTCTGGTGCAGGCCATAGATGTGGCCGCGTTCCAGGTCGGCGCCCTTGAACTGGAACCCGAGCCGACCGAACGCCTCGAGGATGCGCTCCTGGACCGGCAGCGGATGTACGTACACCGGGTCGAGGTCGCCCTTGTCCACCGCGCCGCGGATGGCCACCTCGGTGCGCAGGCCCATGGCCATGCCGTGCAGCTGCTGCCCGTACAGGCTGGTCACCGGCGTCTCCCAGGGCATCGCCAGCTGGAACGGCAGCGACAGGTGCTGCCCCTCCCGCAGCAGCAGCCCGCCGGCGACACCGACCCGGTGGAACTCGACGAACGCGTCGTACTCCTCCCCCGCGCCCTGCATCTCCACCCGGGTGACCAACCCGACGGTGATCTGGTCGATCTGCACGTCATGGCTGCCGCCGACGAGGTTCACCTGCCCGCCCAGCGTCAGTCCCGGGCGGGTGTTGGGATTGGACAGAACCGTGTCGACGCTGGGTCCGCCCACCCCGAACGCGCCCAGCATCTTCTTGAACACCACTACGTCTCCCTCATCAGGCAGCGGACGACACCGACCCGGACGTGAAACGGCCGCGTCCGAACGCTTGTGTCGCAACAGGATCACCGACGTCCATAATGGATGCCATTGGCCGAGGAAGGTAGCAGCGCCACCTGAAAAGTAGCTGAGTGTGTTCGCTAAGTTACTGCGAGGCACTCTATTGTTCATGAATCCGCACCAGCAACCCCGCTCGCCCCCCACCCGGCGGCCGGCACTGGTTCCGGTACTAATCGCTGGCCAGCCCAACGGTCGGGCGGGCCGCATCTCTGACCGACGGACCACAGAGGCTTAGACCTCCATCTATCTGCCTAATTGCCCGGTTCTGCACGGAGTACTGCCCGTCGCCCGACTTTCCCGCACCTCGCGAAAGCCCGCATGAGTGTGACGGGCGCCACGCCCGACTTTCCGTTCGGAAGTCCTTTCTACGACAGCTCCCTCGAATTGCGACCACGCATTTCCCGCCAATGCGAACGGCGTCGTCCGATGAGCGACACCGCCACGGCCGGCCGCGCGGCTGCCGAGGTCGGGCCGGCCTGCTATGAGTCGGCGCACCACTGTCCGCGGCATGACAAACGACGCCGGACGTCCGACGTACGAGCCACCGAATCAGACGTTCGGACGGAGCGCGACCGCCGGTCGGTCGAATGCGTCGTGTTTGTAAACCAGCTCTGTCCATTGTCTTCCGTCACCGTGTCACTAACCGGTCAAAGGCTTTACCGAAGGGCACGGATATATCGATGCTCACTCGGGGCCAAACAAATGGTCCGTCGACGCGGGGCCGGACAACGGCCCGGCATCAGGGAGAGGAACACGAATGTTGAGCACGAAGGCCACCAGGCCCGCACGAGCGGCGCTCGCCGTAATCGTGTCGGGCGCGATGGTGGCACTCGCGGCCGGCAGTGGTCCCGCGTACGCCGCGGACCCGAACGACGCCGCGAAGGCCCGTGCCACACCCGCCTACCAGCTGGCGCGAGGCGAGACATGTGGGCTGCGCCCGTCGGCGAGCAAGAGCCTGAAGGACGAAACGCTGAGCTGCCTCGGCGTCGAGGCCAAGCTGGACCGCACCCCCGCCGTGGGCGAGACGGCGACCCTGCGGGTCACCGTGCGCGGCCAGGGCAAGATCGGACCGAGCGAGATCAGCGTGACCCTTCCCGCCGAGCTGGAGTGGGTGCAGACGCCGGCCGAGCTGGGCGTCCAGGATCGCAAGAGCGTCCTGCCCGAACGGTCCGGAACGGTCTCCGTCGCCCGGACCACCCGCACGCTGCGAGCCGGTGACCGCTTCGCGTTCAGCGGCGTGGTCCGCGCGGTCAAGGCGGGCCCGGTGCAGATCCAGGTGCGGGCCACCGCGCCGCACGGCAAGGACGTCCAGGCCGGTCAGGACGACGTTTTCCTGACCATCGGGGAGAAGCCCGGAGTGTCCCGGCTCGGGCACGTCACGCCGGCCGGCGACAACGCCACCAAGCCGGTGCCCACCGCGGCACGCGCGCCCCGGTTGGCGGGGCAGAAGCCGCGCAGTGTCGGCGTGGACCGGGTGGCCGGCGAGGCGCGGGCGGAGGCCGCGGCCAAGGGCCTGACCTCGATCAGCCCGCTGGCGGCGTGCGACACCCGGGTCGCCGGGAACTGGAGCTACCAGGACCAGAACGGCAGCTGGCACAACCAGATGAACTTCCAGGTGCAGGTCTGGGACGACGACACCTTCGGCGACTCGCTGCTCGCCACCGGCGTGACCGACGCCAACGGCAACTACAACATCTGCTTCGACTCGCAGGTCGAGGGCTGGCCGGACAGCGGCACCGCGGACATCTACCTCCGCTTCATCAGCTCGAACTCGCTGTGGCGGGTGCAGCGTGGCGGCAACCCGCTGTCCTTCCAGACCGGCACGACCAACGACGTGCCCACCGGCAGCACGCTGAATCTCGGCTCGCTCACCGCGGGCGACGGGGCGCTGCAGCGCGGCCTGCACGCGTTCGACGCCGCGAACGACGCCTGGCTGTGGATCCCGAAGCCGAACAACCTCTGCTGGGACCAGGATGACACGAGCTGCCGGCAGGTGGTGATCAACTGGGCCCCGGACTCGACCGACGGCACCTACTACAGCACCGGCGACAACCAGGTCCACCTGGCCGCTGACGACCCGAACGCGCCGGTAACGGTCGTGCACGAGATCGGCCACGCGGTGATGGACGATCTGTACAACGACAGCTTCCCGTCCGCGCCCAACTGCAGCCCGCACAGCATCACGGGCGCCAGCTCCGCGGGCTGCGCCTGGACCGAGGGTTGGGCCGAGTGGTTCCCGGCCACGGTCTACAACGATCCGTTCTACCGCTGGCCGAACGGTGCCTCGCTGAACCTGGAGAACCCGAGCTGGGGCAACGGCTGGGGCGAGGGTGACACGACCGAGGGCCGGATCGCCGGCGCCCTGATCGACATCACCGACTACGCCAACGAGGGGACCTGGGACCGGCACGGGGAGGGCCCGCTGAACATCTGGACCACCTCCCGGCGGCACAACTCCGTCAACTTCGCGGACTTCTGGGCCCAGCGCGCCGCCGACGGGTTCAACGTGGCCGACTCCGGCGCCCTCGCGTCGGTCTACCAGAACACCATCGACTACCAGTTCCGGGACCCGCTGGGCAACTACGCCCCGCTGACCCGCCCGATGCCGACTCCGCCGCACAACTTCGGCTACTCGACCTCGTCGCCCTACTGGTCGGTGGTCGCGCTCAAGCCCAACTCGGGCGACCTCGACCTGCAGCTCTGGGACGACCGGGGGCAGGGCGCCTACCTGGTCGGCAGCGCCCAGGGCGGCACCAACGTCGACTTCGTCGCGGTGGACTCCAACCGCCGTGCGCTGGGTGACTACTACCCGCGGGTGGTCAACTACTCCGGCGGCGGTGGCTACCGGATCGAACTCGCCCAGGGCGCCGTGGTCCTGAACGCCGGCAGCAGCACGATCACCATGGGCACGAACAACGTGGCCACGGTGCGGGACACCTACCTGACCGCCGGGGTGCCGGTCACCATCTCGGTGGCGACCACCAACACCGGCCAGGACCCGGAGCTGTTCGTGCTGGACAGCGACCCGGCCAACGCCGGCACCTGGATCCGCTCGCGGTCCGCCGCGGTGGCGACCGCCACGAGCGGCGGGGCCGGCGCGACCGAGACGGTCACCTTCACCCCCACCCGCAGCGCCTGGTACGGGGTCGTCGTGATCAACAAGGCGGGCTCGGGGAACTACACCCTCACCCGGTCCTGACGGTCCGGACGACTGCCTGGAGAACCGGTCCGGGGGCGCCGACCACGGCGTCCCCGGACTACCGTCCGCACCGAGCCAAGGTCCGGCCCGCACGCCGCACGGAACCAGCGGCGCCGTTGCGGCGTCCGACCGGCACCACCGCGACCCGGGAGCCAAACGCCATGCACCGAGGCAGAGCCCTGGCGCTGCTCGCCGTGCCGGCGCTGCTCGCCACAGCGGCGACAAGCACCGGCTGCGCCGGCCGGGGCGGCACCGACCCGGAGCCGCCAACCGGTGGCGGGGCCTTGGTGCTGCGGCTGAGCGAGCTGCCCGGCATGCTGCCACCCGGCGGCACCGCTGCGGTACCCCCGGGCTTCTCGCTGTTCGGTGACGGCCGGCTGATCAGCGTCCCGGCCCAACCCTCCGCCGGCTGGCCGCAACTACGGGAGGACCGGGTCCCGCCGGACGAGGTACGCGAGCTGTTCCGGGACGCGGCCGCGCTGTCGGACCAGGCGGCGGCCGGCGGACCGGACGAGCCGGTCGTCCGGGTCGTCGTCGGCGCGCCTGGCGGGCCGCGCACCGTCACCCTCCCCCGGACCAACCCGGCAGCCGCGCGACTGCGGGCGGCACTCGCCGGTCATGCCGCCGGCTCGCCGGTGCCGTACCAGCCGGCGGCCGTGGCGATCGTCGCCGTGCCCGCCGATCCCGCCGAGCCGGCGCGGCCCTGGCCACTGCCGGCGTTGGCCGGCGAACCCCTGGGCGGCGCGGCGGCCGGCGCCACCTGCCTGGTGCTGCGGGGCGCTGACCTGGACACCGTCCGCCGGGAGGCGGCCACCGCCGGCGCCGACACCCGCTGGCGCAGTGCTGGTCAGGTGTGGCAGGTGGCACCGCGCCCGCTGCTGCCCGACGAGACCGGCTGCGCGGACCTTTAGCCGCCACGCGCTGCGCGAACGGACGGCACCGCCCCGTCGCTGGGCCGGAAGATCAGGCGTGCGGGCCGGCGGCACGCCAGGGCGTGTCGCCTGTTCGTGTGATGCGGGCGCGGACGGCCGGCTGGTCGGCCAGAGTCGGAGTGGGCGCCGACCGGGTGCCGGGCGGGGGCGGATCGAGCGATCATGGCGAGACCGGCTGAGGGCAGCCACGGCAGGCGCCTGCGCGGCGGGCCGGGGCAGGTGGTCGCGCGGGAGGCGGCCCGGCTGCTCGGCGGGCCGGGCCGGGCCCGGGTCGTGTTGCTGCTGGGCGGGGCGCTCGCGTTGAACAGTGCGGACACCGGCACCCTCGGTGCGGCCGCGAACCAGTTGGAGGCGGATCTCGGCATCAGCCATGCCCAGCTCGGTCTGCTGGCCACGGCGTCGTCGGGGGTCGGCGCCATCGCCTCCGTGCCGCTGGGTGTGCTCGCCGACCGGACCAACCGGGTACGCCTGCTGGTGATCACCACCGCGCTGTGGGCCGCTGCCATGGCCGTCGGCGGCCTCGCGCCCAGCTACGGGTGGCTGCTCCTGTCCCGGCTGCTGCTCGGTGCCGCTCTGGCCGCGGCCGGCCCCGTGGTGGTGTCGCTGACCGGCGACTACATCCCGCCCGCCGAGCGCGCGGGGGTGCTCGGCTGGATCCTCGCCGGCGAGCTCGTCGGTGCTGGCGCCGGCCTGCTGGCCGGTGGCGAGATCGCGGCGGCATACTCCTGGCGGTACGCGTTCTTTCTACTCGCGGCGGCGAGCGCGGTCCTGTCGGTGGCGCTGTGGCGGCTGCTGCCCGAGCCCGCCCGGCGTGGTGCCGGCCGGGGCGCGTTCGAGCCCGGACCGGACTCCGGGCAGCAGCCGACCGGCCGGGCGCAGGCGGTGGTGGCCGCACGCGGGGTGGCGCCGGCGAGCGACCGGGTGCTGACCGCTGATCCGGCGGGGTGGTCGCTGGGCCGCGCGGCGGCCTACCTGCTCGCGATCCCCACGAACCGGTTGCTGATCGTGGCCTCGGCGATGGGCTATTTCTTCTTCGCCGGTATGCGCACGTTCATCGTCGTCTTCGCCGTGCGTCATTTCGGCATCCCGCAGACGGCGCTGGGTGCTCTCGTGCCGGTCATCGGGGTGGTGGCGCTGGCCGGCACGGTGCTCGCCGGCCGGCTCACCGACCGGGCGCTGAGCCGCGGGCACACCAGCGTCCGCATCGTCGTGCCGGCTGTCGGTTTCGTCGCCGCCGCGGTGCTGTTCGTGCCCGGAGTGTGGTTCACGTCGGTGGCGTTGGCGCTCCCGTTGATCGCGTTCGGCGCGGGCGCGCTCGCGGTGGCCAACCCGCCGCTGGACGCGGCCCGGCTGGACATCGTTCCCGGTCGGCTGTGGGGGCGGGCGGAGAGCCTGCGGACGGTGCTGCGGCTCGCCGCCGAGGCGGTCGCCCCGGCCATTTTCGGCTGGCTGGCCGACGAGCTCGGCGGGGCGGCGGGACGGTCCAGCGGTGTCGGTCTGCGCAATGCCTTCCTGATCATGCTGGTCCCGTTGGCGGCCAACGGCCTGATCATGATCGCCGCCCGGCGTAGCTATCCGATCGACGTGGCCACCGCTGCGGAGTCGGACCGGGCGTCGAACGGCTGACCGGAGGCTCGGTGGGCGGTGCCATCGCGCTCTGGGCGAGGCATTAGAAGCGATTTCAAGCGGTAGGGGTGATCAGCATGGTTATGCTCGTTTTGCACATGTTCCAGGTGACTCCATCGCCCACGGCGCTACCCGCACCACCCACGGCCGGATCACCGCATCCGCAGCAGGCTGTGCGACGCCCCGCTGCCGTGGGGCGATCGACGCCCGGCCCGCCGCCGCGGACGGGGTTGTGGCCGCTGGGTTCGCGCACGACCGGCCGGACGGAGAGATGATGTCCCTGCTCGACACCGTCAACCAGCCCGACGACGTCAGGCGGCTCACCCACGAGCAACTGCGGCTGCTCGCCGGGGAGATCCGGGCGTTCCTGGTCGAGGCGATCTGCCGGCGTGGTGGACACCTCGGCCCGAACCTCGGCATGGTCGAGCTGACCATCGCGCTGCACCGGGTGTTCCGGTCCCCGCATGACCGGATCATCTTCGACACCGGGCACCAGGCGTACGTCCATAAGCTGCTCACCGGCCGCCGGGCCGGGTTCGCCCAGCTCCGCGGGTCGGGCGGCCTGTCCGGCTACCCCCGGCGAGCCGAGTCGCCGCACGACCTGGTGGAGAACTCGCACGCCTCCACCGCCCTGTCCTACGCCACCGGGCTGTGCCGGGCGTACGCCCTCGACGGCCCCGACCGCACCGTGGTCGCGGTGATCGGCGACGGCGCCCTCACCGGCGGCCTGGCCTGGGAGGCCCTGAACAGCCTGGCCGGGTCCCCCGGCCGGGTGGTGGTCGTGCTCAACGACAACGGCCGCTCGTACGCGCCGACCGTGGGCGGCCTGGCCGCGCATCTCGCGTCGCTACGGGCCACGGCCGGGTCACCGGGCGGGCGGTCCGGGGAGGCGACGGGCTCGGACTTCTTCCAGGCGCTGGGCCTGCGCTACCTCGGCCCCGTCGACGGGCACGACGTGGGCCAACTCGAAGCGGCGCTGCAGCAGGCCCGGGCGTCGGACCAGTCGGTCGTGGTGCACTGTGTCACCCACAAGGGTCACGGCCACCCGCCGGCCGAGGCCGACGACGCCGACCGGCTGCACACGGTGGGCGTGGTCGACCCGGGCACCGGGCAGCCGGTCGGGTCCCCCGGCCGGACCTGGACGGACGTGTTCGCCGAGGAACTCGTCGCCATCGGCGGACACCGCCCGGACCTCGTGGCGGTCTCCGCGGCGATGCTGGGCCCGACCGGACTCGCCGACTTCGCGGCGCGCTACCCCGAGCGGACCGTCGACGTGGGCATCGCCGAACAGCACGCCGTCACCTCGGCGGCCGGGCTCGCGTTCGGCGGCAAACACCCGGTGGTGGCGGTCTACGCCACCTTCCTGAACCGGGCGTTCGACCAGGTCCTGCTCGACGTGGCGCTGCACCGGCTGCCGGTCACCCTGGTGCTCGACCGGGCCGGGATCACCGGCCCGGACGGGCCGAGCCATCACGGCATGTGGGACCTGGCCATGCTCGGCACGGTGCCCGGCCTGCGGGTGGCCGCCCCGCGCGACGCGGCCTCGCTCCGCGAGGAGCTGCAGGAGGCGGTCGACGAGCGGCGGGGACCCACGGTGCTGCGGTTTCCCAAGGCCCGCGTCGACAGCGACATCCCTGCGGTGGAACGGATCGCCGGGATCGACGTCCTGCGTCGGGCGGCGGCTGCGCAGGTGCTCCTGGTGGCGGTCGGGGCGATGGCCGGGCCGACCCTGCGGGCGGCGGAACTGCTGGCGGCGGGCGGTGTCGAGTGCACCGTGGTGGACCCCCGGTGGGTGCGGCCGGTCAACCCGGAGCTCGCCGTGCTGGCCGCCGACCACGCCCTCGTCGTCACCGTCGAGGACGGGGTCCGCGACGGTGGCGTGGGTGCCGCCGTCGCCCAGAGCCTCGCCGACGCCGCCGTCGCCACGCCGGTCTGTGCCCTCGGCCTGCCGACGACGTTCGTACCGCACGGCGACCGGCCCAACCTGCTCGCCGAGTACGGCCTGGACGCCCACGGCATCTGCGCGGACGTGCTGCGCCGGTTGTCGTGGGTCGGCACCGGGAGCCGGGACGCGTCGCGGCGGGTACGGGCGAGCGTCCGCAGCCGGCTGACCCCGCTCGCCGGTTGAGCTGCCGCCGCCCGTGCCCAGAGAAAGGAGAGAACCAGGGATGAGTCCACCAGCCATCGCCCCTGACATACGTCGGGTGGAGCAGGCCCGGGCGCAGGAGAACTTCCCGGTCGCCCTCCGGGTGCTGCCCGCGCGGTACCGCCGTCACCTCCTCGCGGTGTACGGCTACGCCCGCCACGTTGACGATCTGGGCGACGAACCGCTGGCCGACGGGCTCGACCGGCTCGCCGCCCTGGACGACGTCGAGGCCGAACTGCGCGCCCTCCACGCGGGCGCCGACGTGCCGAACCCGGTGCTGCGCGCCCTCGCGCCCACCGTGGCCGAGTGCCGGCTGCCCCTGGACGCGCTCGTCCGGCTGATCGAGGCGAACCGGGTCGACCAGCACGTCACCCGCTACGCCACCTTCGAGCAGCTCGTCGGCTACTGCACCCTGTCCGCCAACCCGGTCGGCGAGCTCGTCCTGCACGTCTTCGGGCAGGCCGATCCGGCGACCGTCGCGTTGTCCGATCGGATCTGCACCGCCCTGCAACTCGTCGAGCACCTGCAGGACGTGGCCGAGGACCACCGCCGCGGCCGGGTCTACCTGCCGGCGGCCGACATGCAACGGTTCGAGGTCACCGAGGCGGACCTCGCCCGCAGCACCGCGAGCCGCCAGCTGCGGGAGCTGATCGGGTTCGAGGCGGAGCGGGCCCGTGCCTGGCTCGACGCGGGCGCCCCGCTGGTGTCGGCCCTGCACGGCTGGGGCCGGCTCGCGGTCGGCGGCTACCTGGCCGGCGGCCGGGCGACGCTCGACGCGCTGGCCGCCGCCGACCACGACCCGCTGGCGGTCACCGCCCGGCCCCGCCGCCGGCACATCCTCGGCAGCTGGCTGGCCGCCACCGTCCGGAGTGCCGGATGACCACGACCACCACCCGGACCGAGGCCGCCTACCGGCACTGCGAGCAGATCACCCGTAGCCAGGCGGCCAACTTCGCGTACGGCATCCGGCTGCTGCCGGCGCCGAAACGGCGGGCGCTGTCGGCCATCTACGCGGCCGCCCGCCGCATCGACGACATCGGGGACGGCACGCTACCTCCCGACGAGAAGTTGGACGCGCTGGCCCGGACCCGGGCGGCCCTGCACCGGCTGCCCGGCGACAGCGGCGCCGACCCGGTGCTGGCCGCCCTCGGCGACGCCGCGACGCGGATGCCGATCCCGCTGGCCGCCTTCGACGAGCTCATCGACGGGTGCGCCGCCGACGTGACCGGCCGCCGGTACGACAGCTTCGACGACCTGCTCTGGTACTGCCGCTGCGTGGCCGGGTCGATCGGCCGGCTCTCCCTCGGCGTGTTCGGGGCCACCCAGCCGGGCCGGGCCGCACCACTGGCCGACGCGCTGGGCGTGGCCCTGCAGCTGACCAACATCCTGCGCGACCTGGTCGAGGACCGGGTCGGCGGCCGCGTCTACCTGCCGGCCGAGGACCTGGACCGGTTCGGCTGCACCCTCCGCCTGGACGGGGCCGGTTTCGCCGATCCACCCGAGCGGCTGGTGGAGCTGGTGCGCTTCGAGGCCGCCCGCGCCGCCCGCTGGTACGACGTCGGCCTGCAGCTGCTGCCTCTGCTGGACCGGCGCAGCGCGGCCTGCACGGCCGCGATGGCCGGCATCTACCGCCGCCTGCTCACCCGGATCGCGGCCGATCCGCTGGCGGTCACCCGCAGTCGCGTGTCGTTGCCGGGCCGGGAGAAGGCCTGGGTCGCGGCGCGCGCTCTCGTCGGCCGTTCCGCATGACCGGGCCGGCCGCGCAGCCGGGAGGCGGATCCGGCACGGTGTGCGTGATCGGCGGCGGGCTGGCCGGGATCGCCGCGGCGGTCCGGCTCGCCGACCTCGGCCTGTCCGTGACGCTGCTGGAGACCCGGCCGGAGCTGGGTGGCGCGACGTACTCCTTCCGCCGCGACGGCCTCAGCGTGGACACCGGCCAGCACGTCTTCCTGCGCTGCTACCACACCTACCGGCGGCTGCTGGACCGGCTCGGCACGGCCGGCGGCACCGATTTGCAGCCGCGGTTCACGGTGCCGGTGCTGCTGCCGGGACAGCGGCCGCACGTGCTGGCCCGCCGCCGGCTGCCGGCCCCGGCGCACCTGCTGCCGGCCCTGGCCGGATACCGGCTGCTCAGCCCGGCCGAGCGGCTCGCCGCCGTCCGGGCCTGCGCCGCGCTGCGGCACGTCGACCCGGACCTGCCCGCCACCGACGGGCGCAGCTTCGGCGACTGGCTCGCCGCGCACGGCCAGAGCCGCCGGGCGGTCCGGCGACTCTGGGACCTGATCACCGTGGCGGCGCTGAACCTGCCCAGCACCCACGCGTCGCTGGCGCTGGCGGCGCGGGTGTTCCGCACCGGGCTGCTGGAGGCTGCGGACGCCGGTGACATCGGCCGGCCCCTGGTCCCGCTGACCGACCTGCACGGCGTGCCCGCCCGTCGGCTGCTCGACCGGCTCGGCGCCAAGGTCCACACCCGGGCGAAGGTGCGGTGGATCCGACCGGAGCCGACCGGATTCCGGATCGGCGTGGGCGACAGCGAGCTGGACGCCGACGCCGTGGTGCTGGCCGTGCCGCACCAGGCCGCCGCGTCGCTGGTGCCGCCCGCCGCCGCGCCCGCCGCCGAGCAGTGGCAACGGCTGGGCGCGGCGCCGATCGTCAACGTGCACCTGCGCTACGCCGCCCGGATCACCGACCTCGGCATGGCCGCCGCCGTGGAGTCCCCGGCACAGTGGATCTTCGATCGGTCAGTGCCGGGCATGGCCGGCGAGCAGCATCTGGTGGTGTCGCTGTCGGCCGCCGACGCGGAACTCGAGCGGCCGGCGGCGGAGCTGGTGACGGCACAACGCCAGGCTCTCGCCGACCTGTTCCCGGCCGCGCGGCACACCCCGGTACGCGACGCGTTCGTGACCCGGGAGCCGAAAGCCACCTTCCGGCAGGCGCCCGGCACGCGGGCGTACCGGCCGGGTCCGGCCACCCGCCTACCGGGGCTGGTACTGGCCGGCGCATGGACCGACACCGGCTGGCCGGACACGATGGAGGGCGCGGTGCGCAGCGGCGAGGACGCCGCCGACATCGTCGCCCGCCAACTCCTGTCCCGGCCCCGACATCACTCGGAGGCCGCATCATGACCGTCGCACGCAGCCGCAGCACGGACCAGATCCAGACCTACGTCGAGCCGGCGATCCGTGCCCTGCTGGACCGGTTGGACCCGGGCAACCGCCTGGTCGGGGGCTACCAGCTCGGCTACTGGGACGCCGACGGGTCACCCGCCGCCAGCCAGGGCAAGGGACTGCGCCCGGCGCTGGCGCTGCTGTCGGCCCGGGCCACCGGCGCCGAGCCGAGCGCCGGGGTGCCGGCCGCCGCCGCGGTGGAACTGGCGCACAACTTCTCCCTGCTGCACGACGACGTGATGGACGGCGACACCGAGCGCCGCCACCGGCCGACAGCGTGGACGGTGTTCGGTGTCGGCCCGGCCATCCTGGCCGGAGACGCCCTGGTCGGGTTGGCGTACGAGGCGCTCGTCGAGACGCCCGGGGGCTGCCCGGCCGCCCGCCGGCTCGCGGTGGACATCCGCGCGCTGGTCGCCGGGCAGGCAGCCGACCTGGACTTCGAGCGGCGCGACGACGTCACCCTCGACGAGTGCCTGCGGATGGCGGAGCAGAAGACGGCCGCGCTGCTGGCCGGCTCGTGCGCCCTCGGCGCGATCCTCTGCGGCGGCCCGCCGGGCCTGGTCGACGGGCTGTCCCGGTTCGGCCGCCACCTCGGACTGGCCTTCCAGCTCGTCGACGACCTGCTGGGCATCTGGGGGGACCCGCGACGGACCGGCAAGCCGGTCGGTTCGGACCTGCGGGCCCGCAAGCGGAGCATCCCGGTCGTACGGGCGGTGACCAGCGGTCAGGCGGCCGGCCGGGCGCTCACCGAGCGGTACCGGTCGCCGCAGCCACTGACCGACGAGGACGTGACCCGGGCGAGCGCGCTGATCGAGGCGACCGGCGCCCGGGACTGGACCGCGCAGCGGGCGTGGGAGGAGACCGAGCGGGCGCGGGCGGAACTGGACGCGCTCGACCTGCCCGACGACGTGCGCGATGAGTTCGCCGATATCGCCACCTTCACCACCGGACGGGACCACTGATGACTGAGCTGCTGTCTTCGAAGCCGAAGCCCACCACCAGCCCGGCGACCAAGGCGGGTGGGACCGCGAGCGACCCGGCCTGGGCGGCGCTACGCCGGGCGCGGGACCACCTGCTCGGGCTGCAGGACGACGCCGGCTGGTGGAAGGGAAACCTGGCCACGAACGTCACCATGGACGCCGAGGACCTGCTGTTGCGGCAGTTCCTCGGCATCCGGACCGCCGAGCAGACCGCCGAGTCGGCGCGGTGGATCCGCTCCCAGCAACGCCCGGACGGCTCGTGGGCGACCTTCCACGGCGGGCCGGGCGACCTCTCCACCACCATCGAGGCGTACCTGGCCCTGCGGCTGGCCGGCGACACGCCGGACGCCCCGCATCTCGCCACCGCCGCCCGGTTCGTCCGCGCGCACGGCGGGCTCGCGGCGAGCCGGGTGTTCACCCGGTTCTGGCTGGCCCTGTTCGGCCACTGGCCCTGGTCACAGCTGCCGGCGGTCCCGCCCGAGCTGGTGCTGCTGCCGCACTGGATGCCGTTCAACGTCTACGACTTCGCGTGCTGGGCCCGGCAGACCATCGTCCCGCTGTCCATCGTCCGGGCGCTGCGCCCGGTGCGGGAGCTCGGCTTCGGCATCGACGAACTGCGCATCCCGACGGCGGCGCCCCGCCCACCGCGGCTGCGGTCGCGGGCCGGGGTGCTGCACCGGCTGGACCGGGTCGCCAGCGGCTACGAGCGGATCGCCCGAGGACCGGTGCGCCGGCACGCGCTGCGCCGGGCCGCCGAGTGGATCGTGGCCCGCCAGGAGGCCGACGGTTCCTGGGGCGGAATCCAGCCACCGTGGGTCTACTCGCTGATGGCGCTGCACCTGCTCGGCTACCCGCTGGACCACCCGGTGCTCCGCGCCGGGCTGGACGGGCTGGAGCGGTTCACGGTGCGTGAGCAGACCGAGGACGGCCCGGTCCGCTGGCTGGAGGCGTGCCAGTCGCCGGTGTGGGACACCGCGCTCGCGGTCACCGCGCTGTCGGACGCCGGGCTGCCGGCCGGGCATGCCGCGCTGGAACGCGCCGGGAACTGGCTGCTCAAGGAGGAGATCCGGGTGCGCGGTGACTGGGCCGTCCGCCGGCCGAAGACCCCGGTGGGCGGCTGGGCCTTCGAGTTCGAGAACGACGGGTACGCCGACACCGACGACACCGCCGAGGTGATCATGGCGTTGCGGCGGACCGGCGTACCGGCGGAGGCCGCCGTGCTGCGGGGCACCCGCTGGCTGCTCGGCATGCAGTGCCGCGACGGCGGCTGGGGCGCCTTCGACGCCGACAACACCCGGGCGATCGTCGGCGACCTGCCGTTCTGCGACTTCGGCGAGGTCACCGACCCGCCCAGCGCGGACGTGACCGCGCACATCGTCGAGGCGCTGGCCGCGGAGAACTTCGCCGGCACCGCGCCGGTCCGCCGCGGCGTGCACTGGCTGCTGCGGGCCCAGGAGCCGGACGGTTCCTGGTTCGGCCGCTGGGGCGCCAACCACGTCTACGGCACCGGGGCGGTGGTGCCCGCCCTGGTCGCCGCCGGGGTCAAACCCGGCCACCCGGCGATCCGGGCGGCCGTCGACTGGCTGCACGCGCACCAGAACCCGGACGGCGGATGGGGCGAGGACATGCGCTCCTACCGGGACCCGTCCTGGATCGGGCGGGGCGAGTCCACCGCGTCGCAGACCGCCTGGGCGCTGCTCGCGCTGCACGCCGCCGGCCATGGCGCCGGTGAGCCGGCCCAACGCGGGGTGCGCTGGCTGGTCGACACCCAGCGGCCGGACGGCGGCTGGGACGAGCCGCACTACACCGGGACCGGCTTCCCCGGCGACTTCTACATCAACTACGGCATGTACCGGCTGGTCTTCCCGATCAGCGCGCTCGGCCGGATCCTGAACGCGCGGGGCGGCCTGACCGCCGAGGTGGTGCCGTGACCGAGCCAGCAGCGCCCGCCGTTGCGGCGTGGACCCTGTGCGCGCCGATGCGGCCCGAGGCGGCGGCGCTGCGGCGGGGGCTGACCGGCCTCGATCCGGGCCGGTGGCCGGCGCTACGGCGTACCGGCGCAGGATCCCGGCGCGCCCGGTCGGTCGCCGCCGGCCGGCCGACCGGGACGACCCCGGTGGCCGTCGCCGGAATCGGCGGCGGGCTGGCTCCCGGGCTGGCCCCGGGCGACGTCGTGGTGGCCACCGAGGTACGCACCGACCCGCGGGCCGGGCACCCGGGGCCGGAGGTCGTGCCGATGCCGTCCGCCGCCCTGCTCGCCGCCGCACTGCGTCGCCGTGGGCTGCGGGTACACCTCGGACCGGTGGTGACCACGACCCGGCTGGTCGACGGCGCGACCCGGGCCCGGCTGGCCGCGACCGGAGCGCTGGTCGCCGACCTGGAGTCGGCGTGGCTGCTGGCCGGCTGCGCCGACCGTCCGACCGCCTGCGTCCGGGTGGTCGCCGACACCGCGACCGGACCGCTGTACCGACCGGCCACGCTCCGCCGGATCCGCACCGCGCTGCGGGTGCTGCCCACGGTGGCGGCGGCGCTGGCCGAGTGGGCGGCGGCCGCCGGCAGCGTCCAGCAGGTCCTGCTGGCCTCGCCCCGCTCGTTCTGCGCCGGGGTGGAACGGGCGATCGCGGTGGTGGAGCAGGCGCTGCGCCGGCACGGCCCGCCCGTCTACGTCCGCAAGCAGATCGTGCACAACGCCCGGGTCGTGGCCGACCTGCGCTCCCGCGGCGCGGTCTTCGTGGACGAACTCGACGAGGTCCCCGACGGCGCGCTCACCATCTTCTCCGCGCACGGGGTGTCGCCCGCGGTACGCCAGGAGGCCGCCGACCGGCAACTGCCGGTCATCGACGCCACCTGCCCCCTGGTGACCAAGGTGCACGCCGAGGCACGCCGGTTCGCCGGCCGGGGCGACACGGTGCTGCTAATCGGGCACGCCGGCCACGAGGAGACCGAGGGCACCCTCGGCGAGGCACCCGAGCGGATCCGGCTGGTGCCCGACGCGGCCGCCGCCGAGACGGTGCAGGTGACCGACCCGTCCCGGGTGTCCTACCTGGTACAGACCACGCTGGCGGTGGACGAGGCGGCGGGCGTCGTCGACGCGCTGCGCCGGCGCTTCCCGGCGCTGACCGGCCCCGGCTCCGACGACATCTGCTACGCCACCACCAACCGGCAGCGGGCGATCACGGTCGTCGCCGAACGGGCCGACGTCGTGCTGGTGGTCGGGTCGACCAACTCCTCCAACTCCCGCCGGCTGGTCGAGGTGGCCGAGCGGGCCGGCGCGCGGGCCCACCTGGTCGACGACGTGGGCAGCGTGGACCCGCGCTGGCTGGCCGGCGCCACGACGGTCGGGGTGACCGCCGGCGCGTCGGCGCCGCCCGGCCTGGTCGACGAACTCGTCGCGGCACTCACCGCGCTCGGTGCCAGGGAGGTGAGCGAGCACACCGCAGCCGTCGAGGACGTCAGCTTCACCCTTCCCAAGGAGGTACGTCAGCCGTGAGCATGCCCATGCGCCAGAGCCTGCGGATCGCCAGGTACCTGGTCGAACAGAAACTGCGCCGACGGCAGCGGTTCCCGCTGTTGCTGGAACTGGAGCCGTTGTTCGCCTGCAATCTCAAGTGCGCCGGGTGCGGCAAGATCCAACAGCCGGCGCACCTGCTGAAGCGCCGGATGCCGGTGGACCAGGCCCTGGCCGCCGTGGAGGAGTGCGGCGCACCGATGATCTCCATCGCCGGCGGCGAGCCCCTGATGCACCCCGAGATCGACACCCTGGTCGCCGAACTGGTGCGCCGGAAGAAGTACGTCTTCCTCTGCACCAACGCGGTCCTGCTGCCCAAGAAGATCGACAAGTTCCGGCCGTCGCCGTACTTCGCCTTCACCGTGCACATCGACGGGCTGCGCGAGCGGCACGACGCATCGGTGTGCAAGGACGGGGTCTTCGACGCCGCGGTGGCGGCCGTGCGGGACGCCCAGCAGCGCGGCTTCCGGGTCACCACCAACACCACGTTCTTCAACACCGACACCCCGCAGACCGTGATCGAGGTGCTCGACTACCTCAACGACGACCTGCGGGTGGACGAGATGATGCTCTCGCCCGCGTACGCCTACGAGAAGGCGCCGGACCAGGACCACTTCCTGGGCGTCACGGAGACCAGGGAGCTGTTCCGCAAGGCCTTCGCCGGAGGCCGGCGGGCCCGCTGGCGGCTCAACCACTCGCCGCTGTTCCTGGACTTCCTGGAAGGCCGGGTGGACTTCCCCTGCACCGCGTGGGCCATCCCGTCGTACTCGCTGCTCGGCTGGCAGCGGCCCTGTTACCTGATGGCCGACGGGTACGCCGCCAGCTACCGCGAGCTGCTCGACTCCACCGACTGGGACAGCTACGGCCGGGGACGCGACGACCGCTGCGCGAACTGCATGGCGCACTGCGGCCACGAACCGACCGCCGTGCTGGCGACGATGTCCTCGCTGCGGCAGTCGCTGCGCGCGGTACGCGGCCGCTGAGGCCCGGCGCCGGCCCGGTTCACCCGAACCGGGTGGCCAGCCAACGGTACAGCGCGGGCAGCAGCCCGCGTACCGCCACCGGCAGGCGCAACCACCCCGGGACGTACACCTCGGCCCGGTCCCGGGCGATCGCGTCGGCCAGCGCGTCGGCAACCCGCTCCGGTGGCAGCGGGCGGGGACGGCGACGGCGGTACGGCTGGCCCCGACGGACGAAGAACGGGGTGTCCACCACCCCGGGCACGATCGTGCTGACGGTCACGCCGCTGCCGACCAGCTCCAGGCGCAGGCTCTCGGCGAAGACGTCCAGCCCGGCCTTGCTGGCCGCGTAGACGGCTTCCCCGCCCACCCCGAGCCGCCCGGCGATCGAGCCGACGAAGACCAGATGGCCGCCGTGGTGGCACATGCCGGGCAGCAGCGCCCGGGTCAGCTCGATCGGTGCGCGCAGGTTCACCGCGAGCAGCTCGTCGGCGAGCGCGTCGGCCATCCCGGCGAACGGGCCGGCCCAGCCGGTGCCGGCGTTGTTGACCAGCACGTCCACCCGGGTGTGGTGGGCCAGCGCCCGCTCGGCCAGCTCCCGGCCGGCGCCGGGCCGGGTCAGGTCGGTCAGCAGTGTGGTGGCGCCGGTCTCGGCGGCGAGCCGGGCCAGCCGGTCGGCGTCCCGGCCGGCGGCGACGACCTGACTTCCGGCGTCGGCCAGCCGCCGGACGAGGGCGGCGCCGATGCCCGACGAGGCACCGGTGACCAGCACCACCGCGCCGGTCAGCCGCACCGCGGCAGCTCCGGCGGCGCCGAACCCCGCCGGGGCGGGCCGGATGTCGCCGGCGCGTCGGCCGGCCGGTCGTCGGCGACCGGCGCGCGGTCGGCCTCGGCGAGCAGGTGGGCCAGTTCGGCGTGCAGGGCGGCGACGAAGGCGGGGCCGACGTCGGCCAGCGACCCGTCCATCAGCGCACCGACCTCGAAGGTGTCGCCGCAGCGCAGCACGCCGATCCCGACGGGCACCCCCGCGGCGAGCGCGACCACCGGGGTGGCCGTCCTGAGCGGCGCGCCGGCCAGCGCCTGCGGACGCAACGGCGCCGGGACGTAGGAGACGATCACGTTGAGGTGCCGGCTGCTGTAGAACCGTCGCGCGAGGGCGGCGTGCACCGGCGCGGGCAGGTTGCCCATCGCCCGCATGACCAGGCCGGCCGCTTCGGGTTCCCCGCTCCGCAGCGCGGTCCGCAGCGACTGCCGGACCAGGGCGACCCGGAACCGGGGCGGGATGCGCCGCACCGGGAGGTCGAGGTTGACCGCACCGGTCCAGTTTCCCTGCGTCGGCGCCCGCCGCCGGGGGTCGCGGGAGACCGCGAACATGGCCCGCAACCGGGGCGGCGCCGGCGCGGGATGGACCCGACCCAGCGCCCCGGCGGTCAACGCCAGCATGAGTTCGCTGGCGTGCGCCCCGCAGGCGCGTGCCGCGCGGAACACCTCGGCGGCGGGCACGGTGGCGGTGACCAGGACCCGGCGCGGTGAGCCGAGCGGACGGTTAAGCACGGTGGCCGGCGCTGGCCCCTGGGCGGCCAGGCGGGCCAGCCCGCGGGCGGTGAGCGCGACCTGGCGGGCGGTGTCCCGGACCCGGCCGCCCAGCCTCGCGGTGTCCCGCCCTGGCCGGGCCGGCGCCTGCCCTGCCGGCTTCGCCGGCCGGGTGGTGGCCGGGTCGAGCAGCCGTTGCAGGACGCCAATCGCCGACAGACCGTCGCCGAGGCAGTGGTGCAGTTTGACCGCGACCCGGGTACGCCCGTCGGGGAGCCCGCCGAGCAGCAGGATCTGCCACGGTGGCCGGTCCAGGGCCAGCGGCTGGGACCAGAACCGGTCCACCGCGGCGCTGCCGTCGTCGCCCGGCGCGAGCCGCACCTCGGTCAGGTGGGCGGCGGGGTCGACGTACCGGTCGACCACCCAGCCGGGCCGGCGCCCGGGCCCCCGGCTGACCAGCCGGCGACGCAGGGTGGTGATCGTGGGTAGCCGCCGCGCCAGCAGCGCGGCCAGATCCTCGCGGGTGAGGGCGGTGCCGTCGGGTCGGGGATCGAGCTCCAGCACCACACCGATCTGTTGCGCCACCGTGGCCGACTGCACGTACCGGAAGAACGCGTCCTGTGGGCGTAGCGGCCAGCTGGCCGGCTGTTCGCCGGCCGGCCCGGCGGGAGACCCCCAGCGGGCCGGGTCGGTCGGACGTGCCCCGTCCGGTGACGGTGCCTCGACCGGGGAGCGCGCACCGGCGACGGCCGGCAGCCCGAGGTCCGGCAGGTGCGGGTGGGCCGACGCCTGCACCGGGTGGGGCGGGTGCGGACCCACCAGCCGGGAGCGGACGAGCGCGACCAGCGCGGCCGGGTCGCGGACCGTCTCGGCCAGCCCCGCGGCGGTCATCAACGCCGCATTGGCCGCGCCGTGCGCGGCGATCGGCCGGTACATCACCACCGGCGTGCCGGTGGCCCACGCCTCGAGTGCGGTCGCTCCGCCGGCGTTGGTGACCAGCACGTGCGCGGCCCGCAGCAGCGTGGGCATGTCGTCGACCCAGGCGCGCACCAGCAGCCGCCCGTCGGGGGTGGCCAGGCGCGCCAGCCGGTCGGCCAACTGCTGGTTGCGTCCGCAGACCGCGACGACCTGCACCGCGTCGCCGATGCCGACCAGCGGGGCGATCGCCTCTTCGACCGAGCCCAGGCTGTAGGAGCCGCAGGCGACCACCACCGCCTTCCGGTCCGGGTCGAGACCGCAGCGCCGGGCGGCCTCGGCCCGGTCACCCGGCCGGAACCGCTCGAGCACCGGGGGCGCGCAGACCCCGAGCGCCGCGCCCGGGGCGGCGACCGCCGCCACCGGCAGCGCCGCCGGGTGCACCACCATCCCCAGATCCAGCTGGGAATACACCCAGAACGGGTGCGGGGCGAAATCGGACACCCAGGCCCCGACCGGTACGCCGAGACCGCGGTGCCGGCGTAGCCAGGCCAGCCCGGCACTGCCCAGCGGGTAGGTGGAGAGGATCACGTCCGGGTCGAACGCCTCGATGACCGGGGCGAGCCGCCGCCCGGCCCAGGAGCCGGTGAACCACTTCGAGGCGTCGGCGAACCACCGGTGCCGCCACAGCGAGGACCAGAAGTACTCGTACAACCAGGGCGTCGCCCCGACATTGGTGAGGTAGGTGCGACGAAAGGTCGGGCCGACCCCCGGGCCCATCGCGTCGAGGGTGTCCACCCAGCCCACCCGGCTGCCCGGCCAGAGCGCGTGGACGCGTTCCTCGAGCGCCCGGCCGGTGGCGTCGTGCCCGCCGCCGATGTCGGCGGAGACGATCAGCACGCGCCGCGCGATCGACTCGGCGGGCGGCCGGATCGGGTGACCCGGCCTGTTGTCGGGCGCGATCACCGGAGGCCCGCCGGATTCGGGCGGCACCGGGTGCGAGACCCGCGCGCTGGTGGGTATGCCAGGCGGGCATCGACCGGCCGATTCGGCGCCGACGATCTCGGGACTTCTCCATGGCCTTCGGTTTTCTGCTGGCGCTCCTCGCCGCACTGTGCAGCGCCACCGCGGCGATCCTGCAGTCGATCGGAGCGCGCCGGGTGGCGGCCATGGCACACCTCGACCCGAGGCTGCTGTGGCGGCTGGTGCGCACCGGGCCGTACGCGGCCGGCCTGGCCCTGGACGGCGCGTCCTCCGGGTTCACCTTCACCGCGCTGCGTACCGTGCCGCTTTTCGCGGTGCAGGCGGTCGGGGCGGCCAACCTCAGCCTGGTGGCGCTGATCGCCATGCTGGTGCTGCGCGTCCGGCTGGCCCCCCGGGACTGGGTGGCCATCGGTGGCGTGGTCGCCGGCCTGCTGCTGCTGGTTTTCTCGGCCGGCACCAGCCCGCCGGCCGAGGCCTCGCCGAACGACGGCTGGTGGCTGCTCGGCGCGGTGCTCGCGCTGGCCGTCGGCGCGTACCTGGGCAGCCCCCGGATGCGGGGCCCCGCCCTGCCCGGCTTGCTGGCCGGGCTCTCCTTCGGCGCCGCGGCGGTCGGTGCCCGGCTGCTCGGCCGGGCCAGCAGTCCGGGCATGGTGCTGGCCAGCCCGGTCAGCTACACGCTGGTGCTGGCCGGGATGACCGGCGTGCTGCTCTACGCCACCGCCCTGCAGCGCGGCTCTGTCACGGTCGCTTCCGCCTCCACCATCCTCGGCCAGACCGTGGCCCCGGCGGTGGCCGGCTGGCTGGTGCTCGGCGACCGGGTGCGGCCCGGCGCCGAGTCGGTTGCGGTGCTGGGCTTCCTGCTCGCCGTGAGCGGCGCGGTCGCGCTCGCCCGGCACGCCCAGCCACACCGGGTGGGAACCGACAGACCGGCGGACCGTGGGCGCCGGGCACCGGGTCGCGGTCGTTGACATGTCGTACGCCTCCAGCGACGAAAGGCGGAGCGCGCCACCAGCCGCCGCCCCTCGGGATGAATAGCAGCTTACCGGCGGATTTCTCCCCATCTAAGGTACTTTCAGGCTCTCGGCAGCACGAGTGCCGGTTCGACCAGACGAGGGAGGAGGCGGATGGCAGCGGGAAGGTCCGCCGGGAAGCCCGACGTTCGTCCGCCTCGCCCGCTCGGTGAACCCGCCCTGGCTCCGGTACCGGCCGGCTGGTGGCTCGACGGCCTGCTGGTCGCCGCGCTCGCCGCGCTCACCGCCGCGCTGGTGTGGTGGTCGCCGCTGCTCGACGTCGACATCGCCGTACGGGACTGGTGCGACCAGCACCGGCCACCACCGGTCGCCAAGCTCATGCTGGCCTTCGACTACCTGGGCCAAGGCGGTCCGCTGACCACCCTGACCGTGGCGGTGTCGTTCTGGCTCGCCTGGCGGCACCGGACGATCCGGCCGATCATCCCGGCCGGACTGGCCCCGATCGTGAGCACCATCCTGATCGTGGGCCTGAAGAAGTGGACCTCGCGCGGCGCCCCGCACCACGGTTCCGTGCGGTTGTTCAGCCAGGGATGGGAGGAGTTCTACCCGTCCGGGCACGTGAGCAACGGCATCGTCTACTACGGGGTGCTGGCCATGCTGCTCGCGCCGTACCTGGCGGTGCCGGTCCGGCGCGTGCTGCAGTGGCTGCCCGGTGTGCTGGTGGTCATCGGCACCACCTACCTCGGCTACCACTGGCTCACCGACAGCATCGGCGGCTACCTGCTCGGGCTGCTGATCATCCGGTTCCTGCTGCGGGTGCCGTGGCGGACCCTCCGCCTGCCCCGCCGACTCGACCGGCCACCCCCCAGCGACCACCAGGTCTACTCGCACGCGCACCGGGAAGGGCCGCAAGGCTCGCACCACCGTTGGGGGCAGGTACGCATGATCGAGCCGGAACGCCCATGCTGACCGCCGACGTGCTGGCCGGAACCCCACTCGCCCTCGGTGCCGCCGCGGCGTTCGGGGCATCCTCGGTGCTGCAGTTCCGCGCCTCCCACCGCGCTCCCGAGAGTCCGGCCGGGCGACCCACCCTGCTGCTGCACCTGATACGCCAACCCGAATGGCGCTGGTCGGTGGTGCTCGCCGCCGGCGCCTTCGGCCTGCAGGTCGGCGCGCTCAGCCTGATGCCGCTGATCCTGGTGCAGCCGCTGCTGATCACCGGACTGGTCTGGTACATCCTGCTGCACTCGCTCACCGAGCGCAGGCGCCCGGACCTCAGGATCATGCTGGAAGCGGTCCTCTGCCTGGTCGCGCTCTCGGCGTTCCTGCTGATCGCCCGGCCGACCGCCGGACAGGGCAAGGGGCTGGGAACGCTCTCGTCGGCCCTGCTGCTGGGCGTCGCGGTGGTCGGGGCGGTCGCGTTGTGCCTGGCGGCCGCCGTCGGGCTGGGCCGCAAGTGGCGCCCGCTGCCGCTGGCCCTGGCCGCCGGCGTCTGCTACGGCGTCACCGCCGGCCTGATCAGCAGCCTCGCCTTCCACTACAACGGCAGCCCGCTGAGCGTGTTCGGGCACTGGCAGACGTACGGGCTCATGATCCTGGGTCCGTTCGGCGTGCTGCTGAGCCAGAACGCCTACCAGGCCGGCCCGCTGGGTGCGCCGGCCCTGGCCACGATCATCGTGGCCGACCCACTGGTGTCACTCGCCGTCGGCCTGCTCTGGCTGGACGAGCGGATCCAGACGGGACCGGGGGACCTGATCGGCGAGATCCTGGCCCTGGCCGTGCTGGCCGGCGCCGTCTTCCTGCTCGCCCGGCGGGCCCCCCACGTGGACAAGGAGTAGCCGACGGCCGGTGGCGGGCCGAGCCGAAGCGCGAAATTGAGGTGCCCGGTCGCGGCCCGGCGCTCTAGGTTTCCGCCGTGACCCTCGACATCGTGAGCCTCGCCGAGCGGCCCGACCTCGCCCCGCTGCTGGACGAGGACTTCGACGGGGCGTGGCCCCAGTTCATGCTCTGGGACCCGATGGCTTCCGTGTACTACAGCGTCGCCCACGACCGGTACCCGGAGTTCGTCTTCGCCGCCATCGACTCCACCGACCCGGGGCGTGCCGTCGCCCGGGCGTACGCCGTGCCGCTGCGTTGGACGGAGGCGGAGTTGCCCGACGGCGGCTGGGACCGGGTCATCCAGCGGGCCACCATCACCCGCCTCACCGGGGCCACCCCGAACATCGTCTCGGCCCTGGAGATCTGCATCCGGCCGGACCAGCGCGGACGCGGCCTGTCCGCGCTGATGCTCACCGCCATGCGGGAGGCCGTCGCGAAGCTCGGCTACGACACGCTGGTCGCCCCGGTCCGCCCCAGCGGTAAGCACGCCCACCCCGACCTGCCGATGACCGAGTACGCGGCGCAGGTCCGCGCCGACGGCCTGCCGGTCGACCCGTGGCTGCGGGTGCACGTCCGCGCGGGCGGGCGCATCGAGCGGGTCGCCACCCGGTCCATGATGATCAGCGGGACGCTCGCCGACTGGCGCTCCTGGACGGGCCTGCCGTTCGACACCAGCGGCCCGGTGCACGTGCCGGGCGCGCTCGTGCCGGTGCACTGCGACGTGACGCACGACCATGCCGTCTACGTCGAGCCCAACGTCTGGGTCCGGCACCGGCTCCAGTGAGCCGGCGCGGTCCCGGAGGGCGAGCACGGGAGCGATGTGGTGACGGGGTGTGACGATTCCGGGGGCCGCACCATCCTGCCCCTCGCCGACCGCTGACCGGCGCTGCTCACGGCCGGATGTCCAGGGCGCCGATCAGACCGTCCCGCAGCGTGAAGCGGTGCCGCAGCCGGACCGGGCTGCCCGGGAACGTCCCCGAGACCAGGGTCCTGACCACCACGTTGCCACCGGCCTCCTCCTCGACCGCCTCGGGAATCGCGTTGTAGTCGAACTCGGCCGTGGTCCGCTCGCGCCAGGCCCGGATCGCCGCCGGGCCCTGGTAGGTCCGGTCCTCGTCGGCCACGATCGCGTCGTCGGTGAAGCAGGAGACGAAGGCGTCGATGTCGGGTTCGGCGCTCAGCTGGTAGTAGCGGACGATCACCTCGGGAACCGTGACGGTCATGCTGCTCTCCTCAGGTCGTGACCCGTTGGTCGTGGCTGACTACCACGAACGCGCGTTGGTAGGCGTCGCGGCGTCGTGCAGCGCGACCTCGACGGTCGTCCCGGGCGGCAGGGGGAAAGACTCCCCCCGTACGGCCATCGGAACGGGCTGGCCCGCCCCCGGGGCGGCGGAGATCCGCAGCCCCTCGTGGTCCACGTGCAGGAAGATCAACTGGTTGCGGTACCGGATCACGCAGTCGAGTTCGTCGAGGCCGTCGGGCAGCAGCGGGTTGAGCCGCAGGACGTCGCCGCGGACCTCCAGGCCGGTGTAGCACCGTTGCAGGATGTCCAGCGTGCCGGCGGCGGCGCCGAGATGGATGCCGTTGCGGGTCGAGCTGTGCTGCGGATCGGTGAGGTCGGTGCCGAGGGCGGTGGTCAACATCTCGTACGAGCGGCGACGGTCCGTGCGGGCCAGCACCCACGCGTGGGCGACCCGGCTGAGCGTGGAACCGTGGGTGGTGCGGGACAGGTAGTAGTCGACGACGGCGGGGATCCGGGTCGGGTCGAACTCGTACCCCAGGCCGCGCACCAGCCCGGTGAGCTCCTCGGCACTGAACAGGTACAGCAGCATCAGCACGTCGGCCTGCTTGGAGATCTTGTAGCGGTTCGCGTCGTCGCCCTCGGCCTGCAGCAGCGAACCCAGCTGCCGCAGGTCGCCGTACCGCCGCCGGTACCGGTCCCAGTCCAGCTCCGCCAGGTCGCCGTAGCCCTCGAACTGGGCGAGGATGCCGTCGTCGAGGAAGGCCAGCCGTAGCCGGGCCCGGATGTGCGCCCACCGGCGCCGCTCGTCGTCCGCCGGGGCGACCTTCCGCCACGGCGCCACCCCCGGATGCCGGCTGAGGATCGCGCAGGCCTCCTCGGCGCGGCCGAGCACCCAGGCGACCATCACGTTGACGTACGCGGAGTTGTCCAGCCCCTGCCCCGGCCGACCCGGGTAGCCGTCATGGAACTCGTCCGGACCCATCACTCCGCGGATGTCGTACCGGTCGTCGGCCGGGTCGTAGGTGGCCAGGCCGGCCCAGAACCGTGCCGTCTCGACCAGCATTTCCAGCCCGGAGTGGGCGAGGAACGGCAGGTCGCCCGTCGTCTCCCAGTACCGCCACACGCAGTAGGCCACGGCCAGGTTGACATGCTGCTGCCGGCCGCTGTGGTCCGCCACCCACTCCCCGGTCACCGGCGAACGCGACCGGGAAGGACTGTCGTCCCGGCCGCTGTCGCCGCTCTGCCAGGGAAACAGCGCGCCGGCCATGCCCGCCGCGGCCGCCTGCCGCCGGGCCGCCGGCAACCGCCGGTACCGGTAGGCCAGCAGTGCCCGGGTCAGCTCCGGCATCCGCAGATTCAGGTACGGGTAGACGAACAGCTCGTCCCAGAAGATGTGCCCGTGGTAGCCCTCGCCGTGCAGTCCCCGGGCGGGCACCCCCGCGTCCAGGTCGATCACGTGCGGTGACAGCGTCTGCAGCAGATGGAACGTCTGCACCCGGATCGGCACCTGCCAGGCATGCTCCTCTCCGACGTCCAGCCGGAACCGCTCCCACAACTGGGTCCACGCCGTGGCGTGGTCGGCCAGCACCATGTCGAACGTCCCCGCGTGCCGCAGTTCCCCGCGGGCGGCCGTCAACGGCTCCGAGACCACCCGGTCGCGGTTGGAGAAGATCGTCACGGTCTTCTCCACGACCACCCGGTCTCCGGGAGTCACGTCGACGCCGATCACCTGGCTCACGTCGTTCGGTCCGTGGACCGCCGCCAGCCTGAGCTGAGCGACGCCGGCGCCGCTGACCCTGGTACGCGCCGCCACGGCCACCTGGTGTCGGGACGTGGTCGTCACCGCCGTCAACCAAACGGTCTCGGCGTCGTCCCCGCCGGTGACCACGTCCGTAAGGTGCCGACCGCAGCTACCCGCCTCCGCCGGCGAGTTCGCGTTGACCACCCCACCGTCGAGGCCCGACCTGATCTCCAACCGGCCGGACCAGTTCTCCGCGACGATGCTCGTCTCCAGGGCCGCCAGGTGGGGACTCGCCAGCGACACCAGCCGTCGCTGCCGGACCCGGGTACGCCGCTCGTCCCGGTCGACCACCAGCAACTCCCGCAGGTACACCCCGCGCCGCAGATCCAGCATCTGATGCTCGTGCTCCCGCCGCCCCTGCCCCGGCGCGAACCAGTCCCCGCCGGCGGGACGGAACGTCAACGGGAGCCAGTTCGGCAGGTTGACGATGCCCTCGTCGCTGTCCGGCCGATCGGCCCCGTACAGCCGGTTGTGGAAACCGGCGAGGTAGGTGCCGGGATAGTGCACGCCGTCGGCGGAGGCCTCCGGGGCCGCCCCGCGGGTGGCCAGGTACCCGTTGCCGAGGGTCAGCATCGTCTCCCGGGTACCTTCCTCGGCCGGTGCCGCACCGTCCTGGTACGCCAATACCCAGCCGGCCGGCGGAGGCCGGCTGCACAGCTCACACCCAGGGTCCACGTTCGCCGGCACCCCGCACTCCCCTTCCACGGCGCGGTGCCGTTTCCCCGTTTCCCGCGCGCCAAACTCCCGGACGCCCGTAAATCGGGCGCTGAGGCACATCCCGCCGGCATAGGTTGGCCGGGTGAAACAAGCGGTAGCGGTGGTTGATCGGGTGGTGACCGAGCGGGGCGAGCTCGTCCTGCGACAGTGCGGCGGGCACTTCGAGATCGTCAGCAACGGGGTGTTCCTGATGGACACCCGCGCCGGCGCGTCGGAGCGGCTGCTCGTCCGGAAGGCACTCGAGCTGGTACGGCCGGGGGCGCGGATGCTGATCGGCGGGCTCGGGGTGGGGTTCTCGCTGGCCGAAGCGACCGCCTCGGCCGTGCCGGCGGAGATCGTGGTCCTGGAGATCGAGGAGACGCTCATCGGGTGGCACCGCGACCGGCTGGCCGCCTACAGCGGGCACGCCCTGCACGACGCCCGGGTGCGGATCGTGAACCGGGACATGCTGGCCTGGCTGCGGAGCACCGACGAGGCCTTCGACGCCATCTGCCTCGACATCGACAACGGCCCGGACTGGACCGTGTTCCCCGGCAACGCCACCCTGTACGACGCGGACGGCACGGCACTGCTGCGCGACCGGCTCGCCGCCGACGGCGTACTGGCCGTCTGGAGCGCCTCGGCCGCACCGGCGTACGCCGAACGGCTGGCGGAGGTGATCGGTCCGGTCACCACGCACCTGGTCGAGGTGCCGCGCGGCGAACCGGACGTGGTCTACCTGGCCCGCCGCACCGGCCCGGACCGCCGCTGACCGCCCCGCGGCCCCGGCTGCCCGAGCCGGAATGGATGATCCGCCGGCGGTCAGCCGACCCAGCGGCGCAGGTACGCCGCCAGCCCAGTCAGGTCACCCCCGCCGGAGCGGTAGCCGAGGTGCCCGTCCGGGCGTACCAGCAGCAGGCCGGCCACGCCCGGGGCGAGCCCGAGCCGGCGCAGCGCCACCCGGTCCTCGGCGACGCCGGGCAGCCGGTGCACGGTGACCTGACCGGCCCGGCGCAGCGGCGCGACGACCTCCACCGGCCAGGCCGCCGGCGGACCGCCCAGCAGCAGGTGCCAGCCGGGCGGGGCGGTGAGCCGGTGCAGCGTGGTGCCACCGACCGGGGCGTCAGGCAGCCGGTCCCCTGCCCGCGGACCCCGGCGCGGCGCGCCCGGGCCCTGCACCGACAGCGGGCTGCGCCGGTAGCCGATGTTCAGCTCCGCCACCGTGCGGAAGGCGGTGGCGCGCACACCCCGGGCGGCGAGCACGGCAGGCAGCACGGCGGGCGCGATCCGGGTCCGGGCGAAGCGGGCCAGCGGGCTGGTGGAGGTGACGGCGGTGAACGCCCGGTCGGTGAGGCGCAGCACCAGCCGGCCGACCGGCCCCCGTTCCGCCTCGTAGCTGTCCAGCAGCGCCGGGTCCGGGCTGCTCTGCAGCGCGTGGGCGAGCTTCCATCCGAGGTTGACTGCGTCCTGGATGCCGGTGTTCATGCCCTGGCCTCCGGCCGGGCTGTGGATGTGCGCGGCGTCGCCGGCCAGGAAGAACGGCCCGGACCGGTAGCGGGTGGCGGCGCGGTGGTGCAGCCGGAAGTTGGTCATCCAGACCGGGTCGCGCAGCCGTACCGCCCCGCCGGTGTAGGTGTCGGCGAGGGCCTGCACCTCGGCGAGGGTCAGCGGGGCGTCCGGTGGGGTCCGGTCGCCGGGTGGGCGGATGGCCAGCAGCCGCCAGGTGGCCGGGTGTCCGAGCGGGAAGAGGAGGAACAGCCCCCGCTCGGCGAGGAAGGCGTGCGCCGGGCCGGCGGCCACGCCGTCGGCCTCGAGGTCGGCCAGGACGAACGTCTGCGGGTACGCGGCGCCCTCGAACCCGATCCCGGCCAGGTGACGGACGGTGCTGTGCGCGCCGTCGCAGCCCACCACGTACCGGGCGGACATCTGTTCGGCAGGGCCGTCCCGGTGCCGCAGCGTCGCCACGGCGCCGTCACCGGTACGGTCCAGCCCGACCAGCTCGATTCCCCGCTCCACACCGATCCCCGCCGCCGTCAGGTGCTCGCCCAGGATCCGCTCCGTCTCGGCCTGCGACAGGAACAGCAGATAGGGGTACGCGGTGTCGTGCAGGCCGAGGTCGAACAGCGGCACCATCCGCTGCCGACCGGGTACGTGCAGGCACAGGCGCACCGCCCGGTTGCCCAGGGAGACCAGCTCGTCGGTCACTCCGAGCCCGGCGAGGACCTCCAGCGTGCGCGGCTGGATGCCCAGTGCCCGGGACTCGTGCACCCGGTCGAGCGCCCGGTCGATGACCCGGGCCCGTACGCCGAACGTGGCCAGTTGCCCGGCCATGGCGAGGCCGGTGGGTCCTGCCCCGACCACCAGCACCTCGACGGAGTCCATCGGCACCCCCTGGCTCGGATCGCGGGACCGCCCCCTCTGGGCATGACGATATCGAGGCGCCTCCAGCAGTTCACGCCGCTGATGGCGGCAGGGCGGTAACGAGCTGCGCGAACAGGTCGGCGGCGGCGTCCAGAACGTCCCGGTCACCGGTGATCAGCAGGTCCAGCAGCAGGCCGCGGGCCGCGGCGAGGCTCAGCCGAGCCCGCCGGCGGGCCTCCGCGCGGTCGTATCCGAGCTGGACGAACAGCTCCTCGACGGGGCCCGCCCAGGCGGCGATGACCGAGGCCCGGAACCGATGAGCTGCTTCAACCGCTCCTCGATCCGGCCGCCGAGCACCCGGCGTCGGTACTTCGGGCACCACACGACATTGAGAGCGCACTGGAACACGACGTTGCTGTTCGACCGCAGGGCAACGGACACCCGTGCAATACACAGCATTGCGCTATCTACTGTCCGTCCTAAATCGACACCCTATCCCCACGGCTAAAGCCGGGGGACGCTGAGCTGGCTGAACCCGCCCTCTCCTTCAGGAAGCTGACGCACCGGTCGAGCAGCGCTTCGCGGGCGTCACCGGCCACCGGTGGACGCCGCGTTGTCGTCCGTCGCCGCGCCAGCCGCACCGGCGGACGAGGCCGCCGTGGCTGCGGCCTCGGCGGCGGCTCGGAGCCCGGCCGCCTCCATCCGCAGGTACCGTCGCGTCCGCGCCGCGGTCAGCAACGCGACCAGCCAGGCGAGGGCGCCGGTCTGCCGGATGCCGATGTCGATGCGGCTTGTCCCGTCCGGCTCGGGCTCCACCCGGTGGTAGGCGACGGTGTGCACCCCGGGGACGTGTGAATCCCAGGCGAACGAGGCGCCCGGCCGTAGCTCGTCGACCCGCCACACGGTCGGTGGCAGGCCGGGCTGCCGGATGCGGAACCGGTTGCCCATCGCCAGGGCGGGGCTGTCGAGCGGCTCCACCGCCGACATGGAGGCCGTCCACCGGGGATAGGTCGTCACGTTCGCCAGCGCGGCCCAGGCGTGCTCGGGGGCCGCCGTGGTGGTGATCGTCTCCGCGTAGTTCATGTACCAGATGGTATGCAGCGGCGGCGATCGTTAATAGCTGCCGCCTAGGCCCAGCTGCGTGGTGACCCGCTCCTGTAGCGCGGTCAGCGCCGGGCTGACCGCGACGGCGAGCGGCGTGGGATCGGCCAGCCGCCGCGCCCCCGCCGGCAGCCAGGCGAGGTCGGCGTCGAACCGGCGGCGGGCGGCTCGCACCTCGCCGGCGGGGTCGGCGTTCTCGAGGCGCCGGCCATCGCGCATGACCGGCGCCAGCAGCGGCTCGCGATCCGCTGGGGGCGGCTCGTCGCGCAGCCCGACCAGATCCCCGTCGGCGCCGGTGGGATCGCGGAAGACCTGCTTGGGGCCGGGCAGCGTGGCCTTGCCGGGCGACAGCTTGAGCACCGGCCGGTCGCCGTAGGCGACCAGTTTGTAGGCGCTGTCCAGCGACGGCGCGTCGTAGGAGACGCCCATCTTCGTGCCCACGCCGTACCCGTCGATCGGGGCGCCCTGGGCGACGAGCGCCGCGATGACGTCCTCGTCCAGGCTGCCGCTGGCCACGATCCGGGCCTGCCGCAGCCCGGCCTCGTCGAGGATCGCGCGGGCCTGCCGGGCCAGCGCCGCCAGGTCGCCGGAGTCGAGCCGCACGGCCATCGGGCCGGTCAGCCCGAGTTCGGTGACGACGTCCACGGCGGCCCGGACGCCGGCGGGCGTGTCGTAGGTGTCCACGAGGAAGATCGGGTTCGTCGGGAAGTCCACGGCGAACGCGCGGAACGCCGCCCGCTCGTCGGGGAACGCCTCGACGTAGGAGTGGGCCATCGTCCCGGACGGGGTGAGCCCGTACCGCCGGGCGGCCTCGACATGGCTGGTCGCGGTGAAGCCGGCGATGGCCGACGCCCGCGCCACACCCGCCCCGGCCTCGATGCCGTGCGTGCGCCGGAACGCGAAGTCGATCAGCTGCGCGTCGCCGGCGGCCAGCCGGCAGCGGGCCGCCTTGGTGGCCACCGTCGTGTGGAAGGTGATCAGGTTCAGCACCCCGGTCTCCACCAGCTGCGCCTCCGCGATCGGCGCGGTCACCTCCAGCAGCGGCTCGTCGGCGAAGACCACGCGACCCTCGGGTACGGCCCAGACGTCGCCGGTGAACCGCAGCCCGGCGAGCGCCGCCAGGGTCGCCGGGTCGAGCCCGGCCACCTCGCGCAGGTAGCCCAGCTCGTCGTCGTCGAAGCTGAAGCTCTCGAGGAAGTCGAGCACCTCGGCCAGGCCGGCCGCGACTAGGAAACCGCGCCGGTGCGGCAGGCGGCGCACGAAGAGGCTGAAGGTGGCCGGCTCGGTCATGCCGCGACGCAGGTAGCTGGCCGCCATCCGCAGCTCGTACAGGTCGGTCCGCAGTCCGCTCATGCCACCCCCTCGACCACGCCACCACTGTGGTGGACGCGGCGGCGGCGCGTACGGGAAACGGAGATCCTGCGGCAGCCCAGCACCGCGTCGAAGGTGCCGACGGATCCACCGGTTGACGGCCAGGCGGGATCTCCCGCATCGCGTTGACGACTTCATCGGGACGTGGGTCCGGTTCGGCGGGCGGGCGGGCGCCGGCGGGCCTAGAGTGTGGGAATGGGGGAAGCGGTTGCCGCGTCCGCGGTGGCCATCATGGCTGCCGTGATGGGTGGCGTCCCGACGCCGACACCGACGCCCAGCCTGCGGGTGGACGCGACCCCCGTGCTGACCTCGACCCCGTTCGGTGCGCTGCCCGGGCAGCAGGTCACCCACACCGTCACGATCGCCGGCACGGCGACGCTCGTCGCCGCGCGGATCACCTTCACCACCACCGCAGATCTGGAGACGGTCACGGCGCGTGCCCAGCCGGGTTGGTGCGCGGTGACCGCCCGCGAGGTGGTCTGCGACCTCGGTGACGTACGGCTGGCCAGCGGCTCGCCGGCGCCGCGGATCACGATCACCGGCCGGGTCCGTCCCGGTGCGGCGCCCGGCACCGTGGTCCGTAACCGGGTCAGCCTCACCTCCGAGCAGGTGCCGGAGAACGAGGCCCAGATCGCCAGCAACGCCTACCTGGTGCCCGGCTCGACCACGACGCCCACCGACCCGCCGGTCGAGCCGCAGGCGGCGACGGTCGACCCGACGCCGGCCCGGTCGATGCGGGTGCCCACCGTGCTGGCGGTGGTGGTGGCGGGCTTGGCCGCGGCCGGGGCGGTGGTGACCCGTCGACGGTTGCGGCAGCGTCGCGCGGAAGGTGTTACGACCGGGCGGCCGGATCCGATGTAGCAGGCGGAGGCAGGCGACGTCAGGAGTACGGCATGAACCGACGGTGGTGGCGGCGGGCAACGCTGGCGGCGGTCGCCGGGACGGCGACTGTGGTCACGACGTCCACCTGGCTGGACGCCGGGACCGGCACCGCAGCGGCGCAGGGACCGCTGCCTCTGCCGACCCTCTCCCTGCCCGTGCCGCTGCCCTCCGTGTCGCTGCCGCCCCTGCCGCTGCCGTCGGTCACGCTGCCCCCGCTCACGCCACCGTCGACGAAGCCACCCACCGTCCGACCGACGACCTCCACGTCGGCCGGCCCGCCAATTGGGCACACCCCCGGGCCGGCGCCGGCCTCGCCGGCCGCGCCGCCCCGGGCCGGCGGGCCGGCCGCCCCAGCCGCCGCCCCGCCGATGGCCGACCCCGGGTCCGCCCCGGCGCTCATCGCCGCCGACCCCGGCGCCGACCTGTACCCGCAGCCACCGGTGGACGCCGCCACCACGCCCGACGCCCGTCAGGTCGCCGCGCTCACCGACGTCGAGCGCCGGATCCAGTACCTGCACAACATCCTGGCCCGCACCCGCGACGACCTGGCCACGGTGCAGCGCCAACCCGATCCGGTGCTGCAACTGCTGACCGCCTGGACCGGCGGCCCCGCGCCAGCGGGTGACCCGGCGCCACCGCTGGCCGTGGTCGACGCCGCGGACCTGCTCGACACGCCCACCGGCCGCGCCGCCGCCCTGTCCGCCGCGATCACCTCCGGCCAGGCCGAACTCACCGGCCAGCAGCGGGAGGAGACTGCGCTCCGGCGGGAGATCGACCGGCGGGCCCGCGCCGCCGCCGTGACCGCCGCCGCGGCGGCACCGACCACCCGGGTCGTCGCAACCGGCGGGAGCCGGCTGGGCCGGCCGCTGGCGGGCCGGCTCACCAGCAGGTTCGGCGTCCGCTTCGACCCGTACTACCACGTCTGGCAGCGGCATCCCGGGATCGATCTCGCCGCACCGATCGGCACCCCGATCATGGCGGCGGCCGACGGACGGGTCACCCGCGCCGGATGGTACGGCGGATACGGCAACTACATCTGCGTCGACCACGGCCGGGTGTCCGGGCAGCGGCTGTCCACCTGCTACGGCCACCAGTCCCGCCTGCTGGTGTCGCCCGGACAGCGGGTCCGCGCCGGCCAGGTGATCGGCCTGGTCGGCTCGACCGGCGCCTCCACCGGACCACACCTGCACTTCGAGGTGCGTCTCGGTGGCCGGGCCGTGGACCCGCTGCCCTGGATCTGAGCCGCGCCGTCCCCTCGCTCCGGGCCGTTGGTGTCCTCGCGCGCCCGGGCGGATAGCCTGATCGCCATGATCTTCATTACTGCCAAGTTCCGGGTGAGGCCGGAGGACGCCGACCGCTGGCCGCAGATCGTCGCGGAGTTCACCGAGGCCACCCGCGCCGAGCCGGGCTGCCTGTGGTTCGACTGGTCGCGCAGCGTGGCCGACCCCACGGAGTACGTGCTGGTCGAGGCGTTCCGCGACGACGAGGCCGGCGCCGCGCACGTGCAGTCGGAGCACTTCCGCACGGCGCAGCGGACGCTGCCGCCGCACCTGGCCGAGACGCCCCGGATCGTCAACGTGACCGTCCCGCAGCAGGACTGGTCGCTGCTCGGCGAGATGGCCGTCCCCGAGAGCAGGTAGTCGGCCGTCAGTCCTCGACGGTCGGGCCGAGCAGCCTGATCTCCTCGATGTCCAGGGCTGCCTGCACCTCGCGCAGCACGGCGTCGTCGATCTGGTTGGTCCGCCGCAGCCGGGTGAGCTCCTGCCGCTTGCGGTCGAGGACGCCCAGCCGCAGCCGCCGGGCGAGCTCCCGCTCCTCCTCGGCCTGCTCGTCCCCCGGGGACCGGATGTCGTCGAGGTGCTCCTGGTAGTCGGAGCGGAGCCGCTCGACGGCGTCCGGTGCTGCGCCCACGTCGGCGGCCACCTGGGGCAGGGCGTCGAGCGCGGCCTCGGTGGCCCGGATGCGCGCCCAGCGGACCTCGTCCTCCCGTTCCTGGTCGCCGCTGAGGCCGGCCCAGTTCACCACGGCCGGCAGCGTGGTGCCCTGGACCAGCATGGTCAGCACGATGACCGTGACGGTCACGAAGATGATCAGGTCGCGTTCGTGGATCGGGGTGCCGGCGCTGGTGGCGACCGGCACGGCGAGGGCGGCGGCCAGTGAGACCGCTCCCCGGAACCCGGCCCAGCCGGCCGCGGTGCGGACCCGCCAGTCGAACCCGCGGCCGCGCCGGGACTCACGCCGGTCGAGGTTCTGCAGCGTGGATACGCCCAGGTGCACCCAGACCATCCGGGTCACCACGACGACGACGGTCACCACCACCGCGATGCCCAGCGACTGCGCCGGTGAGTGGCTGGTGATGCCGCGTAGGGATCGCGGGATCTGCATGCCGAGCAGCACGAAGAGGCTGCCGTTGACCATGAAGGTGGACAGGTCCCAGAACGCGAACGCGGTGATCCGCGAGCGGGCCCGGATGATCCGGGGCGCGGCCCAGGAGATGAGCAGCCCGGCGACCACCACCGCGAGGACGCCGCTGGCGTGCACGACGTCCGCGAGCAGGAACGCCACGAACGGGGTGAGGATGCTGATCCCGCCCTCGCGCAGCGGGTCGTCGACGTGGCTACGGATCAGGACGGCGACCCCGCCGACCAGCAGGCCGGCGGCAACTCCGGCGGCGGCCGAGCCGACGAACCGCCCGAGCAGTCCGGCTGCCCCGGGGAGTGCTCCCCCGGCGATCACTCCGACCGCGACGGCGAAGATCACCAGCGCCGTTCCGTCGTTGATCAGGCTCTCCGCGCGCAGGGTGGTGAGGATGCCGCGCGGCATCCGCTTGGCCAGGCCGGCGACGGCGGCGGCGTCAGTCGGCGCGAGCACCGCGCCGAGCACCCAGGCCGCCGGCGACTCGACGCCGAGGGCCTTAGCGGCGTACGCGACCGCGACCGTCGTCAGGAGCACCAGCGCCACGGCCAGCAGGGCGATCACCGCGAGGTTGGCCCGGACCTCGCGGATGCTGATCACGAGGCTCTCCCGGTAGAGGATCGCCGGGAGGAAGAGCACCAGCACCACCTCGGGTGGGAGCACCACGTGCGAGAACGGCGGGAGCAGCCCGAGCAGCGCGCCCATGCCGATCAGCAGGACCGGGGGCGCGACACTGTAGCGTCCACCGATCGTCGTGCCGATCAGCACCGTCGCGCCCAGCACCGCGATCAGCACGAGCGGTTCCACGTCCTACCCCCGTCACCTGATCGGCGTGGTGCGGCGGCGGGCGGACCGCGGGCACGCCGCCCCAACATGGTGGTACGGCCGACCGAGGATGTGCGGACAAACCGGCTAATTTGGGCGGCGGCTACTCGAAGCGTGAGGGATCCCCGGCGCCGCGGCGCAGGATCTCCGGTTCGGGCCCGGACAGGTCTACCACGGTGGTCGGCTCGGTCCCGCACTCCCCCGCGTCGACGACGGCGTCGAGCTGGTGGTCGAGCCGTTCCTTGATCTCCCAGCCCTGGGTCAGCGGTTCGTCCTCGTCGGGCAGCAGCAGCGTGCTGGACAGCAGCGGCTCGCCGAGCTCGGCCAGCAGCGCCTGGGTGACCGTGTGGTTCGGTACCCGCACCCCGACGGTGCGCTTGCGCGGCTCCTGGAGCCGGCGTGGCACCTCGTGGGTGGCCGGCAGGATGAACGTGTAGCGGCCCGGGATGGCGGCCTTCACCAGGCGGAAGACCGAGTTGCTGACCTTGACGAACTGGCCGAGCTGCGCGAAGTCGCGGCAGACCAGGGTGAAGTGGTGCCGGTCGTCGAGCCGGCGGATCTCCCGGATCCGGTCCAGGCCGCCTCGGTTGCCGATCCGGCAGCCGAAGGCGTAGCAGGAGTCGGTGGGGTAGGCGATCAACCCGTCGTCCCGGATCAGGTCGACCACCTGCCGCAGGGTCCGCGGCTGCGGATTGTCCGGGTGCAGGTCGTAGTACCTTGCCACGGCGCCCAGCCTATGCCTCGCCGCGCGGACCTGCGCGGGGTGGGGCGCGGCACAAATTTGCAGCTCGCAGGTTTGGCGGAGGATCGGACCGGAAAGGATGAGGCCCGCTTGAAGAGGGGGACCCGACCATGTCCGATGCCAGCACAGACCGCGACGACCGTCCGGCCGAGGTGACCGACCCGCTGCTGTGGCGGCTCGCCGCCGCGGTGGCCGACACCCACCAGCCGGACGAGCACAGCGCCTGCGACAACGGCAGCTGCTTCGGCGCGGCCTGGCCCTGCGCCCCGTGGCACAGCGCGCAGATGGGGCTGCGAGCGGCACAGGCCGCACCTCGTACCGGCACTGCCGAGCCGGCCGCCCACCAGGACGGACCGGAGACGTCGGCTGGACGGTCCGCCGAGTCGTCCCCGCCACCGCCGTGGCAGCCGCAGCCCGACCAGTCGCCGTTGGCGATCACGTCCGCGGCCTGACCCGGCACACCCGGGATGCTTGATCAAGCTGGTCAGCCTGGCCAGCCGATCACGTCGAGGAACTCTTCCACGGCGACCACGACTCGGCTGAGCACCGCGATGGATTCCGTGAGCGGGCCGGGTACGTACATCCCGTGATCCGCTCCTTCCACCTCCAGCACGTGGGGTGACAGCCGGCGGGCGAGGTCACCGTCCCACACCTTGTCGGCGGTGCCACCCACGAGGAGGAACGGTGCGGTCGCACGGCCCAACGCGTCAGCCACCCACGGCAGGGCGAGCAAGGGCGTGAGCCACACGGCGGGCAGGGATCTTTCGGCGGCAATCGCTGCCGCATTCGTGCCGAGGGACTTGGCGACCAGCAGTGGGCGACCGCCAACAGTGTCGATCAGCGGGGCGACCTCGCCGCTGACCCACCCCTCGATTGCTGGCTCATCTGGCCTCCGATACTCCTGGGACCAGGAGTATCGGTGCACCGTTGCGCCCCGCTGCTCCGCCACGTCGCCGGCATACATGAGCAGGGGCGCACCCGGTCCGAACATACCGCCGGGAATCACGACTGCGTCAGCCATGCGGACGACCTTACCCAGACCCGTGATGGGGACGGGGTCAGCGATCGTCGGCTCGCTCCTGGTCATTGACTGGTAACCGTGACCGCGAGTTGTGTCAATGTATTGTCCTGACATCCGCCGGCTTCACCGGGTGACCGCTTCGGTACAGTGGCGCCCATCCCCGGACCCCTGGACAGCCGTGACGAGGAGGTCCCCCGTGACCAGCCCCGAGATCGTCGTCGACCGGAGCAGCCCGATCCCGCTCTACTTCCAGGTCGCCGAGCAGTTCGCCGCCGCGATTCAGCGTGGTGACCTGGCACCGGGCGACCGGCTGGACAGCGAGTTGCAGCTCGCCGACCGGCTGGGGCTGTCCCGGCCCACCGTCCGGCAGGCCATCCAGCACCTGGTGGACAAGGGGTTGATCGTGCGTCGGCGGGGCGTGGGCACCCAGGTCGTCCGGGGCGAGGTCCGCCGGGCGGTGGAGCTGACCAGCTTGCACGACGACCTCGCCCGGGCCGGGCGGCAACCGTCCACGTCGGTGTTGGAACTTTCGACTGTGGGCTGCCCGGCCAAGGTGGCGGCGGCGCTCGGGGTGGATGCCGACAGCCCGGTGCAGCACCTGCGCCGGCTTCGCTTCGCCGACGGGGAACCCCTGGCGGTGATGGAGAACTGGCTTCCCCTCGACCCGGTCCGGCTCACTCTGGACGTCCTGCAGGCCCGGGGCCTCTACGCCATCCTGCGCGCGGCCGGGGTGCGGATCCGCAGTGCCCAGCAGCGGATCGGGGCCCGGGCGGCGACGGCCGCGGAGGCGCAGATGATCGGCGAGCGGCGCGGCGCCCCGCTGCTGACCATGACCCGCACCGCGTACGACGACCAGGGCCGGCACGTCGAGTACGGCGAGCACCTCTACCGGGCCTCCCGGTATGCGCTGGAGGTGACTGTCGCCGAGCGGTGAACCCCGGGTTTCTCGTTCATTTCCAGTGATAGGTATTTACGTCGTCAGGCTGTCATGACATTGTGGCCGACATGCACCGCCGGCATGGACCTGCGGCCGGCGGGGCGACCCGCGAGTCTCTTCGAAGTCACTTCTTGCGAAGGGAACAGCCCATGTCAGTCACGCCGAGACGCGTCCCGGCCGTGCTCGCCACGCTCACCGCGATCACCCTCGCCGCCACGGCCTGCGGTGGCGGCTCGGAGCCCGCCGGCAAGGACGCCAAGAACATCACCCTCACCATCGCCGCCAATGCCATCGCCGGCGGCAAGAACGCCACCGGTGCGGAGTGGATCGAGAAGTGGGTCATCCCCCGGTTCATCGAGGCCCAGAAGGCCAAGGGCGTCACCGCCAAGGTGTCGTTCGTGCCCAGCGGCGTCGATGACGAGCAGTACAAGACCAAACTGGCCCTGGACCTGCGGTCCAAGGGCGGTGCCGACGTCATCTCGGTCGACGGCATCTGGGTCGGCGAGTTCGTGCAGGCCGGCTACCTCAAGCCGCTGTCCGAGGTGGCCGGTGGCCAGGCCGACTCGTGGGACGGCTGGTCGCAGATCCCGGAGAGCGTGCAGGGCCTGGGCACGTTCGAGGACAAGCGCTACGGCATTCCACAGGGCACCGACGGCCGGGTGCTCTACTTCAACAAGAAGCTGTTCGCCCAGGCCGGCCTGCCCGCCGACTGGCAGCCGAAGAGCTGGCAGGAGATCCTGGACGCCGGCACGAAGCTCAAGGCGCTGCCCGGGGTGACCCCGATCCAGATCAACGCCGGCACGGCGATGGGCGAGGCGACCACCATGCAGGGCGCGCTGCCGCTGCTGGTCGGCGCCGGCGGGGAGATCTGGAAGGACGGCAAGTGGGCCGGCGCCAACCAGCCGGTCAAGGACGTGCTCGACTTCTACGCCAAGGTCTACGGTGGCGGTCTCGGCGACCCGAAGCTCCAGCAGGAGGCCAAGGGGCGGGACAAGTCCTTCGAGGAGTTCGCCGCCGGAAAGATCGGCATCCTGGCCGAGGGCGACTACTTCTGGCGCAGCGTCATCAACCCGAAGGACGGCACCGCGAAGATGCCCGACCGGGACAGCACCGTCGGGTACGCGATGATCCCGGCGAAGCAGCCCGGCGCGGGCATCCGGGGGCAGGACTTCGTCAGCATGTCCGGCGGCGGCGTCGACGTGCTCAACCCGAACTCGAAGTACCCGTCGCAGGCGTTCGAGCTGCTCGCGTTCATGCACTCGGCCGAGGCCACCAAGGCCCAGCTCGCCGGCGCGGCGCGGATCACCTCCCGGGCCGACGTCAACAAGGAGGTGCTGGCCGGCGACCCGATGCTCAACTTCGTCGCCGAGAAGGTGCTGCCGTTGACCGCGTACCGGCCGCCGCTGGCGGTCTACCCGCAGGTGTCGGTGGCGCTGCAGGAGGCGACCGCGGCCGCGGCGTCGGGCAAGACTGCCGACGAGGCGGCCTCGGCGTACCGAAAAAAGGTCGAGGGGATCGTCGGTGGTCCGGGTAACGTCTCGTCCTGACGAGACGGTCGAGGGAGCGCGCCCGGCGACGGGCGCCTCCCCCGCCCCCGACGCCGCCGGGCTGGGCCGTGCCCGCGCCGCCGGGTTCCTCGTCCCGAGCATGGTGCTGATCCTGCTCTTCCTCGTGGTGCCGGCCGCCTGGACGATCTACCTCGGCGTCACCAACTACCGGCTCACCGGGTTGGCCGCGGCCCATCCGGAGGTCGTCGGTCTGGACAACTACACCAAGGCGCTGACCGACGAGCGCTTCCGCACGTCGCTGCTGCTGACCCTGCAGTTCGTGCTCGGCTCGGCGGTGCTCGGTCAGGCCGGCCTCGGCTTCGCGATCGCCTTCGCGCTGCGCGACCGGCGCGGTCCACTGCGTCGGGTGGTCGAGGCGTTCATCCTGCTGTCCTGGATCCTGCCCAGCTCGGTCGTCGCGTTCCTCTGGATCGCCCTGCTCGACCGGGACGCCGGCACCCTCAACGCCCTGATGGGCACGCCCGGCATGGCCTGGTTGCTCGACCACCCGATGCTGTCGATCATCATCTTCAACACCTGGCGCGGTACCGCGTTCTCGATGATGCTCTACGCCGCCGCGCTGGAGAACGTGCCCCGCTCGCACCTGGAGACCGCCCGGCTGGCCGGCGCGTCCACCTGGCAGCAGCTGCGCGACGTGGTGTTCCCGCGCATCCGCGGCCACGTGCTGACCAACCTGCTGCTGATCAGCCTCTGGACGTTCAACGACTTCACCCCGTTCCTGATCACCGCCGGCGGGCCCGAGCAGCGCTCCGAGATCCTGGCGGTCTACGTCTACAAGGTGGCGCTCTCCGGCGGCGAGCTGGGCTTCGGCGCCGCGATCTCGTTCATCATGCTGCTGATCAACCTGGTCATCGCGCTGATCTACCTGCGCATGCTGGGCCGGCGAAGGGAGCGGGCGTGAGCGCGAGGAGTGAGCCGGTTCTGCGAGCCCCGCAGTCGCGAACGAAGGTGCTGCTGTGAGCGCGAGGAGTGAGCCGGTTCTGCGAGCCCCGCAGTCGCGAACGAAGGTGCTGCTGTGAGCGCGGACCTGGCGGACGAGGCCCGGACCGACCTCGCGGCGCGGGCGGCGGTGCGGCACCTGGTGGCCCGCGTCGGGCGCTACGTCTTCCTCTGCCTCGTGCTCGCCTTCTTCGCCCTGCCGCTGCTCTGGCTGGCCACCGCCCCGTTCGACGACACCCCGACCATCGGCACCTCGCTGCCGCGGTTCACCCTCGACAACTTCCGCACCCTGCTGGACAACCCGTACGCGCTGACCTCGCTGGTCAACTCGGTGTGGCTGGCCGGCGGCACCGCCGTGCTGGTGGTGGTCTTCGCCGCGCTGGCCGCGTACGCGCTGAGCCGGGTCCGGGTGCCGGGGCGCGACGCGCTGCTCTACGGCCTGCTGCTGCTGTCGTCCATCGTGACCGGCACGGCCACCATGGTGCCGCTGTTCGAGCTGGCGTTCCGGCTCAACCTGATCGACTCCCGGCTCGGGGTGATCCTGGTCCTCACCGGCGGCCTGCTGCCCGCGGCGATCTTCATCCTCAAGGACTTCATGGACGCCACGCCGATGTCGTACGAGGAGTCGGCGCGGGTCTTCGGCGCCAGCGCCCTGCAGATCATGCGGCACATCGTGGTGCCGGTCGTCCGCCCCGGGCTGGCCACCGTCGGCGTATGGGCGGTGGCGAACGTGTGGGGCAACTTCCTCGTGCCGTTCCTGCTGCTGCGCGGCCCGGACAAGGCCCCCGCCGCAGTGATCATGTACACCCTCTACACGGAGGGCGGGCAGGCCGACCTGCGGCTGCTCTCCACCTTCTCGCTGCTCTACTCGCTGCCGGTGGCGCTGATGTTCGTCTTCGTGAGCAGCAGGTACGGGTTCCGCTTCCACGGAGGGATCAAGCGCTGATGTCCGCCATCACCCTGCGCGAGCTGACCAAGGTCTACCCCAACGGGGTACGCGCCCTGGACGCCCTCGACCTGGAGATCGCCGACGGCGAGTTCTTCGCCCTGCTCGGCCCGTCCGGCTGCGGAAAGACCACCCTGCTGCGCACCATCGCCGGCCTGGAGCTCGCCTCCGCCGGCAGCGTACGCATCGGCGACCGGGTGGTGACCAACCTGCCTCCGGGGCAGCGGGACGTGGCGATGGTCTTCCAGGACTACGCGCTCTTCCCGCACATGACCGTGCGGGACAACATCGCGTATCCGCTGCGGATCAAGAAGGTCGGCCGGGCCGCCCGGCACGACAAGGCGGCGGGCACCGCCGAGGAACTGGGCCTGTCGGCGCTGCTCGACCGCCGGCCCGGGCAGCTCTCCGGCGGCCAGCAGCAGCGGGTCGCCCTCGCTCGGGCGATGGCCTGCCACCCGCAGGTGTTCCTGCTCGACGAGCCGCTGTCCAACCTGGACGCGCGGCTGCGGCTGGAGGCGCGGACGTTCCTCAAGCGGCTGCAACGGGAACTCGGCGTCACCACCGTCTTCGTCACCCACGACCAGGCCGAGGCCCTCGCCCTCGCGGACCGGATCGCGGTGATGGAAGGCGGCCGGATCCGGCAGGTCGGCACCCCGACCGAGGTGTTCCGCCGGCCGGCCAACACCTTCGTCGCCGGGTTCATCGGCTCCACCCCGATGAACCTGGTCCCGGCCCGGGTGCACGGCGACGAGCTGGCCGTCGCCGGGGTGCGGCTGCCGGTGCCCGAGGACGTCCGTGGCCGGCTGACCGACGGCGAACAGGTGGTCTACGGGGTCCGCCCCGAATACCTCGACCACTCCCCCGAGCCCGTCCCCGACGCCCTCACCGGCCAGGTCGTGGTGGTGGAGAACCTGGGCAGCTTCTCCCTGGTGTCGCTGGACGTGCCGGCCGGGGACGGCGGGGCGACCAGCGTGCAGGTCGTGGTGCCGGAGGGGCGGGAACCGGCGCCCGGCGACACCGGCTGGGTGGTGCCGCGCCCCGGGCGCACCCTGGTCTACCGGGACGGCGAGCTGGTCACCGGCGCGGCGGCGCCACCGGTGCCGGTGCCGCGTACCGGCGTCGCGGCGGACGCCTGACATGGTGACGCACCGGGGCAGGTGGACGCTGCGGGACCGCGCCGAGAGCATCATGCGCGCCCTTCCGGTCACCGTGGCCCCGGGCACCGCCGCGCTGACCGTACGCCTCGACCACCCCCGCGACGCGGGCGTGCTGGACCTCGGCTGCCTCGGGCCGGCCGGCTTCCGCGGCTGGTCGGGCGGCGCCCGCGACGGCTGGACCATCACCGCCGACTGGGCCACCCCCGGCTATCTGCCCGGCGAGCTGGAGCCCGGCGAATGGCAGGTGCTGCTCCGGCTGCACCGCATCCCGCCCGACGGGCTGCCCTACGAGGTCACCGCCACCACCAGCACCCGCTCCCCAGCCCCGCCGGCCGCGCCCGCGCCGCCGCCCCGGCCGGAACGCCCGCCCCGCCCCGCGCTGCCCGAGGTGGACGGGCGGCGGTGGCTCGCCGGGGACCTGCACGCGCACACCGTGCACAGCGACGGCGCGTACACCGTCGACGAACTGGCCGCCCTATCCACCGCGCGGGGCCTGGACTTCCTCGCCGTCACCGACCACAACACCGTCAGCCACCACCCCTGGCTGCCCGCCGCCTCGGCCCGCTACGGCATCACGCTCGTGCCCGGGCAGGAGGTGACCACCGACCGGGGGCACGCCAACGTCTTCGGCCCGGTCGGCTGGGTCGACTTCCGGCAGCCGCCGGACGAGTGGCTGGCCACCGCGGAGCGGGCCGGCGGGCTGATGTCGGTCAACCACCCGCTCGGCGGCGACTGCGCCTGGCGGCAGCCGCTCACCACCCGGACCCGGCTCGCCGAGGTGTGGCACTCCGGCTGGTGGGACCGCACCTGGGGCGCCCCGCTCGCCTGGGCGCAGGCGTGGCGGCCGGACGTCGTACCGGTCGGGGGCAGCGACTTCCACCGGCCCGGCGCGGACGCGCTGCCCGGTGCGCCGACCACCTGGGTGCTCGTCGACGGCGACCCCACCGACGAGGCGGCCGTCCGCGCCGCGCTGGCCGCCGGTCGCACCGCCGTCTCCGCCGGGCCCGACGCGCCCCGGCTGCTGCGCCTGGGCGACGAGCTGCTGGCGCTCGACGCGGACGGCGCGCTGCTCGGCTACCCGGACGGCCGGCACCGGGTCGTCCGCGGTGACCGGTGCCTGCTGCCGGCCGCGGACGGGCTGCACGTCCTGGAATCCCACCGCATGGAGGTGATCGCACTGTGCAGCTGACCGGACGCACCAGAGTGGCCGGAGCCCCGGTCAACTACGGCATCTACCAGGCGACCGACCCGGACGTCGGTCCGGAGGACCTGCTCGCGTCGCTGGCCACCGACGGCTATACCGGCGTGGACTCCGGGCCGATCGGCTACCTCGGGACCGGCGAGGTGCTCACCCGCCGGCTGGCCACGGCCGGCGTCGGGCTCGCCGGCGGCTGGGTCGACCTGCGCTTCGCCGACCCGGACGGGTTCACCGCGGACCTGGCCCAGCTCGACGCGGCCCTGGACGTGTTCACCGCCGCGCCGGTCGACGACCCGCGCTTCGCGCCCCGGCCCACCCTGGCCTGCTCCGCCAACCCGGCCCGGATGGCCCGGCCCGGCACCCCGCCGGACCTGGCCTCGGCGCTGCCCGCCGCCGCCTGGCCGGGCTTTGCCGCCCGGGTGCAGCAGGCCGTCGACCGGTGCCGGGACCGCGGCCTGGAGCCGGTGTTCCACTACCACCTGGGCACCGACGTGGAGACCGAGGCGGAGGCCGACCGGCTGCTGGAACTGACCGACGTGGCGATCTGCCTCGACACCGGGCACCTGACCCTGGCCGGCGGCGACCCGGTCGCGGCGGTCCACCGCTGGGCCGGCCGGACCGGCCAGGTACACCTCAAGGACGCCGACCTGGCCGCGCACCGCCGGGTCCGCGACGCCGGCGGCGGCCTCGGCGAGGTGGTCGCCGCGGGCGGGTTCTGCGCCCTGGGCGCCGGCGACGTCGACCTCGCCGGGGTGCTGCGCGGGCTGGACGAGACCGGCTACACCGGCTGGCTGGTGATCGAGCAGGACGCGCCCGAGCGGGGCCGGAACCTGGACCGGATCCGCGCCGACCAGCGGGCCAACCTGCGCTGGTTGGCGGAGGTGCGGCGATGACCGAACCGGGCAAGCGGATCCGGATCGCGGTGGCCGGGCTGGGGGTCATCGCCCGTACGGTGCACCTGCCCCTGCTGCAGCGCCGCGCCGACCTGTTCGACGTCGTCGCGCTCAGCGACCTGTCCCCCGCGCGGCTGGCCGAACTCGGCGACCGGTACGGCGTCGAACCGGCCCGAAGGTATGCGGACGCGGCCGACCTGCTGGACGGCGGCGGCTGCGACGCGGTGCTGCTGGCGACCTCCGGGTCACACGGCGAACTCGCCGCCGCGGCGCTGGACCGGGGGCTGCCCGTGCTCTGCGAGAAGCCGCTCGCCTACACCCTCGCCGAAACGGACCGGCTGACCGGGGCGGCGCTGATGGTGGGCTACATGAAGCAGTACGACCCGGCGGTGGCCGAGGCCGCCCGCCTGCTGGACGGGATCGGCGGTGCGGCGGCGGTGCACGCGGTCGAGGTGACCGTCCTGCACGCCGCCGGGGAGCAGCAGCTCGCCTTCGCCCACCTGCCCCCGCCACCGCGGGACGTGCCGGCCGCGGCGGAGGCGCGGCTGCGGGAGGCCGACGCGCGGCTGCTCGACGCCGCAGTGGGCCGGGACGCCGGGGCGCGCACCCTCTACCAGATCCTGATCAACAGCATCTCGCACGACCTGTCCCTGCTGCGGTTGTTCACCGGGCCACCGGCCACGGTGGACCACGTGGCGACCTGGCCGCTGACGCCCGACGGGCCGGCCGAGCCGTCGGTGGAGATCTCCGGCCGGCTGCCCGCCGGCGGCCGGTACGGCATCCGGTGGCTCAACCTGCCCGACTGCCCGGCCTACCGGGAGACGGTCACCCTGCACCACGCCCGGGGCACCCTGGAGCTGGTCTTCCCGTCGCCGTACCTGCTCAACGCACCGACCACGCTGACCGCGGTGGACCGGCACTCCGGCGGCGAGCGGCGAGCGCAGTTCCGGTCGGTGACCGAGGCGTTCGAGCAGGAACTGGTCGCCTTCCACGCGATGGTGACCGGGGGTACGCGCCCGCTGACCGGCGTCGCCGAGGGCGCGGCCGACCTACGCACCAGCCAACAGGTGGTACGCCGCTACGGGGAGCTGACCGGGGCGGCGATCGGCGGAGAGGCGGCGAGCTGATGGACCGGCTGACCGAGATCATCGTGGTGCCACACACCCACTGGGACCGGGAGTGGTACGAGCCGTTCCAGCGGTTCCGGCTGCGGCTGGTGGCGCTGCTCGACGAGGTGTTCGACCGGATGGCGACCGACGAACGCCAGCGGTTCACCCTGGACGGCCAGCTCGCCGCGGTCGACGACTACCTGGAGGTACGCCCGGAGCGCCGGGAGCAGGTGATCACGCTGGTCCGGGCGGGCCGGCTGGCCGTCGGGCCGTGGCAGATCCTGCTCGACGAGTTCCTCTGCTCCGGGGAGAACATCGTCCGCAACCTGGAGCGCGGGCTGGCCCGCAGCGCGGCGCTGGGCGGGGCCATGCCGGTCGGCTACCTGCCCGACATGTTCGGGCACATCGCGCAGATGCCACAGCTGCTGGCCGGCGCCGGGCTGGCCCACGCCTGCGTGTTCCGGGGCGTACCGGACCGCGTCCGGTCGCACGCGTTCGCCTGGCAGGCCCCGGACGGCACCACGATCCGCACCGAGTACCTGCCCGGCGGCTACGGCAACGCCGCCGGGCTGATGGACGACCCACGACTGGTCACCCGAAGGGCCACCGACCTGGCCGAGCGGCTGCGCGGCTGGCGGTCCACCGGCGACGACACTCCGATCCTGGCGATGTACGGCACCGACCACGCCGCGCCGGCCCCGGACGCCCCGGACCGGCTGGCCGCCGCGGCCGTCGACGGGGTGCGACTGCGGCTCGGCACCCTCGCCGAGTACTTCGCCACCCAGCCGACCACGGTGGACGGGCTGCCCACGGTGGCCGGCGAGCTGCGTTCGCACGCCCGGGCCAACATCCTGCCCGGCGTGATCTCGGTACGCGCCCACCTCAAACAGGCGATGGGCCGGGCCGAGCGGCGCGTCGAGCGGTACGCCGAACCGCTCGCCGCGCTCTACCACGACCCGTCCGTGCAGCGGTTCCTGGACATGGCCTGGACCCGGCTGATCGACGCGAGCTGCCACGACTCGGTGACCGGCTGCGGCTGCGACGAGACCGCCGAGCAGGTGGCCGCCCGGCTCGCCGAGGCGGACCAGCTCGGGCGGGCGGTCTGCGACCTGGTGGGGGCACGGCTGGCCGGCGCGGTGCCCCGCGACGGGTACCTGCTGTTCAACCCGACCCCCGCGGCCCGGACGGCGCTGGTACGGCTGGACGTCGAGGCCCCGGCGGACGGGCCGGTCGGGCTGGCCGGCGCGGACGGCAGGGTCGCGCCGGCCCAGGTCCTCGACCAGGCACGGACGCTGCTCGCCGACGACGTGGTGCCGGCCGCCGACCTGCCCGCGATCCTCACCCGGGTGCACGGCACCGAGCTGTACGGACAGGAGATCACCGCCTGGTCGGTGTCCCCCGCCGACGCCACCCTGACCTTCCAGGTGGCCCGGCACGGCGACCCCGCCTTCGACGTCGAGGACGTCCGGCTCGCGCTCGCCGCGGCCACCGGCCCGGACCGGTGGCGGGTACGCATCGTCGCCGCCCCGCGGATGACCGTCGCCGCGCTGGTGGACGTCCCCGCGCTGGGACACGCCGCGGTCCGCCCGGTCGCCCTGCCGCCGGGCACCCCGGCCGCCGCAGCGGTCCCGGCGGGCCCGGCGCGGGATGGCAGCACGCCGGTCACGGTGGCCGGCCGGACCGTCGACAACGGTCTGCTGCGGGTGGAGGTCGCCGAGGACGGCACGTTGCGACTGTCCACCCCGGACGGGCTCAGCGTCGCCGGGGTCGGCCGGCTCGTCGACGGCGGCGACGTGGGCGACAGCTACAACTACGCCCCACCCGTCGCCGACGAACTGGTCGACAAGCCCCGGGCGGTGCGTACCGTCGTCGTGCACGACGGCCCGGTGGTCGCCGTGCTCGACGTGATCCGGGAGTACCGGTGGCCGGTCGGCGCGGACGTGGACGCCGGCTCGCGCCGGGTGGAGCGGGAAACGGTCTCGGTGACCACCCGGGTGGAGGTCCGGGCCGGTGAGCCGTTCGCCCGGCTGCGGCTCGCCTTCGACAACCGTTGCGACGACCACCGGGTCCGGCTGCACCTGCCGCTGCCGGCGCCGGCCCGCTCCTCGTACGCCGAAGGCCAGTTCGCGGTCGTCGAGCGTGGGTTGACCGCCGAGGGCGGCGGCGGCGAGGTCCCGCTGCCGACCTTCCCCGCCTCCGGGTTCGTCGCGGCCGGGAGTGCGGAGGGCTCGCTCGCGGTGCTGCTGACCCAGCCCACCGAGTACGAGCTGACCGAGTCCGGCCGGGAGCTGGCGATCACCGTGCTGCGGGCGATCGGGATGCTGTCCCGCAACCGGCACGCCCTGCGGGACGAACCCGCCGGCCCGCAGCTGCCCACGCCGCAGGCCCAGTGCCGGGGCGAGCGCAGCGTCGAACTGGCGGTGCTGCCGTTCCGGGGCGACTGGGACTCCGCCCGGGTGCCGGCGGCGGCCGAGGCGTACCGGCACGAACTGCTGGCATTCCCGGGCACCGGTGATCCGTCGGCCGGACTGCCGGCGCCGGTGACCGGGCTGACGGTCGACGGGGACGGCGTCACGCTGACCAGCGTCCGGGACCGGGACGGCCGGGTCGAGCTGCGGGTGGTGGCGACCCGCGGCACCGCCGCCGTCATCGGAGCCGGCCGCCGCGTACGCGGCGCGTGGCGGGCCGACCTGCGCGGCCGGCCGGGCGAGGCCCTGCCGGTCGACGGGGAGGGCCTGGTCCGACTGCCGCTGCGGGCGTGGGAGATCGCCACCGTCCAACTGGACCTGGCGAGCTGAGGCGAGGGCCCGGCCCCGCCCCGCCCGGCCCTCAGGCCGTCGGCGTGACCGCCCGCAGCCAGGCCTGGGCGATCAGGGCGTGGCCGAACGGGGTCGGGTGCACGCCGTCGCGGGTCCACACCCGGTCGTCGACGTCGGCGGCCTGGAACAGCTCGTCCACGGCGACCAGCGTCGCGTCGAACTCGGCGGCGAGGCGGCGGACCACGTCGACCTTCGGGTCGAGGTCCTCCCGCCAGGCGCGCTGGGCGTCGTCGAGCGGGATGACGAAGGGCTCGACGAGGATGATGCGGGCACCCAGCCGCCGGGTCTCCTGGAGAATGTGCCGGTAGTCGCGGGCGAACTCGGCGACGCTGGTCGGGTCGTCCCGGTCGTACCGCCGCCAGGTGTCGTTGACACCGATCAGCACCGACACCACCTGAGGGGCGAGGGCCAGGCAGTCGGTCTCCCAGCGGACGCGCAGGTCGCGTACCCGGTCGCCGCTGATCCCCCGGTTGCGGAAGCTGACCCGGTGCTCGGGGTGCCGGGCGGTGAACCAGGCCGCGGCCATCATCGCGTACCCGGTGCCGAGGTCCTCACCACCGGACCGGTCCCGGCCGGCGTCGGTGATGCTGTCGCCGATGAAAAGCACCCGCCCACCGTGAGGCACCGCCACCGTCATCCACCCGTCTCCTCCCGCTCGACGACCCGCCCATGATCATGCCGCAGCCGTACGACGGCTGACTTCCGGCCGAGACGTGAGGGAAAATCCGCCATCCGGCTGTTGCGTTCCGGCCCTCGAACCCGATCAAGCATTCGTGGCTGCGCGGCGGCGGGCGGGAAAATCCCCCTAAGTTGACCTTGTCCGTTGCAATCGGCACACAAACGATGGTTGACTGCTGCACCATGCCAGAGCCGACGACCACGGACAGGCCGGTAATTTCGTGAGAAGCTCCGACATCACCCCAGTGTCCACAGTTGGTCGACGCCGGGTCACCTGGCGACAGCGGGCGGCGCGCTGGTTGGATCCGACCGTCGCGCAGTGGGACGTCGCACCACAGGAGACGCACGAGCCGCCCCCACCGCCCTCGGACGAACCGCCACCCAGTCCCTGGCCGGCGATCTGCGAGCAGTTCGCGATGCGGATCATGGCGTCGGCGTACCAGATGGGTTCCCACCTGGAGGCGATGGAGACCGACGAGCAGGATCCCGACCGGCTGGAGCGGCTCTACCGGATCGACCACGCGAACACCCGGATCCGGCGGCACGCGGAGAACCTCCAGGTCCTGCTGGGCCGCCGGGTCGAGGACGCCAACCCGCAGACCGTCACCCTGGTCGACGTCGTCCGGGCGGCCAGTTCGGCGGTCGAGCACTACCCCCGCATCCGGATGGGTCACGTGCTGGACCTGGCGGTGGTCGAGTTCGCCGCCGACGACGTGATCCGGGTGCTCACCGAACTGCTGGACAACGCCACCCGGTTCTCCCCGCCCACCTCCCCGGTGATCGTGTCGGCGTTCATCACCGAGGACGGCAGCGTCCTGCTGCGCATCGAGGACGCCGGGGTTGGCCTCCACCCCGATCATGTCGTCCAGCTCAACGCGTTGCTCGGCGGCCGACCGCTCAGCCCGGCCACCCTCGACCCCGCAGCCCACCTCGGGCTCGCCGTCGTCGCCCACCTGGCCGGCATCCACCGGCTGCGGGTCACCCTGACCAACCGACCCTCGGGCGGGACCACCGCGACCGTGCTGGTCCCCGGCGCACTGCTCTGCGAGATCCCCACCCCGGCGGGCCCGGACCCCGCCACCCCGTCGCCGGTCTGGCCGCCCCCGCCCGGACCGGTACCCGGCCAGGCCGGCGTGCCCATCCCCCCGCCGCCGGCCTGGCCACCCCCGCCTGCCGGACGCGGCACCGAAGCCTGGAGTACGCCGATGGCCACGCCCCCGGACAGCACCCACGCGCCGACCGTGCGCCTGGCCACGCTGGCTGGCCAGGCCGCCGAACCGCAGCCGTCCGGCGGCCTGCCCCGGCGGGTACCGGCGAGCGTCCGGGACGACCCCGCGGCGGCGCCCCCGCCCCCGGGCGACCCCGGCGCCGGATCCCCACCCGAGGCGTGGCCGGACGAGACGGCGGCCTTCGCCGCCGGCGTCAGCGACGCCCGGACCACCAGCGACGAAGGGCAGCAGCGATGAGCCACGCATACCGCCGCACCGGCCCGGCGGCCACCGGCCAGGGGCTGCCCGACTGCGCCTGGCTGATCCGTCAGTTCGCCGAGGACGTACCCGGGGTCACCCACGCGATGCTGGTGTCCCTGGACGGCCTCCAGCTCGCCGCCTCCCGCAGCGTCAACCGCGACCTCGGGGACCAGCTCTCCGCGCTGACCGCGGGCCTGCTGAGCATGGCCGACCGCAGCGCGTCCCTGCTGGACCTCGGCGCCTCCGAGTACCTGACGGTCCGGCTGCCCCGCGGGCACCTGCTGTTCATGCGGGTCGGCGAGTCGGCGGGCCTGGCGGTCGCCGCCGCCCCCGGCTGCGACCTGCGGGTCGTCTCGTACCAGATGACCCAGTTCGTCGGCGCGGTGTGGCACGCCCTCACCCCACAGGTCCGCCACGAGCTGCACCGGATGACCGCCGGTCAGCCCGGCTGACCGGGGCGAAGGAGATCATGTCGATGACCTACTGGAAGGTGCGGCCGTACGTGCTGACCGCCGGACGGACCCGCACCCGGCAGCCGCTGCTGGTGCACACCCTGGTGTCGGTGCCGCACTACGACGCCGTCTTCGCCTCCGCGCTGCTGCCCGAGGCCCGGACGCTGTACGAGCATGCCCGCCCGGCGGCCCGCTCCGTGGCCGAACTCTCGGCGGTCTGCGGGATGTCGCTGGGGGTGACCCGGGTGGTTGTCGACGACCTGGCCGCCACCGACCGGCTGCTGATCCACACCGACCACCACAACGTCGACTTCCGCCTCCTGGAGAGACTGCGCGATGGCCTCCGCAAGCTTGCCTGACGCCCCCCTGCTGACCTCGGCGAAGATCGTCATCGCCGGCGGCTTCGGGGTCGGCAAGACCACCTGCGTCGCGTCCATCTCGGAGATCCCGCCGATCAACACCGAGGCGTGGATGACCGCGGCCAGCGAGACCGTCGACCGGATGGACCCGGGGATCGACAAGAAGACCACGACGGTGGCAATGGACTTCGGCCGGCTGACCATCGGCCCCGACCTGGTGCTGTACCTGTTCGGCACGCCGGGCCAGCCCCGGTTCTGGCCGATGTGGGACGACCTGTGCCGGGGCGCGGTCGGCGCGCTGGTGCTCGCCGACACCCGGAACCTGGCCGCCGCGTTCCCGGCGGTCAACTACTTCGAGCAGGACAGCGACCTGCCGTTCGTGGTCTGCGTGAACCTCTTCGACGGGGTGCTGCACCACCCGCTCGAGGAGGCACGCGAGGCGCTCGCGCTGCCCGCCGGCGTACCGCTGACCGCCTGCGACGCCCGTGACCCGTCGTCGGTGGCGCGGGCGCTGCTGACGGTCGTGGAACACACCATGTCCCGCACCGCCCGGCCGACCGCGGGCGCGCTCGCCGGCCGGTAGCTCAACCTGGAGGAACGATGCGCAAGATCCTGATCGTCGGGGCCGGACAGTCCGGGCTCCAGCTCGCCCTGAGCCTGCTCGCCGAGGGCTACGACGTGACCGTCATGTCCGCCCGTACGCCGGACGAGATCCGCCGCGGCTGGGTGATGAGCACCCAGGCGATGTTCGGCACCGCGCTGGCCACCGAACGCCGGTACGGGCTGGACCTGTGGCAGGACCTGGCCCCCCGGATCGAGGGGCTGCAGGTCTCGCTGTCCGCCCCGCCCGGCGAGCGGGCGCTGCGGATCCCGTGCCCGATCGACGAACCGGCGCAGAGCACCGACCAGCGGATCAAGATGGCCGCCTGGCTGGAGCTGTTCGAGCAGCGCGGCGGGACCGTGCTCTACCAGACGGTGACCACCGCCGACCTGGACGGGCTGGCCCGGCTCGGCCGCTACGACCTAACCGTCGTGGCCGCCGGCAAGGGCGACCTGGTGGCCGTCTTCGACCGGGACCCGCAGCGCTCGGTCTACGACACGCCGCAGCGGGGGCTGGCCGTGGCGTACGTGCACGGGATGGCCCCGGACCCGCTGCTGCCGATGCCGCACGTCGGCTTCAACGCCGTTCCGGGGTTGGGTGAGCTGTTCGTCATCCCGGCGCTGACCCACTCCGGCCCCTGCGAGATCCTCTTCTGGGAGGCGGTGCCCGGCGGCCCGCTGGACCTGTGGACCGAACGGCGCGACCCGGCCGAGCACCTCAAGCTCACCCTCGACCTGACCCGTCGCTACACCCCGTGGGTCTACGAGCGGTGCCGCGATGTGGAGCTGACCGACGGCCGGGCCACCCTCTCCGGCCGGTACACCCCGACGGTCCGCCGCCCGGTGGCCGAACTGCCCTCGGGCGGGCTCGTGCTCGGCATGGCCGATGTGGTGGTCGCCAACGACCCGATCACCGGTCAGGGCAGCAATACCGCGGCCAAGTGCGCGTACTCGTACCTGGGGTCAATCATGGAGCGCGGCGACCGGCCGTTCGACCGGGAGTGGATGACGCAGACCTTCGAGCGGTTCTGGACGGCCGCCGGCGAGGCGGTCACCGGCTGGACCAACGCGATGCTGCAACCGTTGCCGCCGCACGTGCAGCAGATCCTGGGCGCCGCCGCGGGGAACCCGGTGGTCGCCCGCCGCTTCGCCAACGGCTTCAGCGACCCGAACGACTTCCGGGACTGGTTCATGACGCCGGACGCCGCCGAGCGTTACCTGGCCAGCGTCCCCGGCTGACCGGGCGGGCCGGCATCCACCCATCCCGATGGATCCGGGCTGCGGGGCCGATCAGCACCCGGCTCCCGCCGCCGGCGTCGCTTGGCCGCCGCCTTGCGCGGCATCGGCGCGGCCTGCCGCGGCACCGCGACCAGGGTCGACCGCCGGCGACGACAGCCCCGGTTCCGCCAGAGATCCCGGCCACCCGGTCCCGGAGGCCCTCCTGGCGGGCGAGACCGGGTGGGCCGGAAAGGCGAGGCTGGCCTGTAGATCTTGACGACTTCGCGTCGATGCGGGTGGATAGGGCCTACTCAACTGAAGGCCAGCGCTGCCCTGGCTTTCCCGGAGAGAGGATCCCCATGACCATCCCACGCCTGCGCGGCGCCGCGCTGGCCACGGTCGCCCTGGTGGCTGCCGGGTCGGCGGTGGCACCGGACGCGGCCGGCGCGGCACCCGGCGACCCCGGTGCCCCGCGCTACTCTGCCGGTGCGGCGAGCGTCCACGACCCGTACTTCCCTGACCAGGGCAACGGCGGGTACGACGTCCAGCACTACGACCTCAACTTCGCCTACGACCCGGCGACCCGGTTCATGGACGCCACCGCCACGATCACCGCGGTCGCCACCCAGGACCTCGACCGGTTCAACCTCGACTTCCGCGGTCCGGACGTCACCTCGGTGACGGTCAACGGGCACGCGCACGAGTTCACCCGCGAGGGCCAGGAGCTGATCGTCACCCCGCGCCCGAAGCTCAAGGCCGGGCAGACGTTCACCGTGGTGGTGAAGTACGCCGGCGTACCGGGCCCGATCACCGACCCGGACGGGTCGATCGAGGGCTGGGTGCCGACCGACGACGGCGTCTTCGTGGCCGGGGAGCCGCAGGGCGCGCCGGCCTGGCTGCCCACCAACGACCACCCGACCGACAAGGCCACCTTCCGGTTCACCGCGAAGGTGCCGGAGGGCCTCACCGCGGTCGGCAACGGCCAGCTCCTCTCCCAGGAGACCAAGGACGGCTGGACCACCTTCGTCTGGGACTCGACCGAGCCGATGGCCACCTACCTGGCGACCATCACCATCGGCAACTTCGTGGTCACCGAGTCGACCACGCCGAGCGGCATCCCGGTGTACGTCGCGGTCGACCCGCGGCTGGTCGCCGGCTCGGCCGCCGCGGTGGCGCAGATCCCCAAGATGATCGACTTCTTCGCCTCGAAGTTCGGCCCGTACCCGTTCGCCTCCACCGGGGCGATCATCGACCGGGCCCCGAACGTGGGCTACGCCCTGGAGACCCAGACCAAGCCGATCTTCTCCAGCACGGCGAGCGTCGGCACCATGGCCCACGAGCTGGCCCACCAGTGGTACGGCGACAGCGTCTCCCCGGAGCGCTGGTCGGACATCTGGCTCAACGAGGGCTTCGCCACCTACGCCCAGTGGATGTACACCGAGTACAACGGCGGCGCGTCGGTGAGCCAGACCTTCAACAGCAGCAGCAACTACGGGCGGGCCGCCTCGTCGTCGTTCTGGCAGACCGTCCTCGCCGACCCGGGCCCCGTGGACATGTTCAGCAGCATCCCGTACAACCGGGGTGCGATGACCTTGCACGCGCTGCGCGGCAAGGTCGGCGACGACACCTTCTTCCGCATCCTGCGCGAGTGGGCGGCGAGCAACCGCTACAGCCACGCCACCACGGCCGACTTCATCGCCCTGGCCGAGAAGGAGTCCGGGCAGGACCTCGACGCCTTCTTCGACGTGTGGCTCTACCAGAAGGGCAAGCCCACCAGCTGGTGACGCCGACGGGGCCCCGCGACCGGTCGGTCGCGGGGCCCAGCCCGCCCTGGGCGCTGACCGGCGGCCGCGACGACGAGGGCCAGCGCGGCGAACGCGGTGGGCCGGGGTGCCGGATCGGCCCCGCCGCCGTCCCCGGTCTGCCACCGTTGACGGCAGAGTCCGCGCAGGTCGGGGGTGACAGGGGTGACTGAGCAGCCGCCCGTTGAGCCCAACGCCGCTGGTCAGCCCGCTGGTTCCTGGTTGACCCGGAACCTGAAGGTCCTGTCCGGGGTGTCGCTGCTGCAGGACGCCGCGTCGGAGTTGCTGTACCCGATCCTGCCGATCTTCCTGACCACTGTGCTGGGGGCGCCCGCTGCCGTGGTGGGTGCGGTGGAGGGTATCGCCGAGGGCACGGCCGCGTTGAGCAAGGTCGTCAGCGGCCGGGTCGCCGACCGGTTCCGGGCCCGCCCGATGATCGGCCTCGGGTACGGGCTCGCCGCGCTCGGCAAGGTCGCCATCGCCGCCGCCACCGTCTGGCCGATCGTCCTCGCCGGTCGCAGCGTCGACCGGTTGGGCAAGGGCATCAGGGGTGCACCCCGGGACGCGTTGATCGCGACCGGCGTGCCGGAAACCGCGAAAGGGCGGGCCTTTGGTTTCCACCGGGCGATGGACACCGCCGGCGCGGTGATCGGACCGCTCATCGGTCTCGCCGGCTACGAACTGCTGCACCACCACATCCGGCCGCTGCTCGTCATCGCCGTGGTGCCCGCCGTGGCCAGCGCCATCCTGGTCGTCGCGGTCCGCGAGCCACCCCGCCGCCGCCACCGCACCGGCGGCTGGCACCCACGGCACCTGCCCAACCGCTACTGGCGGGTGGTCGGCGTACTGGCGCTGTTCAGCCTGGTCAACTTTCCCGACGCACTCCTGCTCCTCCGCCTGCACGAGATCGGTTTCTCCGTCCCCGCGGTCATCGGCGCCTACGTCACCTACAACGCGGTCTACGCCATGCTCAGCTATCCGGCCGGGGTCGTCGCCGATCGGCTGTCACCCCGCACGGTCTTCGGCGCCGGCCTGATTCTCTTCGCCCTCGCCTACACCGGGCTCGGTCTGACCCACTCCCACACCGCGGCGTGGCTGCTCCTGGCCGCCTACGGCGGATTCACCGCCTTCACCGACGGCGTCGGGAAAGCCTGGATCTCCGGCCTCCTGGCCCGCCACGAACAGGGCACCGGCCAGGGCCTGTTCCAGGGACTGACCGGCCTGGCGATCCTGGTCGCCGGCCTCTGGGCCGGATTCGCCTGGGGTCACGACGGCACCCTCCCCCTCCTGGTCTCCGGAATCGCCGCCGCCGTCCTCGCCGCCTGGCTCCTCACCGGCCCCGTCCGACACCGCGTCAAACTGCTCTCGGCAGGTGGCGGCCGGACCTGACCCGGTGCAGCCACGATCCGCTACGGCGTCAGCCGCCGCAGCAACCAGGCCGGCTCCGGGTTCACCACCGCCTCGCCACGCACCACGACGGTCGGGACCGTCTCGTCCCCGCCGGCGACCGCCCGGACCGCCGCGGCCCCGGCCGGGTCACGCCAGATGTTCACCCAGTACGCCCCGCCAGCCCGGTGGCCGAGCCGGAGCCGCAGCCGCAGGCAGTACCGGCAGCCGGGCCGCCAGTAGACGACCGGCCGGCCGTCCCGGGCGCTGCGCTGCTGCGCCTGCCCGGCCGGCAGCGACCGCGGGAAGACCAGCGGGGAGAACAGGGCCGCCAGCACCAGGAAGATCAGGAACTGGGTCACCGCGAGCCCGGGCGTGTCCTGGGTGACCGCGACGAGCACCCCGCACGCCAGCATCACGCTGGCCATCCACCAACTCCGCAGCACGCCGCGGAATGCTACCCGCCACCGATGGTCGACCTGCGCGCCCGGCCTCGGCGGCCGGACGGAGGCTTCAGGCCGTCGCGTCAGCCAGGAGTTCGAGCAGGTGGCGGTACGGTTGCCCGGTCGCCCGGGCCATTCCGATCTCACAGGTCCGGTTGACCGAGGCGTACCCGTCGAAGGGTCGGGCGGACACGGCGGCCGCCTCCTCGCGGGTGGCTGCGGCGGTCAGCTCCGGGTGCAGCAGCCCGCGGTCCCCGGCGAAGCCGCAGCACTGCCAGCCGTCCGGAACCACGACCTCGTCGGCGATCGCCCGGGCCACGGAGAGCAGCGCCTCGTCCAGCCCCAGCCGGGTCGACGAGCAGGTCGGGTGCAGCGCGAGGGCGCCGAGCCGGCGCCGTACGGTGAGCCGGGGCAGCAGCTCCGTGGCGGCGTACGCGACGGCGTCGACCACTCGCAGCGGGCCGGCGTCGGCGAGCAGCTTGGCGAAGCCCTCGGTGCAGGAGGCCGCGTCGCTGACCACCGGCAACGCCCCGTCGCGGCTGGCCGCCCGCAGCGCCGGCGGCACCCGGTCGTGGACGCGCTGGTAGCCGGCGGTGAGGCCCTTGGACGACCAGGGTGTGCCGCAGCACATGGTGGCCACCCCGTCCGGCACGAGCAGGCGCAACCCGGCCCGCTCGGCCAGGGTGAGCACGGCGGCGGCGACACCCGACCCGCCCTCGGCGGGGGCGAAGAGCGTGCCCAGGCAGGACGGGACGAAAACCGCGTCCGGCTCGTCGACCGGGCGCGGCCGGCGGACCTGGCCACCACGGGGCAGGTCGCGTCGCCACTGCGGGACCCGGTCGGCGCCGAGCACGGCGCGGGCCGCGCGGGTGGCCGCCTCGGGGAGCGCGGGCGGCAGCGCGCCGGCCAGGTCCAGGCCGCGGGCCATGCCCCGGGTGGCCGCGCCCCACCGGTTGGCCGCCCCGCGCCAACCAGCCTGCGCCACGCTGCCGGTGCGGTCGCTGCGCAGCCGTCTCACCAGGTCGCCGGTGTTGATGAGGACCGGGCAGGCGGTCGCACACATGCCGTCGACCGCGCAGGTGTCGACCGCGTCGTAGCCGTAGGCGTCCGCCAGCTCCCGGGCCAGCGCGAGGTCGCCGTCGGCGCGGGCGGCGGCGATCTCCCGGCGCAGCACGATCCGCTGTCGTGGGGTGGTGGTCAGGTCGCGGCTGGGGCAGACCGGCTCGCAGTAGCCGCACTCGACGCAGCGGTCCACCTCGGGTTCGACCGTGGGCACGGTCTTCAGGTGCCGCAGGTGGACGTCGGGGTCGTCGCTGAGCAGCACCCCCGGGTTGAGCACCCCGTCGGGGTCGCAGAGCGTCTTCACCTCGCGCATCACCGCGTACAGCTCGTCGCCGAACTGGCGCCGCACGTACGGGGCCATCACCCGGCCGGTGCCGTGCTCGGCCTTGAGCGTGCCGCCGTGGCCGAGGACCAGATCGACCATCTCCTCGGTGAAGTCGGCGTACCGGGCCGGGGCCCCGCCGTGCGCGAACCGCTCGTTGAGCATGAAATGCAGGTTGCCGTCCTTGGCGTGGCCGAAGATCACGCTCTCCTCGTACCGGTGCCGGTCGAAGAGGTCGGCGAGCGCGGCGCAGGTGTCGGCGAGTGCCGCCACCGGGACGGCGATGTCCTCCAACAGGGCGGTGGTGCCCGAGGGACGGGCGCCGGCGACGGCCGCGTACAGGCCCTTGCGGATGTGCCAGAGTGCGGCGCGGGCGGCCGCCTCGCCGCTGAGCCGGGCCGGGGTGGTCAGCGGCAGCTCGGCCAGCACCGGTCCGGCTGCCGCCACCCGCTCGGCGAGCGCGTCCGGGTCGGACTCCTGCCACTCGACCAGCAGCGCCGCGTGGTCGCGGACCGCGAGGCCGCGCAGCGCGGCGTCCGCCTTCGGGTCGCGCTGGGCGACCCGCAGCGCGGCGGCGTCGAGCAGCTCGATCGCCGCCGGCCCGGCGGCCACCAGCGCCGGCATCGCCGCCATCGCGGCGGCCAGGGTGTCGAAGACCAGCAGGCCGGTCGCGGCGTGCCGGTGCGCCGGTACGGTGCGGAAGGTGGCCGCCGCGACGAACGCGAGGGTGCCCTCGCTGCCGACCACCAGGCGGGTGAGCAGGTCCGCGGGCGAGTCGTGGTCGAGGAAGGCGTTCACGCCGTACCCCATGGTGTTCTTCATGGCGTACTGGGCGCGGATGCGGCGCACCGAGTCGGGGTTGCCGCGGACCCGGTCGCGCAGCCGCAGCAGGCCGGCGTGCAGCTCCGGCTCGGTGGCCCGGAGCCGGGCGTCGGCGTCCGGGGCGCCGGTGTCCAGCACCGTGCCGCTGGGCAGCACCAGCAGCAGCGACTCCAGCGTCCGGTAGGTGTTGAACTCGGTGCCGCAGGTCATCCCGCTGGAGTTGTTGGCGACCACACCGCCGACCGTGCAGGCGGACTCGCTGGCCGGGTCCGGCCCGAGCCGCCGGCCGTACGGGGCGAGCCGGTTGTTCACCTGCCGCAGGACCACCCCGGGCTGCACCCGGACCCGGCGGCCGTCGTCGAGCACCGCCAGCCCGCGGAAGTGCCGGCGGGTGTCGACGAGGAGCTGGTCGCTGACCGCCTGCCCGCTGAGGCTGGTGCCGCCGGAGCGGAAGGTCAGCGGCGTGCCGGTCTGCCGGCTGTGTCGCAGCAGCGCGGCGATCTGGTCGGCGTCGGTCGGGGTGACCACCGCGCGGGGGTGCAGCAGGTAGTGGGAGGCGTCGTGGGCCAGCCGGAGCCGGTCGGCGGCCCGGGTCCGCACCCCGCCGGGGACCGCCGCCTCCAGCCCGGCCAGCAGCGTCCCAGTCATCTCCGGCGTCATCGCCCACCTCCCCGGTTCCACCCTAACCAGCGGTGATCCGTCGGCGATCGACCCCTTGCAATGTGCATCGACACGGATGGATACTCGCGGCTGAAGCGTTCGCCGAGGTCAACCCCGACGCGCTCCCCGGCGACGTCCCCAGGCGCCGACGCAACCGGCGGCCAGCACCCTCCTAGGAGGAGACCGTGAGAATCCGCCGACTCACCCCACTGCTCGCCGCGGCCGTCGGCCTGGTGGCCGCCGGCGCGTTCACCGTGCCGGGCGCCGCCTCGGCCGCCCCGCAGACCTACGCCGCCGACCAGCTCGCCCGGGTCGAGGCCGCCGTCGGCGCCTCCGGAGTGGAGGGCATCGCCTGGCACGTGGACAAGGCGTCCGGCCGGGTCGTGGTGACCGCCGACGAGAGCGTCTCCGCCGCCGAACTCGCCACGCTCAAGAAGAGCGCCGGTGCCCAGGCGGGCGCGATCCGGGTCGACCGGGCCCGGGGCACCTTCCGGCCGCTGCTGTCGGCCGGCAACGCCATCTACGGCGGCGGCTACCGCTGCTCCCTCGGCTTCAACGTGGTCAAGGGGAGCACCTACTACTTCCTCACCGCCGGGCACTGCGGCGACGTGGCCAACACCTGGTACACCAACTCGAGCCAGACCACACTCATCGGCCCGACCGTCGGCTCCAGCTTCCCCGGCAACGACTACGCCCTGGTCCGCTACGACAACACGTCGCTGACCCACCCGGGCGGCTACACGGCCGCGAACGCGTTCGTCGGTGAAGCGGTCAAGCGCACCGGCTCGACCACCGGCACGCACAGCGGCACGGTGACCGCCCTGAACGTCACGGTCCGCTACGTCGGCAGCGGCACGGTGAAGGGCATGATCCAGACCACCGTCTGCGCCGAGCCGGGCGACTCCGGCGGCCCGCTCTACGACGGCACCAAGGCACTGGGCATCACCTCCGGCGGCAGCGGTGACTGCCGGTCCGGCGGCACCACCTTCTACCAGCCCGTCCCGGAGGCGGCCAGCGCCTACGGCGTGACCGTCTACTGACCCACCGCCGGCCCGGCACACCGAGGACCCGTACTGGGGAGAAGTGCGGGTTCTCAGGTGTGCGGTCCTAGAAGCTCCGAATGGGGGGATCGACAGGGTCAGCCCGCCGCAGCGGCGGTAGGCCCGACACCGCGACAATGGCCTTCCCGGCTGCCGCACGCCGGGAAGGCCATTGTTGATCGATTAGCGGAGCATCTCTCTGCTTCGGACTACCTGCTCGGACCGGAGCGGCAGGTAGATCCCCTGGGCTCTGACGAGCTGCTGGCCCTGTTCGCTGAGGATCAGGCGGAGGAGCTCCGCGAAGATTGGGTTCACCGGTCGCTGCGGGTCACGGTTGAAGTTCAGATAGATCAGCCGGCTCAGCGGGTAGTCTGCAGTGGCGATATTCTCATAGGTCGGCGCGTATACCGGGCCGTTGTTGTGATCGGACAGGGCCAGCATCTTCACCGGCTGATCCACGTACGCCAAACCGGTGTAGCCAAGGGCGTACCTGTCGTTGGCGATATGCTCGGCAACCTTGAAGACGGTGCTCTCCCAGGTGACGTCCGGATCCTTCGGGACACCCGGGGCGGCAACGCCGGAGCGCCATTCACCGCGGTTACCGTTGTAGTTCAGCACCCGCTGGCGGGTGAATTCCTCGAAGCCGTTCCACGGCGCAATGCCATAGATGTGGATCGGCTTGTCCGCCCACTCGCCGGTGAGCCCCAGGTCGCCCCAGGTCCGGATCGGCGCACCGCCGCGGTGACGGGTGATCGACAGGATGGCGTCGAGCTGGTCGAATGAAAGCCTTCCGATCGGATTGTCCTTGTGCACCGCAAAGCCGATGGCGTCCAGGAATCCATAATGCCGGTAGCTGCCACCTGAAATCGGCACGCTGAACGGGTCGTAGCCGAAGGCATCGCGGAAGCCGGAGACATCCGTGGGCTTGAGCTCCCGGGACACGAAGACGCAGTCCAGATTGCCCTCGATCAACTCCAGGGCACCCAGGCTGCCGGCGTAGGGCGGGTCGACCGAGATGTTGACCTTCGGGTAGTACTCCTTCAGCTTGGCGATCCACGCCTTCGCGAGGCTGGGCAGGACGTCAGACGAGGCGCATTTCAAATCACCCCTGAGTTCGTTGCGCTGGTACGCGGGCTGAAAGGTGGGTAGGGCGGGGTCAAGGGACGGCTGGAGCAGCTCCGGGTGCGGCAGGGCGCGGCCCTGCTCTCGCCCCCTCGCCTTCTCCTCCTCGGTGAGTGGGATGTTCGTCGGCAGATGCGGAACGCCCCAGGAGACCAGCCCTGCCGAGGAGTCGTTACCAGTCGCCTGCACGACGGTTGCGCCACTGACTGCGAGGACCGAAACCAGACCGAGGACGCTAACGCCCCGTGAGAGTCTGTTCATGATGGGATCTCAACTCACTTCCAGGAGAAATCTGACACAGCTTGCCTCGGATTCCGCGAGAAACCGACACCATTGGCCAGTCGACCAATGGTCGGCCACGTGGCGAGTGCGGCGCCTCGCCAGGACGGAACAACAGCTTCGGCAATTAGGGTCCTGGGCGATCACCCCATTTCCATGCAGAGTTCGGTCGTTGTCCACCGTCCACTCGGCCGCGGCAATCGTCGCGGGCCAGGCCGAATGGACAACAATGTCCATTGTGTTTCATAGATGTCATGGATGACCTTGACCGCAGACTCTAGGCATGAACGCTGATGCCGCGCATCCCTTGTGTAATTTATGACCATAGATTTCGTAGCGGTTGCTGTCGGGGCGCGTCGAGCACCCGCATTGAAGGTTCGCGGGCCCGTAAGCCGGCCAACTTCCACGCACTGACCGCCGTAGGTGTCAACGCCAGCGGCCAACGGGAGGCCCGCAGTCGGCGGCCAACCCGGCGAACGTTGGTGGACGTCGCAATAGCGCCTGCCCGTCACCCCGGGCAAGCGACCGTCGGGTCCCTGTCACCGGAAAGACCTGAGTAGACGTTCAGCCACCCCGGACGGGTCGGGGGGCCCGTCGTCGGACCCATGGTTGTCGTCCGGCCAGCCGGAACCTTCGCGCTGTTGCGCCGTAGGCGCGGGCAACCGCGGTGACTTCAATCGAGGTCGACACTTCCACGGCCGAGAGCGAAGGGACCCCGCATGACCGCTCCGACCGGCCTGCCGCTCGTACTCTGCGGCCCGATCGTGCGCCGCGTCGACCCGACCAGCGTCACCGTTTTCGTCGCCCTGCGCACCGAGTGCACGGTGACGCTGACCGTCTTCCCGCTCGGCCCCGGCCCCGGGTACGCCCGCGGCGCCGCCGTGGGCACCGGCAGCCGGGCCACGGTACGGCTCGCCGACCGGCTGCACGTCGCGGCGGTCACCGTCGCCGGGGTCACCCTGCAGCCGGGCACGCTCTACGGCTACGACCTGGCGTTCTCCGGCGGCTTCAGCGCGGGCAGCCTGTTCGACGCCGACGTGGTGGCCGCCAGCGCGGCGAGCGCCCGGGCGGCGCTGACCTACCAGGGCCACCCGCAGGCGCCGGCCGCGATGCCGGCCCTGCCCACCTTCGTCACGCCGCCGACCGACCCGAACCAGCTGCGGATCTTCCACGGCTCGTGCCGCAAGCCGCACGGCGAGGGCCAGGACGCCTTCCCCGTCCTCGACCCGATCATCGCCGCCGCCGGCGCCGACCCGGCGCTGCGCCCGCACCAGCTCATCCTCGGCGGCGACCAGATCTACGCCGACGACGTGGCCGACCCGCTGCTGGCCATCATCCACGGCCACGACGCCCTCCCGGCCAGCGGTAGCGACCCGGCGGTGCCCGCGTATCAGGGCGTCGCGGCACGGCTCGGGCTGGTACCGGAGGCGATGCCGGTGGGCACCAGCTCGCCGCCGACCGACCTGACCTACCTGCCGGGCAAGCGGGCCACCCCGATCGAGCGGGACGCCAAGTTCACCTCCGGCGCCGCCCACAGCCACCTCATGTCGCTGCGCGAGTTCCTGTGCATGTACCTGCTGGCCTGGTCGGACGTGCTGTGGCCGGCGAGCTGGCCGACGTTCGAGCACGTGCTGCCCGCCGACACCCGCATCCTGCGGGACCCACAAGGCCGCCGGCCCGGCGAGACGGTGTACGACCTGATGCGCGCCGGCCGGGCGTACTCCCCGAGCGCGCAGCAGAAGGAGATCATCGAGCGCTGGGAGCGCTGGCAGCAGCAGGCCATCGCCCTGGCCACCTTCCGGACCGGCCTGACCGCGGTGCGCCGGCAGCTCGCCAACGTGGCGACGTACATGGTCGCCGACGACCACGAGGTCACCGACGACTGGAACATGACCCGATCCTGGGTCAACGACGCGGTGGTCAACTCGACGCTGGGCCGGCGCATCGTGCGCAACGGGATGGCCGCCTTCGTGGTCTTCCAGGCCTGGGGCAACACCCCCGAGCGGTTCGCCGAGACCGGCGACGCCGGGGAGCCCGGACGCGTCGCCCTGACCGCGCTGCGGGGCTGGTGCACCGCGCCCGACGACGAGAACAACGACGTCATTCTGCGCACCCGGCTCGGCCTGCCCACCGGAGTCACCCCGGAGGGCAGGCTGGTTCGGCCGGCCGGCGCGCTGACCTACCACTACACGGTCACCTGGCCCCGCTACCAGCTGATCGCCCTGGACACCCGCACCTGGCGGCAGTATCCGGGCGGCAACGGCAACCCCGGCGGGCTGCTGCTGGACGACCACCCGCTCAACGACATGCTCACCGGCGGCGGGGTGCTCGGCGACGACGCGGTGACCGTGGTGGCCCAGCCGGTCGCGCTGTTCGGCGTGCCCATCCTCGAGCAGGTCGCCCAGCCGCTGGCCAAGGCCACCGCCGGCCGGTGGACCGCCGACGCGGAGGACGCCTGGGTGGCCAGCGACGCCGCCGTGCACAAGATCCTGGCCCGGCTCTTCGCCGCCGCGCCGCCGGGACCGGACGGGATCCGCCGCCGGCGGCTGGTGCTGCTCGGCGGGGACATCCACTTCGGCTCCGCCGAGCGGATCCGCTACTCGGCGACCCTCCCCTACGCCTGCGGCCCCGACCCGACCAAGCCGTACGAGGGGATCAACCGCACCGAGGGCGTGCTCGCCGGCTTCGTTGCCAGCGCCTTCCGCAACGAGGACTCGATGACCCGGATCCTGCACGACGTCGGGTACGTGCCGCTGCTCGACGTGACCGGCCGGATCGACCTGGTCGGCTGGGCCAACGAGCTGCCCGGCAAGGAGGGGCAGCGGATGCGGGCCGGCGTACAGGTGACCGTCGGCGCCGACGCCACCACCGGCTGGTGGGTGTCCGGTCGGCCGGCCGTCAGCGACCTCGACGCGCTCAAGCTGCTCGGCCGGCAACCCGACTGGAACGTGTACGTGCAGTTCCTCCGGCACGACGAGGCCGACCCGACGGTACACCGCGACGGCGTACCGGAGCCGGTGGCGGACCCGGCCGGGCTGCCCCGCGACCAGGCCCTCTCCCAATACCTGGCAGCCGCTCGCAACCTCGACCACTACAAGGGGTCCTGGGGCAACGGCAAGGAGATCGTCGGGCGGAACAACCTCGGCGAGATCACCTTCAGCTGGCCGCCTGGCGAGTGCAAGTCGGCCACCCAGCGGCTCTGGTGGCACCTGCCCGGGGAGGACCGGGCCGCCGCGTTGACCACCTACACCGTGGACCTCTCGCTCGGCTGCTCGCTGACCAAGCCGCCGCCCTACGGGGGCTACGTGCTGCAGCCCGACGACCACGACGCCACCACCAGCGCGAAGGCCCACTACGACGGGGTGGAGCGGCCGGCGGAACTGGTCACGGACCGCTGGGTCAGCCGCCTCCAGCACGACCTGGCCACCCTGGGCTTCCGCACCCCGGGCGAGACCGACGGGACGTACGGCATCGTCACCTACTGGGCGGTCCGGGAGTTCCAGGCGTACGCCCGGCGGGAGCGGGCGGCGATCGAGCCGGCCGGCGCGACCGCGCCCCGCTGGTCCGACCGGCTGCAACCGGTCGACGTGCCGGAGGCCGACCGCTACCTCGGGCCGATCAGCGGGGTGGCGGACCTGGCCACCCAGGTGGCGATCCAGCACTGGCTGGACAAGCGGTGGCGCTGCCCCGTCGTGGTCGAATCCTGGCAGGTCTCCGGGGACACCCCGCAGCGTCTCGACCAGCCGAACGTCTGGCTCTTCGACGACGTCACCGCCACCGACCGGCGGCTCTACTCCCGGGTGGTGACCGGCCGGCCGGCGGGTGCCGGCGGCGCGCCGCCCGGGCATCCGGAGCTGATCCGGCTCGGTGGGTACCGCGCGCACCCGACCGACGCGCAGTGGAGCGGGCCGGTCCTCGACGGCGAGTCGGAGCTGCTGCCGGAGTCCGTCCTGCCCGTTCCGCCGGGACACGGCACCGGTCCCGCCCTGACCGACCTGGTCGCCACGATCGGCACCGGCGGCGACGCCGGTACCCGGGCCGCCCGCCAGCTCTCCACCTTCAAGGTGCTGCGCGCCGTCGCCGAGAACCAGGTGCCTGACGCGGCCGGCGGCTGGCTGGACTGGGTGGCCGCGGACGACCCCGCGGTGCTCCGGTTCGGGCCGTTCGGCTGGCGGGCGCACGGGCCGCAGACGGCGCCCACTGCGCCGCCGCCCGCGCTGGACATCAATGCCGAGCCGGGCGAGATGTGGGCGTACCTGGCCTTTCTGCGGGCCACCGACCGGGACGCGTACGACGCGCTCGGCGGGCAGGGCGGTGTCAACGCCGTGCCCGGCTGGGGAAAGGACGGCGGCGGGCTGCTCTACCCCGAGCTGCGGGTGCTGCGGGCCCGGCCCGCGGAGACCGACTCGACCGGCGCGGCCCGCGAGGCGGTGGGCACCACGCTGGAACTGCTCGGACTGCGTTCCTGGCACTGGATGCACCGGTACGCGCTGGCCCTGCGGACCCACGACGGGGTGCGCCGGGGCCTGTGGACCGTCGCCCGGCAGCGGCTGCACGATCTGCTGGTCACCGACTGGGACTCGCCGGACCCGGCGGTGACCCCGACCGTGCCGGACGTGACCGGCGCCGACGGCAATCCGCGCCGGGCCCGCATCGGCGACGTGTTCACCTCCGAGCGGTCCGTGGCGCTGCTGGCCTGCTGGCAGCAGTACCGGGCACACCATCTCGTCGCGGTCGGGCCGCCGGCCTCCCGCGCGGAGAAGGCCGAGTTCCGCACCCGGGCCCGGGCGGCCAGCGAACTGCACACCGTGCTGACCCGGGCGAAGACGCTCGGCCCGGACTTCAGCGGCCCGCCGACCGGCTGGACCGACCTGCACGAGACCGCGCTGATCACCGCAGTCGGGCAGGTCGTCGCCGCCGACGCGCCGGTGGCCGCCGCGCTGACCACGCTCGTCGGCTGGCCCGGCTGGCCGACCGGGCACCGCTACACGCTGCCCGTCGCGGTGCTGCCCGCGGCCGAGCGGACCCTCTCCCCCGCCCGCGGTTCGCTGCGGCTCGACCTGAGCGACCTGCCGAGGGTGACGGCATGACCGGTGGCACGGAAGGACGTGAGCTGCGATGACCGAGCCGAAGAACGCCCTCGCCCTGCTCTGGGACGAGGTCCGGCTGCTGGCCGAGCCGGTGCTGGCCGCGTACGACCCGTGGCGGCGGGCCCGGCTGATGCGCGCGCTCGGCTGGGACCTGGAGGCGGTCAGCGGCTTCGACGCCGCCCACTTCGAGGAGTGGGCCGCCACCCTCGAGGAGGCCCTGGCCGCGCTGTCGGTGGTCCGCAACGACAACAAGCTCGACACCCTGGCCGGGCTCGGCAAGCTGGCCGAGGCGGCCGGGAAGGCGTTCGGGAAGATCGGCGAGCTGCCGACCGTGAAGGGCGGCCTGCCCGACGTGCCCGGGCTGGCCGCCGAACTCGCCGACGACCTGGTCGACCTGCTGGTGCTGACCTACCTGCTGCGTCGGGTGCCCTGGTCGGTGCCGGTGCTCGACCTGCTCGGCCTGGTCGATCCGGCCGCCGCCAACCCGCCCAGCCTGCCGATGCCGCCGACCGACTCGCCGATCCGGCTGCCCAAGCGCCGCGACGAGCTGCACCTGGACCGGGTCGTCGACCTGGTCCGTGACCCGGGCGGCTACTTCCGCGCGTTGTACGCCCCGGACGGCTGGGACACCCCGGCGGGGGTGGCCGAACTGTCCGCGCGGCTGCTGCCCCGGCTGGCCCGGGCGCTGCGGGCGTTCGGCCTCGACGCCGACCAGGGCGTCCGCCCCGACCTCGGGCCGGACCAGGGCGAGGTGGGCCGGCGGCTGGCCGACAGCCTGCTGCGGCTGCGCTTCAGCGGCCGGCGTACGCCCGACGGCGCGCCACCGCCCGGCGCGGGACTGGCGCCGTGGAGCCCCACCTTCGGCGTCGGGGTCACCGCCGGCCTGGCCAGTTGGGACGGCCGGTTCACGGTGATCCTCGCGCCCACCGGCGAGGCGCACCTGGAGGGCTCGATCGGGGCGTGGAACGTCGCCACCGACCTCAGTGGCGCCGGGCCGGCGCTCGCGATCAACAGCCAGGGGGTGACGTTCAGCGGCGACAGCGCGGTGGTGAAGTGGGCCGCCGAGGTCGCCCGGATCGCCCCGGCCGGGCAGCCCGGCTGGATCCTCGGCGCCCCTGGCGGCACCCACCTCGCCGTCGGGCAGCTCGTCATCGGCGGCAAGGCCAGCCTCGGCGCCGGCCGCGACGACGTCGAGCTGAGCATCCGGGCCGGCCGGGCGGAACTGGTGGTCCGCCCCGGCGACGGTGACGGGCTGCTGGCCAAGCTGCTCCCCGCCGACGGGCTGCGGGTCGGGCTCGACCTCGGGCTGGCCTGGTCGCTGCGGGGCGGGCTGCACCTGTCCGGGGCGGCCGCGCTCGCCGCCGAGTACCCGCTGCACCTGTCCTGGCACGGCCTCGGCCTGGAAGGGCTGCGCGTCGCGCTGGAGGCGGACACCGCCACCCGGGCGCTGAGCCTGACCCTCACCACCACGGTCCGGGCCGCGCTGGGCCCGCTGCATGCGGTGGTGCAGAACATCGGCGTCCGCGCCGACCTGACCTTCCCGCCGGCGCTGCCGGCCGGCTCCGGTGACCAGGCCACCGCCGGCAACCTCGGCGCGGCCGACCTGCGCCCCCGCTTCAAGGGACCGGACGGCGTCGCGCTGCGGATGGACAACGGCATCGTCTCCGGCGGCGGCTACCTGTTCGTCGACGAGGCCCGCGGCATGTACGCCGGGGTGCTGCAGCTCGGCATGACCTCCACCACCCCGCTCGCGCCGATGAAGGGGTTCCGGCTCCAGGCCACCGCCATCCTCAACACCCGCAACCCGGACGGCAGCCGGCTCACCGAGGCCGACGGCGGGCACACCTTCTCGCTGCTGCTCGCCGGCACGTACGAGTGGTTCCCCGGACTGATGCTGTTCTGGGGCATCTCCATCACCGGGCTGGGCCTCGTCGTCGGCTGGAACCGGCGGACCAACCCGGAGGAGGTACGCAACGCCGCCCGCACGGGCACCCTGGACGCGCTGCTCTTCCCCCAGGACCCGGTGGGCAACGCGCCCGCCGTCATCGCCACCCTCGGCCGGATCTTCCCGGTCGACACCACCGGCACCGTGCTCGGCGCGATGGTGCGGCTGAACTTCCTCAACGGGCAGGTCACCGCCGACCTGGCCGTGCTGGTCGAGTTCCCCGACCCGGTCCGCATCCTGCTGCTCGGCAAGCTGGTCATCGACTTCAAGGAGGCCGGAAAGTTCCGGCTCGACTCGGCGGGCATCGTGGACTTCGCCCGCCGTGAGATCAGCGTCGACGCCGCCCTCATCGACTCCAAACTGTTCGGCCGGCCCGTCTCCGGAGAGATGGCGCTGCGCGCCCGGTGGGGCGCGGGCAAGGCGTTCGCCCTGTCGATCGGCGGCTTCCACCCCAAGTTCACCGCCCCACCCGGGTTCCCGCCGGTCAAGCGGTTCAGCATCGCCCTGTCGAAGTCCGGCAAGGGCCTGGACCTGACCGCGTACCTCGCCGTCACCAGCAACACCGCCCAGTTCGGGGCCGAGCTGAAGCTGCACTTCGAGGGCGGCGGTTTCGTCATCGACGGCCGGGCCTGGCTGGACGTGATGTTCCAGTTCAAGCCGTTCTGGTTCACCGCCGAGATCGGCGCGACGGTGTCGCTGAAGTACAAGGACACCGAACTGCTGGCGGTCAACCTGCTGGTCGGGGTCAGCGGGCCGAAACCGTGGCGGGCCTGGGGCGAGGCCCGGATCAAGTTCCTGTTCTGGGAGGTGTCGGCGAAGTTCTCCTGGACCGACGGGGACACCGCCGCCACCGACGAGCCCACGTACGTCGACGCGGCCGAGGCGCTGCACAACGCCCTGAGCGCCCCGGACGCCTGGGAGGTCCGGCCCGCCCTCACCGCAGGGGAGCCGGTGACCCTGCGCGACCTGACCGGCTGGACCGGACCGGTGCTGCTGCAACCGGGCGCCCTGCTCGCGGTGCGGGAGAACGTGCTGCCGCTGGACACCGACCTGTCCCGGATGGGCACCTCCAAGATCAGAGGTGCGAACCGGTTCACCCTCACCGGGGTGAGCGTGGGCGCCGGCGACGACGAGCTCACCGGCCAGCTCGGCGAGCCGGTCGAGGACGATTTCGCCCCCGGCCAGTTCCGCGACCTGTCGCCCGTGGAGCAGCTCACCACCCCCGGCTTCGTCCGCCTCGCGGCCGGTCGCACCGTGGCGCTGCCCGACGGCACCGCGCTGCCCCCGACCGCGCTGACCACCTTCGCCGCGCTCAACGACGACTCGGCGTACGACCGGATCATCATCGACGACCCGGACGCGGCCGGCCGGCCGCTGCCCGCGGCGCGCCGCCTGGCGGCGGTCGACGGCGGCGACCTGCTGGCCCGGTTCGCGGCCACCTCGCCGGCCGCGTTCGCCGGCAGCCGCCGCGCCGGGCCGGCTCGCTTCACCGGCCCGGCGTTCACCCTGGCCGACGCCGGCCCCGGCGACGCCGGCCTGACGGTTCCCGCGCCCCGCCGCGCGGCCCGGGCGACGGACGCCGGCCCGATTCCCGGCCCGCGCCGCGGCGCCGACACCCCCGAACGGTCCCCGTCCCGGCGCGCCGGGACCCTGCGCCGCCCCCGGGTCCGGGTGCCGCAGCCCCGGATCGTCCCCGCCGAGCTGGAGGTCCGCTGACATGGGTGGCCTGCGTTTCCTGCCCTGGGTACGCGACGGGGTCACCCGCGTCGTCGCCGACACCGATCCGCTGGCCGGGGCCCTGCCGCACGCCCGGGCCACGGTCAGCCTCAAGGTCACCGCCCTGGGCACCGAGACCGCGACCGGTACGACCCAGGAGATCGTCGGCACCTCGACCGCGCTGCTGCACGGCCCCGGCGACGTCGTCGGCATCGACGCGCAGGAGATCATCCGCAGCTACCCGGCGCCGGGCGCGGAGAACGTCGAGGTGTCCCTGCTGGCCGCGGTCGAGTTCGACCGGCCCGACCTGCCCTGGCTGTACACCCCGGCGAAGCCCGACGCCCGGGGCGCCCTGCGCCCCTGGCTGGTCCTGGTCGTGGTGCCCGTCGACGGCGGCGGCGAGCTGCGCACCGAGGCGGGCCAGCCGCTGCCCCGGCTCGCCAGCACCGTGCGGCAACTGCCCGCGCTGGCCGACTCGTGGGCCTGGGCGCACGCCCAGGTGCTGGTCACCACCGAGGACGAGGACGTCGCCACGGTGATCCACGGCGCGCCGGAACGTACCCTGTCCCGGCTGCTCTGCCCGCGCCGGCTCGCCGCCGGCACCGACTACCTGGCCGCCGTGGTCCCCGCCTTCGAGGCCGGGGTCCGCGCCGGCCTCGGCGAGCCGGTCGACGACGCCGGTCCGCTCGCGCCGGCCTGGGGACCCGGGTCGGCGCACCCCGGGCCCGACGACCGGTGCTGCTGCCCGTCTACCACCACTGGACGTTCCGCACCGGGCCCGACGGCGACTTCGAGTCGCTCGCCCGCCGGCTACGGGCCCGACCGCTGCCCGACGACGTCGGCCGGCAGCCGGTGGACATCGCCGCGCCCGGCGGCGGCCTGCCGCAGCAGCCCGACGACGGCGTCGAGGGCCGCTCGGTGCTGGGCTTCGAGGGCGCCCTCGCCGCGCCCGGCATGACCCCGACCAGCTGGGCCGACGACGTGCGCACCGTCTGGCAGACCGCGCTGACCGGGCTGCTGCGGCACTCGGCGGACCGGCTCACCCCGCCGCTGTACGGCGACATCCACAGCCAGGAGACCCAGCTGCCCGCCCCCGGCGCGGAGCCGCGCTGGCTGGCCGGGCTCAACCTGGACCCCCGCTACCGCACGGCGGCCGCGCTCGGCACCCAGGTGGTGCAGCGGCACCAGGAGGACCTGGCGGCGGCGGCCTGGCAGCGGGCCGCCGAGATCCGCGAGGCCAACGAACAGCTGCGCCGGGGCCAGGCGGCCCGGGACACCGCCACCGCCCTGTACGCCCGCCGGGTCGACCCTGCCGCCCCCGGCCCGGCGGTCGACGACGACCGTCTCGTGGCCCTGACCCAGCCGGTGCACGACCTCGTCGAGGTGCCGACCCGCGGCCTCGCCGCCGACACCGCCGACCCGCTCGACCAGCAGTTGGCGGACAACCCCGGCGCGAAGGCGGCCACCTCGGCGCCGGTCCGCCGGCTGCTGCGTTCCCGCGGGCCGCTGGCCCGCCGGGTGGACACCGACGCCGCGGCGGCGGCGCTGACCCGGCTGGCCGGTGGCGCCAGCGCGGTACCGCCCGCCCGGGTGCCGGCCGGCGGCACGGTCCTGGACAGCCTGGTCAGCGACGGCCGTGGCGTGGGCGACCTGACCCGCGCGGTGATCGAACAGGCCGCCGCGAACGGCTGGTGGCGCACCGGGACCAGCGGGCTGCGCGCCGCGGCGGCCCCCAGCACCGCGCTGGCCGCCGACGACCCGGTCACCCGGGTCGTCACCAACGGCGGTGACCTGCTCACCGGCGACCGGTTCTTCGTCGGGGCGGCCGACGGCCGGCTGTTCGAGCGGCGCCGGCTCGGTCCCGACCGGTGGGTCTGGCGGGACCACGGCACCCCGCCGGGCACCGCCGTGGCGACCTCCGCCGCCGTCCTGCCCGGCCGGGTGTACGTGCGTACCCGGAACAGCCGGCTGTTCGAGCGGAGCTGGGACGGCGACCGGTGGGTGTGGGCCGACTGCGGCGCCCCGACCGGCGGCGTGCACAGCCGGCCGGTGGTCGGCGGTTCGTTGCTGTACGCGCTCGGCGGCGACGGGGCGCTCTGGCGCTTCGACCCGACGGGCCGCTCCTGGACCTCGCTGGGTACCCCGGTCGGCGGCAACGAACGCCTCTGGGGCACCCCCCGGCCGTCGTTCGTCGGCGTGCTGGTCGCCACGAGCGCCAACCGGCTGTTCGCCCACAACGGGCAGTGGCGGTCGTTCGGCGGGCCGGCCGTCTGGGGCTCCCCGGCCGCTGAGCACCGCTACCCGAACGGTCAGTTCGGCATCGAGTACGTCACGCCGGACGGACGGCTGGTGTCGCTGTACGGAGACGGGTCGACGTTCCTGCACGACCCGGCGCCGGACGGCCGCCGGGTGGTGTCGCTGGCGCAGGAGGCGGCGCCGTTCGGCAACGACGAGGAGCTGGGCATCGTCACCCTCACCGCCAGCCCCGGCAACCCCGCCGACGTCCGCCTGATGACCCGCTACCTCTGGTACCACGACGTGCAGGAGCGCTACCTCTGGGGCTGGCGCGCGGAGACCACGGCGGTCCCGGCCGGCGGGTTCGGCGCGCACCGGCCCGGTCCGCTGGTCGGTGACTCGCGCGACGGGGAACTCTTCGCGGTCACCGCCGACGGCCGGCTCACCTCGTACCGCTGGGCCTACCCGCGCCCGTCCGCCTGGCTCGACCACGGCACCCCGGCCGACCCGCGCGGCGCCGGACCGGTCGACGCCCCCGCCCCGGCCGACGTGCGGTTCGCGCCGAAGGTGGGGCTGCTCACCTCGCTGCTCCTGACCCACACGGTCACCCAGGGCACCGGCAGCCGGCCCCGGATCCAGGTGGCCCACAACCTCGGCGAGGACGGCGCGGTGCAGGAGCAGGCGCTGACCGCCGCGGTGGACGGGCCGGCGATCCCGGCGGTAGCCCGGGCCACCGCCACCACCCTGGGCACCGTCCTGCCGACCGGCCGGCCCAGCCTGGTCACCGCCGCGCTGCTGCCCGGCACGGTGACCGGCACCTGCCGGATCGCGTACTGGGTGGGCCGGGACGCCACCGCGAACGGAACGGCGAGCGGCGGCTGGACCGGACCGTACGAGCTGCCCGACCCGGTCAGCGGGGAGGCCGCCGGGCTCGATGTGGCCCTGGCCGACCTGGACGGCGACGGCCGCCCCGAACTGATCGTCGGGTACGCGCTGAACCGGGCCGGCGGCGCCGACAACCGGGTGCTCTACCGGATCGGCTGGCGGCTCGACGAGACCGGCACGGTCAGCAACGGCTGGACGGACTCGCTGCCCACCCCGATGCAGCTCGACCGGATCACCTCGGTCGGCATCGACGTGGTGGACATGACCGGTGACCAGGTGCCCGACCTGCTGGTGTTCGCCGTCGGCACGGTGGGCGGCACGGGGGTTGCCCGCTACCTCACCGGGCGGGGGCTCAACCGGCGCGGCCGGGTGCTCGGCGGGTGGACCGCACCCCAGCCGGTGCGGGACGAGGTGGCGACGGCCACCGCGGAGGCGGCCGGCGTGGCGGTGGCCGACATCACCGGCACCCGGCGGCCGGACCTGGTGGTGGCCCGACGCACCGGCGGCACCGTCACCTACCGGGCCGCCTTCGACCTCGACCCGGACGGCGTACCGGTGAGCTGGACCGACACGGCCACGCTGACCGGCGCCGCCGACACCGGCGCCGCCCGGGGCCTGACCGTCGCGCTGGCCGACCTGCGCGCCGACCTGGTCGCCGACCGGGCCAAGATGGGCGACGACTTCATGGCCGCCGCCGCCCGCCACCAGGGCCGGCTCGCCCCGGCCCAGGCACTGGCCCGGGACCACCGGCCCGCCCCGGTGGACGTGGCCACCGCCGCCACGGCGGTACGCGAGACGGTACGCCCGGAGACCGCGGTGGCCGGCGAGGTGCTGGCCGGGCTCACCCTCGGCGACAGCGACCTGGTCGACGCCCTGCCCGACAGCGGCGACCCGCTACGCCGACTCCTCGCCGGGGTCACCTTCGACGTGCCCGCCTACGAACTGCTGCGCGGACTCTCCCAGGAGCACGTGGTGCCGAACCTGCCGGCGGTGGCGCCGGAGACGTTGACCGCGCTGGCCGCCAACCCCCGGTTCATCGAGGCGTTCCTGGTCGGGCTCAACCACGAGATGAGCCGGGAGATGCTGTGGCGGGAGTTCCCCGCCGACCCGAAGCAGACCTGGTTCCGGCAGTTCTGGGACGTACGCGGGGCCGTGTCGGCGGGCGCGCCGCTCACCGACATCCCGCCGCTGACCGACCCGGCCTGGCGCAACGGCCCGCTCGGCAGCCACCTGACCGCCGTCGGCGCGCCCGGCGAACAGTCGCTGGTGCTGGTCATCCGCGGCGAGCTGCTGCGCCGGTACCCGTCCACCATCGTCACCATGCGGGCCGCGAGCTGGACCGGCGCGGAGGAACGCACCCCGACCGGGCCGGACGTGCTGCCGATCTTCAACGCCTGGCTCTCCCCCGACCTGCTGCTGTTCGGCTTCCCGTACACCGCCGCGGTGGCGCGCGGCGCCGCCCGCCAGGCCGACGGGCCGGCCGGGCACTTCTTCGTGCTCCGCGAACAGCCGACCGCGTCCCGGTTCGGGGTGGACCTCACCGGCGACCCGCTGCCGCCGGACGCGGTGGTCTTCGCCGCCCGGCGGGACGGCAACGCCGCCGACACCGCCCGCGCGCTCCTGCAACGCCCCGTCCTCCTGGCCCGCCACGCCAGCGACCTGCTACCGACGCCGGAGAGCCAGCCATGAGCACCTCGTCGTACGCCGCCGACCGGCCGCCGTTGTCCGGCGCGCTCACCGGCACCCCGTGGACGCTGACCCCCACCGCCCCGGCGGTCATGCTGCCGGTACGCCTGGAGACCCGGTTCGCCGGCGCCACCCTGAAGATCCGCGTCTATCCCGACCAGATCCACGTCGACGACCACGAGCCCGGGCTGACCGCCGAGGAGATCGCCGCCGGGCGGGCGTACTGGGGGGAAGGGCGGCCGGGCGGGCTGACCGACACCCCCGACGAGGCGGCCTGGAGCGACCTGGTGCGCCGCTTCGGCGCGCCCCGCGCGGCGTGGATCGCCCGGGTGCTGGAACCGGCCGGCGGCGTCTTCCCCGACCCGCTGACCCGCCCCGGCCCGTGGTGCGAACCGGCCCGGGCCCGGCTGCTGCCCACCCGGTGGTACGCGGTCGGCCGCACCACCAGCGGCAAGCTGTTCACCGGCACGTCCACCTCGGTCACCCCCGACCTCCCGGTCGGCCCCAGCCCGGTGCTCACCGGCGACAGCAGCATCCCGCGGCTCTCCGCCGAGGCGCCCCCGGTCGACGACGGGATGCGCTGGACGGTCGACTTCGCCACCGCCGTCGCCGCCGGCATGGCGCTCACCGTCACCGTCCCCGTCGACGCCAAGGGCCAGCCGGAGCCGGTGGAGCGACTGCTGGTCTTCGGCCTGGACAGCACCACCGGCCCGGCCGGGTCCGCCGCGGCGCTGGGCCGGCTGCTGGAGGCGCACGCCGCCACCGACGGGCTGGCGTTCCTCGCCCCGGGCACCCCCACCAACAACACCGACACGGACACCCCGGCGGCCACCCCGACCGTGACGGCGGTAGCCACCGCGGACAGCGCCGCCGAGGCCGCCGCGCCGGAGACCGCCGCCGCCCTGGTCGCCACCGCGCTCGGCGTCCCGCTGACCGCGGCCCCGGCCGACACGCTCGCCGCCGCCCGCCGGCGGCCAGCCCGCACCGGCGCGCCGACCGCGCTGGCCCGGGTCAGCGGCGCGACCGCCGTCGACCGCCCCACCGGCCGGCTGGTCCGCCGGGTGCTCTGGCCGGCCAGCTTCGGCGGCCTGCTGCGGCACCTGCTGCCGGTGGCCACCCCGGCCGAGCAGGCCGCGGTACGCGCCCACTTCGTCGACCACGTGCACGCCGAGGGTCCACTGCCGACGCTGCGGGTGGGCCGGCAACCGTACGGGCTGCTGCCGGTGGCGAGCCTGCGCGCCTGGCAGCCGGCCGGGCCGGGCGAGGCGAAGGCGGTGGCGCTGCTGAACAACCTGTGGCGGCGGGTCTGGCTGCCCTCCCCCGTCCCGCGGATCGTGCCCGGCCTGCGCGACCCGGAGGGCACCCTGCTGGAGATCCTCGCCACCGACGCCCGGGTGCTGGAGGTCCGGGCCCGCAGCATGCTCGGCAACGAATACGTCAGCTGGCTGTGGCGCTTCGCCCGGCTCGGCCTCGGGCCGGACTGGCGGGAGCAGGTGGTGGAACCGGCCCGGGACCTGCTGGCCGCCGTCGGGCTGGGCGGCCCCACCGACCCCCGGCTGTCCCTGGCGGTGTTCGCCAAGCAGGCGTACGCGCTGGGCACCCCGCTGCTCGACGGGCCCGGGCGACCCCGCGCCGGCCGGGTCCGGGCGTACCTGGACGCGCTGGCCGCCGTCGGGCTGCGCGGCGACGCGATCCCGGTCAGCCCCGGCGACGGCCCCGTGCCGCTGTTCCACCGGCTGCTGCGGGCCGCCCTGATCGCCGAACACTCGGCCGCCGCGAACGCCTTCGCCGCCGAGGCGGCGCTGCCGGCGGCTGCGGAGATCCCCGAGCCGGAGCTGGTGGACGTCCGCCCGCGCGACCGTACCGGGGTGCTGCGGCGGCGGCTGGCCGTGCCGGTGCCGGGCACCACCGACACGGTGGGCGACCACCTGGCCGGCGTCCGGGACGACCCCCGGCAGGTCCGCGCCACCGCCGACCTGCGGTCCTTCCGCACCGCCCTGACCGGGCTGCGCGACGCCCTCGACGCCGGGCTGCCCGCCGCCGACCTGGAACGGCACGTGGCGGGGACGCTCGGGCTGGCCAGCCACCGGCTGGACGCCTGGATCACCTCGCTGGCCACCCGGCGGCTGGCCCAGCTCACCGGCGGGCCGACGCCCGGCGTACACGTCGGCGGCTACGGCTGGCTGGTCGACCTCGCGCCGGCCGGGGCACCCACCCTGGTGGACCGCCCGGCGGACATCCCGGAGTCGGTGGCGCCGCCAAAGCTGCCCATCGCCCCGGCCGGGGCCGGGCACGTGCACGCCCCCTCCCCGGCCCAGGCGGTGACCGCCGCGATCCTGCGCAGCGCCTCCCGGACGCACGGCGGCGAACCGGCACTCGCCGTGGAGCTCTCCTCCCGCCGGGTCCGCCTCGCCGAGCAGGTCCTCGACGGGGTACGCGCCGGGCAGAGCCTCGGCGCGCTGCTCGGCTACCGCTTCGAGCGCGGCCTGCACGACCACCCGACCGGCCCGTGGGACCAGTTCCTGCCGACGTTCCGCGCGCTGGCCCCGGTCCGCGCGCACCGCGTCGACGCGACCGACGACGGCCGCACCACGGTCGCCGCCACCGTCGAGTCGGCCGCCACCGTGGACGGCCTCGAGCTGCACCGGCTGCACCAGGCCGGTGCCCTGGACGCCCGGATCCGCGCCCTGCCGGCCACCGCCCGCGCCGCCGTCACGGAGGTCCTCACCGAGCTGGCCGACGCGGTCGACGCGGTGGCCGACACCCTGCTCGCCGAAAGCGTGCACCAGCTCGCCCTCGGCGACATGAACCGGGCGGCGGCGGCCGTCGACGCCGCCTCCGGCGCGGCCACCAACCCGCCCGAGCTGCACGTCACCCGCACCCCGGTCACCGGGACCACGATCACCCACCGGGTGCTGCTGCTGATCAACGACGACACCCGCTTCGCCCGGCTCCGCAACGACTGGCCGGCGGCCCGCGGCGACCACCCGCGCATCGCCGGGGCCGCCGTGGACGAACTCACCTCCGTGCTGCTGCCGCCCTCGTTCCGGGTGTTCTGGCGCTACCGCTGGCACGCGCCGGACGGGATCACCGCCACCGTCTGGCGGCCGGCGAGCCTGGACCGGATCCAGACCCCGGCGGTGGACCTGCTGGCCGCGCCGCCGCACCCCGGCCGGCCCGACGACGCCGAGCTGGACCGGCGGATCGCCCTGGACGCCTGGGGGCCGCTGCGGCCGGCCGAGGTCGGCGACGACTGGACGCTCGAACTGGACTACGAGCGGCAGCCCGACTGGCCGCTGGACCGGGTCAGCCTCGCCGAGTTCCTGCACGCGGTGACCGTGCTGCGCGACCTGTACGGCCGATCCCGGCCGGTGGTCGCCGCCGACCTCGGCACCGACCCGTCGGTCCCGCCGCAGGTGGACGAGAGCAGCAAGGCACAGGCCGACGAGACCTGGCAGGCGGCCCGGCGGATCGCCACCGGGCTGGCCGCGCTGCCCGCCGAGCCGCCCGCCGGCTGGGACGAGACCAGCGCCCGGAACCTGCTCACCGTCGCCGCCGGTCTCGGCGTGGTCGGCGCGGTGCCCCCACCCAAGCGCCCGGGCAGCGCCCGGGCGGTCGCCGACACCGCCGCCACCAGCCGCTTCGAGCTGGATCGCCGGCTCGCCGCGCACTGCCGCGTGATCGCCGAGCTGCACAACCGCCCGTCGTGCCCGCCCGGCGGCTGCACCTGCAACCCGACCACCGACTTCGACCGGCCCGACGCGCCGCCGGACCGCCGCCGGGAGGCGCAGATCGCCCGGCTGCGGGCCCTGCTCGGCCCGGACATGCCGGTGTTCCCCAAGGCCACGGCACCGCAGCCGGCGCCACTCGCCGCCGCGCTCGGGGCCAGCGATGCGCTGCAGGGCGGCTCACCCCATCCGGTACGCCGCTGGCTGTCCCGCTACGGCCGGGTCCGCCCGGCGGTGGGCCGGCTGCAGGAGGTGCTCACCACCGCCGACGCGCTCGACGCCGGCGGCGTGGTGAAGGTGCCCGCCACCGTCCGGGTGGCCCAGCTGCCGTACGCCCCCGGCGACCGCTGGGTCGGCGAGGCCCCGCCGAAGGCGAACACCCAACCGCTGTCCCTGGTCGTGGTCGCCCCCGGCGACATCGACCCGAGCCGCCCCGTACAGGGCCTGGTGGTCGACGAGTGGACCGAGGTGGTGCCGGCCGGGAAGGTGCAGACCGGCCTCACCTTCGAGTACGACGCACCCGGCGCCGCCGCCCCGCAGGCGGTGCTGCTGGGGCTGGCGCCGCAGGGGGCGACGAGCTGGCAGCCGGCCAGCCTCGCCCAGGTGCTGGAGGAAGCGCTGGACCTGGCCCTGGCCCGGGCCGTGGACGTCGACTCCCTCGGCGCGGCCGGGCAGTTCCTGCCCGCCCTCTACTTCCCGACCAACGTCGCCGAGACCACGACCACCACCGACTTCGTGCCGGACGCGACGCTGACGCCGCAAGGCGGACAGGAGGCTCAATGACCACCGTGGACCAGCCGCTGACCGCCACCGAGGCGCCGTCGGTCACCACCTGGACCCGGCTGGAGCCGCGTACCCGCCGGGCCGACCTCGCGCCGGCCGTGGACGCCCGGATCGCCGACCCGTTGTGGCTGCTCGCCCGGCAGTGGCAGCTCGGCGAGTTCACCGGCGAGGACGCCGGTTCCCCGGTGGCCGCCCGGGTGCACGCCGAGGTCGCCCGGTTCACCCGCTACCGGCCAGGCCCGTACGCCGGGGCGGTCGGGTTGCCCGCCGGGGTGCCGTGGGAGGCGCTGGTGGAACGGGAGTCCGCCGCGACCGCCGGGGACCTGCGGTTCGCCGTGGAGAGCGGGCAGCAGCTGCTGCGGCTGCTCGCCTCCGCCGACGCCGGCGAGCTCGCGCCCCGGCTGTGCGACACCTACCGGGTGCCGGCCACCCCGCCGGACGGCGCCTCGGCGGCCGACCCGGAGACCGTCGGCTACCTACGTATCGCCGCCGGTCGGGTGCCGCACGGGGGGCTGGCGTTACGGGCCTGGGCGGAGGGCCGCTTCGTCCGCGAGGTGCAGGTGCCCGAGGCCCTGCTCGGCGCCGTCAACCGGGCCGTCGCGGACTGGCTGGCCTGGCTGGGCGTACCGCCCCGGCCCGCCGGGCCACCCCCCGGCTACCTGCTGCAACTGCCGGCCGTGCTGGCGCCCGGCAGTTCCCGGCCGGCCGAGCCGCCGTGGCCGCCGGCCGACTTCACCCCGCTGTTCAGCGCCCCCGGGCTGGAGGGGTCGGCGTGGCGCCGGGAGCGGATGGAGTACGAGGCGGCCGTCGCCGCGCACGACGGCCGGGCCGAGCTGGTGCTCACCGCGCACGAGTACGACGGGAACCGGCTGGACTGGTACCACTTCGACCACGAGCCGGGCACCACGCTGGAGGCGCGCAAGGCCGTCGACGACGTGGTGAAGGTGCTGCTGCCCAGCCCGGTCGCGTACGCCGGCATGCCGTCGACCCGGTTCTGGGAGCTGGAGGACGCCCAGGTCAACCTGGCCGGCATCGGCGCCGGGGCCGGCGACCTGGCCCGGATGTTCGTGGTCGAGTACGGCCTGGTCTACGCCAACGACCATTTCCTGCTGCCGCTGGAACTGCCGGTCGGCTCGGCCACCCGGATCCGCTCGCTGCTGGTCACCGACACCTTCGGCGGGCAGACACTGGTGCCCGCCGCCCCGGAGTCCACCGCCCTGTTCCGGCCCGCCGCCGCCGACGGGCGCGGCGCGACCGACGTGCTGGTCCTGCCGGCCACCGCCGCCGCCACCCTCGACTCCACCCCGGTGGAGGAGGTCCGCCTCGGCCGGGACGAGATGGCCAACCTGGCGTGGGCGATCGAACGCACCGTCACCGGCGCCACCGGCCGGCCCATCGACCGCACCGCCCAGGTCGGCCGCGCCGCCGTGCCGCCGCGCCCGCCGGTCGACGCCGACGCGGACGTGCCCTCCATGTCGTACGCCTTCGCCACCACCGTGCCGGAGAACTGGGTGCCGCTGCTGCCCGGCCCGACCCAGGACCGCCCCGACGTGGTCCGGCTCCGCCGGGTGCCCCTGCAGCAGCCGAACCGCGACGGGGCACCGGTCGCGGTGACCGGCTACAGCCGGCTGCTCGACTGGCGCGAGCGGGACGGGCGGCTGGTGGAGCTGGCCTTCCCCGAGGAGGAGGTGCCGCGCGCCGGCAGCCGGGTGCTGCGCCAGTGGCAGCTGGCCCGGTGGACCGACGGCTCGGTGCACCTCTGGCTCGGCCGCGCCCGGCACGTCGGCGCCGGCGAGATCTCCAGCGGCCTGCGCTACGACACCGTCCAACCGCGCTGACCCACCCGCCCGCGACCGACACAGACAGCGGAGAAACACATGACGATCATCTGGAAGAAGGACCTGCCGCTGCCGATGGCGCGGCCCCGGTACTACGACTACGAGTACCTGCGCGCCGACGACCTCACCCAGGCGCTGGACTACCTGCTGGCCCGGCAGAACCTGGCCGCCCGGCTGCTGCGACCCATGGGGGTGGTCAGCGGCCTCGAGCTGACCGCCACCGGCAGCGACGTGACCGTCGGCCAGGGCGTCGCGATCGACAGCGACGGCATCGTTATCGTGCTGCCGGAGAGCCGGCGCACGACGCTGCCCGGCGACGGCACCTTCTTCGTCTGGGTGGAGTACCACGAGTTCCTGTCCGACCCGCGCGACGAGGGCGGGGCCGCCGGGGAGACCCGGTGGACGGAGGAGGGGCTGGTCAAGGTCAGCGCCACCGCCCCGACCGACGCCGCGCACTCGGTTTTGCTGGGCAAGGTGACCCGGACCGGCGGCACGGTGACCGTGCAGGGCACCGGCCGGCAGGTCGCCGGGCTGCGGGTGCCGGTCGGCGCGATCGTGCCCGCGGTCGGCTCCGGGCCCCAGGCCGGCATCACCTTCCCCACCGACCCGGGCGGCGGCTCGGGCGACGAGGCGTTCATCCGCTACTGGCCGTACAGCGGGGAGAACACCCTCCTACGGATCGCCAACAACAACGACCCCGACGACCTGATCGCGTTCCAGCAGTACGGCGCCGACCGGCTGCGCATCGGCGGCGGGATGCTGCACCTGGGCAGCATGGAGGGCAGCCTGGTGAGCGCCGGGCAGGTGGTCACGGCGCTCGGCTTCTGGGGCCCGGGGATACAGCACGCCCAGCTGTCGTTCCGTGCCGGCAAGGGCTTCGAGCTGGTCGACCGCAGCGCCGACGGGCCGAACCTCAGCTACGCCGAGGGCAGCAAGCCGTACGCCGACCTCGGTGTGCGGGAGCTGCGCGCGAGCGCCCTGCGCGGGCGCGGCGGCCTGTCGCTGACCGCCGAGGGCAACTTCGCGGTCCGGGCCAGCGGCGGCGTCACCGTGTTCAGGGACGGCACCGGCAACGGGGACCTGACCGTCCAGGGCAACGCGTGGGTAAACGGGAACCTCACCCTGCCCAACTGGAGCTGGATCAACGGCGGCACCCGGCTGCACATCGGCGGTCCGGAACGCCTGCACCTGCTCAACGCCGCCGGCGTGTACGTCGGCTTCGGTGGGGTTGCCGGCAACGACAGCGGCTGTCTCTGGGTGGAGAACCGCAGCTCCTTCGGTGGCGACATGCGGGTGACCGGCAAGATGGTGGTCGGTCCGGCGACGCCGCCGCTGGCCTCGTGGAGCGGCGGCGGCATCAGCACCTTCGACCTGTTCTCCTCCGGCGCCATCTACCTCGGCCTCAGCGAATCCAGCGGCTACACCATCAGCCTGAACGCCGGCAGCGGCATCATCAAGGGCAAGTCCAAGCAGTTCGCCATCGACCACCCGCTGGACCCGCCGGACGCCACCGAGCGCCGCCAGCTCATCCACGCCGCGCTGGAAGGACCGGAGAACGGCGTCTACTACCGCGGCGAGGGCCGGCTCACCGACGGCGCGGCCACGGTCGAGCTGCCCGCGTACTTCGAGGCGCTGACCCGCGCCGAGGGCCGAACCGTCCACCTCACCCCGGTCTTCGAGGACGACGAGCCGGTCTCCCCGCTCGCCGCCGGCCGAGTCCGCGACGGCAGGTTCCGGGTCCGCACCGTCGACGGGTCGGCCGCCACGCACGCCTTCTACTGGGAGGTGAAGGCGGTCCGCGCCGACCTGGAGCCGCTGGCCGTGGAGGTGCCCGCATAAGCCCACCGGCTGGTGCGGCCTGGGCGGCGACGCGGCGAGCAGCCCGGAGCCGAGGTGGGTGCGGCGTGCGCACGGCGCGGTCTGCGGCAGCCGGTGCAGCAGGTCCGCCCCGGCTCCGCGCACTGCCGACGGGACGGGCCGTGTCGGCGGGCGGCGTGGGCGGCCCGACCAAACCGGTGGGCCGCCGCGCCGATCGGGCCGGCGCACCACCGCCCGGCGGAGCCCGGGGCTCCCCCGATCCCCGGCCGCCGCCCCGCCGGTCGGCGGCCGCGCTGCTCGATCGGCGCGGATCGGCCGCCGCTCGGATCGCCGCGTTGCCGATAGCCGACTCATGCCTTGCCGCGCTGACCTGCGCTTTCGACAGTGGACACAGCCCTCGCCCGGCCAGCCCCGACGGTCCGCGGCAAAGCGGCGACCCGCCGGCGTGGACGCCGCCCGCGCCGGTCCTAACGGAAAGCGGAGGCACGGAAATGGACAGCGTCACGGTCGATCCGGAATACCAGGTGACCGTCTTCGAAGAGGACGACGACCCGGAGTCCCTGATCGGCGACGAGGTCGACTACGACCTGGCCATGGACGAGGAGCACTGACGTGAGCGCTCATCTGGCACCCACCCTGCGGGTGCTGCGCGAGGAGATCAACACCCGGTGGCCGCACCGGGACCGCAGCTCCGACGGCTGGATCGGCGACGCCGCCCACCAGGCGCGCGGCTCCCGCTCCGACCACAACCCGGACGGTGACGACCGCTCGGTCAATGCCATCGACGTGGACGTCGACGGTATCGACCCGCTGCTCGTGGTCCGCCACTGCATCACCCACCCGTCCTGCCAGTACGTGATCTACAACCGGGTGATCTGGAGCCGCGTCCGCAGCTTCGCCCCGGCGCGCTACACCGGCACCAACCCCCACAACAAACACCTGCACGTCAGCGTCAGCCACCAGCGTGCGCTGGAGGACAGCCAGCGGCCATGGGGGATCGCCACCGCAGCGGTGACCCGGCTGGGCGACCGGGTGCTGCGCGCCGGGTGCCAGGGCAGCGACGTACGGGAGTTGCAGACGCTGGCCAACCGGGTCGGCGCCCGACTCACGGTCGACGGGGCGTTCGGCCCCCGAACCATCGCCTGGGTCCGCAGCTTCCAGCAGGCCCGGTCGCTCACGGTGGACGGCCTCGTCGGCCCGGCCACCCTCGCCGCCCTACGCAAGGCCACCGTGCCGCCCCCACCGCAGCCCGGGCGCGCGCCCGGCGCCCGCACCGTGCGGCGGGGCAGCACCGGCGACGACGTCGCCTTCGTCAAGCGCTTCGTCGGCACCCGCCGCTGCGGCCCGCCGGGCGTCGACTTCGACGAGCGCACCGACGCGGGCGTCCGCTGGTACCAGCGGATGCGCGGGCTCACCGACGACGGCATCGTCGGCCGGCTCACCTGGGCGCAGATGGGCGTCCGGGTCACCTACTGAACAGGCTCGGGAGTTCTCATGCGCGTGTCCTTCCGTCCGGCCCGGGACGGCTTCGCCTTCACCAACGCCTTCGTCAACCACATCAAGATCATCGGCCTGCCGATCACCGAGACCAAGGGCCGGTGCGGCGGCATGGCGTTCGCCGCGCTGGACCACTGGCACCGGCGGCTCCCGGTGCCCGACGCCAGCGCGCTGCCGGCCGACGGCAACCCGGTCGCCGACTACGTCTACGACCGGCTGATCACCAGCATCATGGACAACTGGGGGATGTACGCCCAGTTCATGAGCACCCCGGACCACCCGACGACGCTGCGTGGGATCGGCGTGGCCCGGATGACCCGGGAGGAGCAGTTCCCCAAGCTCAAGCAACTGCTCGACCAGGGACTGCCGCAGCCGCTCGGGCTGGTGCAGTCCCGCGACCCGGCCGGCTTCGGCAACGACCACCAGGTGGTGGCGTACGGCTACGAGCAGGACGCCACCCGCACCCGGATCTTCATCTGGGACAACCGCTTCCGGCGGCGGGAGGACGTGCTGGAGTTCAAGACCGCGTACGACCCGGCCGACCGGGCGGTGCGGCAGAGCAACGGCGACGAGTGGCGGGGCTTCTTCGTGGAGCGCTACTCCCCCCGGGTGCCCTGGTACCTCGCGGGGGGCAAGCTGCTCAGCGACCGCTCGGACCCGCGGATCTACGTGGTGCACGGCGGGGCGAAGTTCTGGGTGACCAGCCCGCAGGAGTTCGACCGGCTGGGCCTGCGCTGGACCGAGGTGGTCGAGCTGCCCGACGGCTCGACGGCGTACGTCGCCGACCGGCCCGGTGACCGGCTGCTGCTCCGCGAGATCGACCGCCCCGAGGTGTACGTCACCTACGGCGGGTACGGCTTCCACATCCCCGACCCGGACACCCTGACCCGGCTGGGCTTCACCTGGTCCGACGTCCGGGTGGTGCCGCGCGACTCGCTGCGCGCCCTGGCCCCGGTGCCGATCGACGGCACGGTGCTCCGCGAGGAGCACAAGGATCCCGTCTACCTGGTGTCCGGCGGGGCGCTGCATCACGTACCGGACCCCACCACGTTCACCGCGCTGGGGCTGCGCTGGGACCGGGTCGGGGTGGTGCCGGACGGGGCGCTGGCCAAGTTGCCGATGGGTGACCGGCTGCCCACCTCCCACCTGCCGGCCTGGTCTGAGCTGCCGGCGGGTCAGCTGATCACCCGGGACCACGATGCGGTCGACTACCGGATCGAGGCCGGCGCCAAGCCGGCCGACGAGGTGGAGTTCGTGCTGACCCTGGGCTCCGGCCTGACCTGGCGCAAGGAGCTGGGCCTGCACGCGAAGGACGGCGACTGGACGATCGCGGTGCAGGACGCCAAGCGCACCGACGCCAACGGGCTCTACCGCTACCAACTCCCGCAGGGGCAGCTCCGGCTGCGCAAGGCGAAGCTGTTCGGCGCGGTCACCGGCGTGCTGGAGCTGAACGACCTGGATCGGCTGCCGGCCGGTGCCCGGGTCACCTTCACCTGGGTGCGGGACTGATCCGCGGATCCCGGCCGCCCCGGCATCGCGCCCGGGCGGCCGGCCGGGTCAGCCGTTCTTGCGGCCCACCGCGCAGTATTCGGAGGTGGGGGTGGTGTCGTTGCCGTCCGGACGCCACCGGGAGCAGGTGACCAGGCCGGGGTCGAGGAGTTCGAGCCCGGCGAAGTACCGCCCGATCGCCGCCGGGGTTCGGACGGCCATCTTGGCGGCGCCGCCCTCGTTCCACATGGCCAGCGCCCGGTCGACCGCCTCCGCGTTGACTTCGCGGGTCGGGTGCGACAGCACCAGGTAGCTGCCGGCCGGCACGGCGTCCACCAGCCGCCGGACGATCTGGATCGCCTCCTCGTCGTCGACGATGAAGTTGACGATGCCGAGCAGCATGATGGCGACCGGCTGGTCGAAGTCCAGCGTCCGGCGGGCCTCGGCCAGGATCAGCTCCGGGTCGCGCAGGTCCGCCTCGATGTAGTCGGTGGCGCCCTCGGGGCTGCTGGTCAGCAGAGCGCGGGCGTGCACCAGCACCATCGGGTCGTTGTCGACGTAGACGATGCGCGACTCCGGCGCGGTGGCCTGGGCGACCTCGTGGGTGTTGTTGGCCGTCGGCAGGCCGGTGCCGATGTCGAGGAACTGCCGGACACCGGCCTCGCCGGCGAGGTGGCGGACCGCACGGCCGAGGAACTCCCGGTTGAACCGGGCCGACTGGACGAGCTCCGGCATGAACGTGAGGACCTGCTCGGCGGCCTGCCGGTCGGCCGCGAAGTTGTCCTTGCCGCCGAGGAGGTAGTTCCACAGGCGGGCCGAGTGCGGGACGCTGGTGTCCAGCGCGTCGGCGCGGGCCGGGGCGGTAAGCGGCTTCTCGGTCACCGACGCTCCTTTGTGTCTGACGGTCGCGCACAGCCTAGGTGCCACAGGGGACCTGCGGCAACGCCGCATGGTCGGGGTGACCGGTGGGCGCCGCCGGGTCAGCTCTGCCGCAGGGGCGGCATCGGCACGGGGACGGCCAACGCCGTCGCCCCGGCGCCGGCGCCGCGCTCGCAGGTGTTCGGCGGCACCGTGCCGATGCCCCGCGTGGCGGGGCGTTCAGCCGCCCAGAACATGAAGCCCAGCATGCCCGGGGTGGCGCCGGCGCCGTGCGGGGCGACGCTCTGCACGTACGGGGCGGCGGTGCGCTGCACCGAGGTGGCGTAGTCGACGCACTCGGGCAGCGGCTTGCCGCCGTAGGCGAGGTAGACGCCGCCGGTGAACTTGGCCGGGGCCAGCGGCGGCACCGGTGGGCTGTACTGCGGCTTCCCGTCGACGTGCTCCTGCCAGCTCGCCTGCGAGGTGCTGGCGGAGGCGGGCCGGGCCGGCACCATGGCGTTGGCGTAGTCGAGGACCGGGGCGTCGGTGCGCAGCCAGTCGGCGGTGGCCTTGCGGTTCAGTTCGATCAACCACCGGTCGCCGGCCGCCACGTCGATGGTGAGCCGGGCCTCGGGCCGGGCGCCACTGGCGTCGTACGGGTGGACCGCCCGGTAGGCGTCGATGAAGGACTGGAGGCCGGCGAGGTTGGGGCCGCTGTTCTGCTCGTAGTCGATCTCGATGCCGACGCCGAGCCGGGTGGCGACCGTGGCGGCCCGCTGGCCGAGCAGGGTGGGGTTCTCAGCGAGGGCGGCGTTCCAGTCGTCGGTGTAGGTGATGCCGCCGACGGAGAGCATCACCCGCACGCCGTGCGCGGTGAACCAGCCGACGAGCTCGGGGGTCATGCCGCGCGGGACGCCGTCGAGGGTGGTGGTGTCGGTGCTCTGGTGCAGCAGGTCGAGCGGGTTGACGAAGCTGAGCACCACCAGGTTGACCGACGGGCGGCCGTCGCCCCGGTCGATCAGCCAGTGGTTCTGGCTGTCGAACTCGGCGACCGTGCGGGCCGTGCCCCAGGTGCAGTAGTCGTTGCCGCAGTGCCAGGCGCCGTAGACCTGGATCGGGGTGGCCGCGGCGGGTGCGGGCGCCGGCCGGGGTGGCGGCGCGGCGGCGGCGGGCGCGGCGTTGGCGAGCGCGAGCAGGAGCGTGGCCAGCGGTACCGAGCGTCGCATGCGGCCTCCCCGACTCAGCGGTACACCTTGTTTACAGTAGGGGGTCGAGCTCCGTCAATGCGTAGCGGCGATCTCGTCGAGGACGCGGCGCTGGAAGGCGCGGGCCTCGGGGCCGCTCGGCGGCGGTCCGCCCCGGCGGGCCTCGATCGACCGCCCGATCAGGTCGGCGTCCTCGCGGCCGACCCGACCGGGTCCGGGCCGGACCGGGCCCGCGGCGAGCCGCCGCCCGGCGTCCGCCTTGGCGAGCCAGACGCCCTCGCGGCAGCGGACCAGGGAGCGGCAGGCGCCGAGCACGGCATCCTCCGCACCGGGGGCCGGACCGTCCCCGGGCGGGGTCGGCAGCGCCAGCCACCAGGTCAGCGCCGCGACCAGCAGCCGGCGCAGGTCCTGCGGCGTGGGATCGGCGAACACGTCGGCCGCGGGCGGGCCGGCCAGACTCAGCCCGGACTGGCGCAGGATGCTGCGGTCGAGGGCGTACCAGAACCGCCCGTCCGCGGCGGGCCGGTCCGCCGGGTCGTACGTGGCGCGGAACGGCATGGTCTGGCCGGTGTTGAGTTCGACCTCGAACCCCGGCTCGGGGGTGCCGGAGGCGGCGACGTCCCGCCGGTAGGCGACCAGTTCCAGGCCGCGCGCCGGACAGGGCAGGGCCTCGTGTCGCAGCCGGTCCACCAGCGCCCGCTTCGCCGCGCCGTCGAGCGGGCGGGCCACCACCAGCGCCACGTCCACGTCGCTGCGCCCCGGCTGGTACGCGCCCAGCCCCACCGAGCCGGCCGCGTACGCGCCGACCAGATTGTCGCCGAGCGCCGCCCGGGCCCGGTCCACCAGTTCGGCGAGGTATCCGCGTACGTCGTCGTTCATGCCCGCATCCTGCCCGGCCCGTTCCGGGGTGGGCCGGTCGGGTCAGCGCGGCGGGTCGGGGCAGCAGACGGTCAACGCCCCGGGCACCGCCTTCACCTTCAGCCGCCGCGTCGTGCCCCGCGCGCTGCCGTCCAGCTCGTACGTCTTGGGCGCGGCGAAGCGCACCCGGACCTGGCGACCGCGGGTGATCCGGACCAAGGGTGAGTCGGCGGAACGTCCGGCGGCCATCCGGCCCAGCGTCCGCGCCCAGTCGACGGCGCCGCTGGCGGTGGAGACGCCGATCTCCAGGGCGCCGTCGTCGGGGCGGGCGTCGTCGAAGGCGGGGATGCCGCCGGTGATGGTGCCGACGTTGCCGAAGAGCACGCAGCTGGCCTCGCCGTCGAACCAGTCGGCGCCGTCCACCCGGATCCGGGTGTGGATCAGCTCGCCGCGCACGTGCCGCAGGCCGGTCCAGACGTACGCGATCCGGCCCAGCCGGCCCTTGAGCTTGCGGTCGGCGTCGCGGATCAGGTCGCCGTCGAAGCCCGCCCCGGCCATCACCGCGAAGTGCTCGCCGTTGAGCCGGCCCAGGTCGAGCTTGCGCCGTGGGCCGTGCAGGGCGGTTCGGAGCGCCTCGGACAGGTCGGTGGGGATGCCCAAATTGCCGGCGAAGAGGTTGGCGGTGCCGGCCGGCAGGATGCCCATCGGCACGTCCGTACCGGCCAGGGTGTCGGCGCAGCGCTGCACCATCCCGTCGCCGCCCCACACCAGGATCAGTTCGGCGCTCTGGTCGAGCGCCTTGCGGATCTTCTTCGGCGCCTTGCGGCTCTTCGGCACCTCGTACCAGATCAGCCGGCCGACTCCGGCGGCGACCAGGCGGGTCCGCAGCTCGTCCAGGCCGCCGCCGAGGGTCTTCTTGCGGTGGGCGACGACCGCGACGACGCCGGCCACCTGGGTGGCCGGTTCGATGCCGGGGCGGTCAGCGGTGCGCGTGCTCATGGCCACGGAGGTACCCAACGGCCGGAGCGTCCACGCCTCACCGCGGTACGACGCGCCCGATTCCGATCAGCCGCAGGCTGTGATCGATCGACCGCGTTCGGTAGAGTACGGGCGTTGATCGCTGGCGATGGCCGAGGTCGGAGGGGCGCTGGGATGAGTCGACGAGGCGGGCGGTGGACGCGCGTCGCGCTGCGCCTCGGGCTCCTGCTCGGCGGAGTCGTCGCGGCCTGGGGCGCCCACGAGGCCGCCATCACCGCGGCCGCCTACGCCGCCGACCGGCCGCCCGCCGCGCCGGTGGGCACCGCCGTCGACCTGCTCACCGGCGTCCTCCGCCCGGTCCTCGCAGCGGTGACACCCCCACCTGCACCAGAAGCGCCGACCGATGTCGCGGCCCCACCCGCCCCGCCGGCGGCACCTGCCTCCCGTCCGGTGCCGCCGCCGACCCGGACGGCGCCCAGCCACCCGGCCCCGGCCGGGGCTTCGGCCCGACCGGGCCGGGTGTCCGCCCCGCCGGCCCGCCAGGTGGAGCCACCCGCACCGGCAGGCGCGCCGAAGCCCGCCGAGGCGCCCCGCCCGACCACCGGGCAGCTCGGCGAGGACGTGCTGACACCCGTGGGTGACGCCCTGGGCGCGGTCACCGACCCGGTCCGGACGGGGGTGCTCACCCCGGTGGCCGACGCGCTACGGCCGGTCACCGACCCCGTGCGGGTCGGGGTGCTCACCCCGGTCGCCGAAACGCTAAAGCCGGTCACCGACCCCGTGCGGGCCGGCGTGCTCACCCCGGTGACCGACGCCCTCCGTCCGGTGACCGAGCCACTCGCCCCGGTTCTCTCGCCCATCTGGCAAGGGCTGGATCCGGTGCTCGAGCCGCTGGATCCCGTACTCGAGGTCCTTGAACCGGTGACCGACCTCGTGGATCCGCCACCAACGGCACCACCCGCGACGACGCCGCCGGGCGGCCCGGTCGGCGACCCGATGCCGGGCGCCGGCGCAGGCGGCGTCGGGCCGACAACCGGGCCGGTCGCCGGGCCGGTCGCCGGGCCGGTCGCCGGGCCGGTCGCCGGGCCGGTCGCCGGGCCGGTCGCCGGGCCGGTCGCCGGGCCGTTCGCCGCCCCAGCCAGACCTGCCTCGGCACCCGCACCCACCAGCGCCCCGACGGACCGGCACACCACGACACAGCTCTCGTCCCTGCCGCGCCTCGCCGCGTTGGACGCGCCGCGCCCGCCCGGACCGGACGCGGACTCCGCGCCAGCCACGCCCACCCCCGGCACCAGCGGATCCGGCTCGTCCGGCACCGTCCACGGCAGCCCGGCCGACGCCCCCACGTCGGTATGGACCCCGCCCGGCCTGGCCGGGCGCCGCTGCCACCCGACCGGTGGCGACGCTCTCCCCTCCCGCTCGCCCCGCCCGGGCACCCGGCCCGCCTGACCGGCGGGCCGCTCCGTGCCGTCCGCGCGGCACCGGCGACCTCCGCGTACCCGTATGCCTTGCCGGCCCCTGGTGGCCCGTGCCGGCCCGCGACGACGCCGGCACTCCCAATCGACGTACCCGATCACGATGGTGACCAGGAGTTACCCATGAACGTGACCATGCCCGTCGTCCGGGCCCGGTGGTGCGACATCGGCCGGATCGCCGATCTCGTCACCGAGGCCCTCGCGCCCACCAACCTCGGCGCCTGGCTCGTCCCCGACGAGCGGCGCCGGCCGACCATCCTCACCGCCGTGGCCCGGATCTGGACCGAACACGCGCTGCTCTTCGGCGACGCGTTCCTGCTCCCGGACCGCACGGCCGCTACCGTCTGGTTCCACCGCTACCGGCCGATCCCGCCCCCGGCCCGGTACGCCGACCGGCTCGCCGACGCGTGCGGTGCGCACGCGGACCGCTTCCTCCTGCTCGGCCGGAACCTCGCGGCGCACCGGCCCACCGAGCCGCACAACCATCTGGCCCTGCTGGCCGCGCCGGGCCCGGCGGAGTCGCGTCGCGCCGCGGCCGTCCTCAGCGCGGCGCAGCGCTGGATGGACACGCTGAGCCTGCCGACGTACGCGGACGTCGTCACCGACGACGACCGTGAATTGTTCGGGCGGCACGGATACCGCCACCGGGACGCCTTCCCGCTCGACGGCCACACGACCATGCACTCGATGTGGCGGTTGCCGCCGTTCTGGAGCGGCCGGGCCAGCCGCAACGCCCGCACGCCGGCGCGGCGCCCACTCGCCCTGCCACGTAACGGCCCGGTACACGGGTGGATGCTGCGCTGAGCAGGGCCGGATCCGCGACGGTGACCGGCATGCCCCTCCGGCCCGGTCACCGTCGCGGCGGCGTTCGGTGACGTCACCGTGGCCACGCCGGGTAACCGAGCCGTTCCTCAGCGATCGATGTCACACCCGCCGACGGCGACTGCCGGCGGGGTCAGCACAGGTCCGCTAGCCTGGCGGGCCGAGGCAGGGACACGATTCGGCCGAGCAGTCGGAGGGTATCGGGTGCGGATGCTTCCAACCGGTGACAACGGCAACGCAGGCGGTGCCACCGCCCCGAGCCCGGGGCGGCCGCGTCGGCGCCGGCGCATGCTGATCTTCCTGGCGGTCTTCGCGCTGCTGGCCGGCTCCGGCCTGATGGCCGGCGGCTACTACTTCGACAGCGTGCCCACGCCCACCGACCTCAAACTCCCGGAGTCCACCACCGTCTACTACGCGGACGGCCGCACGCCGATGGCCAAGCTGGGCGCGGAGAACCGCACCATCGTCCCGTACGACCAGATGAACGACTCGGCCAAGCAGGCCATCGTGGCGGCCGAGGACCGCACGTTCTGGACCAACAAGGGCATCGACTTCAGCGGCGTGCTCCGGGCCGCCTGGTCGAACCTCACCGGCGGGCAGCGGCAGGGCGCCTCCACCATCACCCAGCAGTACGCCCGCGTCGCCGCGGACCTGCGTGGGGTCACCTACTCGAGGAAGCTGCGCGAGGCGGTCATCGCCTGGAAGCTGGACGACAAGTACAGCAAGGAGGAGATCCTCGGCTTCTACCTGAACACCGTCCCGTTCGGCCGGGGCGCGTACGGGATCGAGGCGGCCGCGCAGACCTACTTCGGCAAGACGGTGCGCCGGGACGCGCCGGCCTCCCAGCAGCTCACTCAGGCGGAGGCGATGGTGCTCTGCGCGATGGTGAAGCAACCCGAGGCGGACCCGAACGACCCCGAGGGCTCCCCCGGCTACGACCCGCGGCGCAACGCGAAGGCCCGGCAGAACTCGATGGACCGGTGGAGCTACATCCGCGACGGCATGGTGAAGCTCGGCTACCTGACCCGGGAGGACGCGGCGAACCTGGCGTACCCGGACGACGTGAAGCCGATCGACCCGAACGCCGGCCAGTCCGGGCTGGACCGGCCGACCGGCCTGGTGGTCGAGCACGTGCTCAGCGAGTTGCGCCAGACCGAGCAGTTCCGGGGCAAGAGCGACGAGGTCATCCGCGACGGCGGCTACAAGATCGTCACCACCATCGACAAGCGGGTCCAGGACGCCGCCGAGGCGGCCGCCGACATCCGCCGCGGCACCGCCCCGGAGGCGGTCCGCGACCAGCCGAAGAACTGGCAGGCCGCGCTCGTCGCGGTGGAGCCGGGCAGCGGCCGGGTGCTCGGCTACTACGGCGGCAACGGAGGCTCCGGCGGCGCCGACTACGCCGGCTGGTACTACGACGAGAAGGGGCAGGCGCGGGGCTTCGGCCAGCACCCGCCGGGCTCGTCGTTCAAGGTGTACGACCTGGCTGCCGCCGTCGAGAACAAGATCTCCGTGAAGCGGCACTTCGACTCGCCGGACACCAAGGAGTTCCCCGAGTCGGGACGGACCAAGGACAGCCCAGCCGGCCCGATCCGCAACGCCGAGCACGCGCCCTGCCAGCCGAACTGCGCCCTCTGGGAGGCCACCGTCGCGTCGCTGAACGTCACCTACTTCGAGCTGACCGAGAAGCTGGGCATCGCGAAGGTCATGGACATGGCCAAGCGCGCCGGCGTCGACTCGATGTGGGAGACGGTGAAGGGCAAGCCGCAACCGCAGCGGGTGGACCTGCGCGACGAGCCGACCGACGAGGTCGCGAAGCGCTTCTCCACCGAGGTTGGCATCGGCCAGTACGGCATCACGGTGCAGGACCACGCCAACGGGATGGCCACCTTCGCGGCCGGGGGCAAGCGCGCCGAGGCGCACTTCGTCCGGTCGGTGACCAAGGGCGAGGACAAGATCTACAGCGAGCAGCTGAGGACGACGGACCTCGGGCTGGACGAGGAGGCGCTCAACCAACTCGACTGGACGTTGCGCCGGGTCAAGGCGGCCAAGTTGGACAACGGTTGGGACTCCGCCGGCAAGACCGGCACCTGGCAGGCCGGGCAGAGCACCACGCAGAACGTGCACACCTGGATGGTCGGCTGGACCGGGGCCCTCGCGGCCGCCGTCTGGCTCGGCACCACCGACGGCAAGCCGCTGCGGACGAAGGATGGCAGCTACGAGGTGTACGGCTCCAGCGGCCCCGGGCCGGTCTGGCGGCAGTTCATGGCACAGGCGACCGCGTCCCTCAAGCTCGACCCGGACAAGTACCGGTTCGACGACCCGAAGTTCCCGGACGACGCCCCGTCGACCACCGGCCCGGCGCAGCCGGCGCCGACCACCTCCGCGCCCCGGCCGACGGCGCGCCCGACGCCGAGCGCGACGCCCTCGGACGCCAGCCCCAGCCCGACCGAGCCGCCGACACCGGATCCGACGGGGTCGCCGTCGCTGCCCCCGCTGCCCACCCTGTCGCCGTCGAAGAGCCGAAAACCGGGAGGTACCGCGTGACGGGTGAGCTGCCGGAGTTGATCGTCCCGGATGCCGCCGCCTGGCGGCGGTGGCTCGGCGAACACCACGCCGACCCCGCTGGGGTGTGGCTGGTGCTGGCCAAGCGTGGCAGCCAGCGACCGACCACCCTCAGCTACGACCAGGCGCTCGAGGAGGCGCTCTGCCACGGCTGGATCGACGGCCAGGTCAAGGGGCGCGACGAGAGCACCTACCGGCAGCGGTTCACCCCGCGGCGGGCGCGTAGCTCATGGTCGGCCCGAAACGTCGGCATCGTGGCCCGGCTGCTGGCCGAGGGGCGGATGCACCCGGCCGGGATCGCCGAGGTGGACCGCGCCAAGGCCGACGGCCGCTGGGACGCCGCGTACCCGGGGCCGGCCACCGCGGAGGTCCCTTCCGACCTCGCCGCCGCGCTGGCCACGGAGCCCCGGGCCCAGGCGATGTTCGAAATCCTCACCGCCCAGAACCGGTACGCCATCCTCTACCGCCTCGCCGGCGCCAAACGCGCCGACACCCGCGAACGCCGCATCGCCCAGTTCGTCGCCATGCTGGCCCGGGGCGAGACCGTCTACCCGCAGCGCCGGACACTCGCCGAATAGCGGACCCCTCCGCTCTACCCTGGTCGGGTGATCCGGGCTGTCGTGGTCGACGTGGACGACACGCTGTGCCTCACCGAGGCGGCGTGCTTCGAGCTCGAGAACGAGGTGCTGAGCCGGATCGGTCGCGCACCGATGCCGCGCGCCGTGCACCTGGCGACCTGGGGGCAGCCGCTGCTGGAGGCGATGCGGCAGCGCTCACCCGGCGTGGACCTTGACCAGTTCGCGGCGGCGTACGCGGGTGTGCTGCGCCGCTACGTCGCGGCCGGCCGGCTCGACGTGATCCCGGCGGAGAACCTGCGCGCGTTGGACCGGCTGGTGGCGGCGGGGCGGACGGTGATGCTGCTGACCTCGCGGACCGAGTCGGAGATGGCGCACCTGCTCGCGCCGGACCACGTCCTGGCCGAGCGGGTCAGCGCCGTCTTCCACGCCGGCAACACCCGGTACCGCAAACCCGATCCCCGAGCCTTCGACGAGCTGCTCGCCCGCACCGGGCTCGCCCCGCACGAGTGCGTGTACGTGGGCGACTCGCCGGGTGACGCCGAGGCCGCCGGGAAGGCGGGACTGTCCTTCGTCGGCTGCCTGCAGAGCGGCGTACGGCGGCGCGAGGATTTTGAGCCACGCCACGTCGACCTGTTCATCGAGGCGTTCCCTGAGGTGGTGGACGCCGTGGCGCGGCTCGCGGCGCGACGCCCCTGAGCACGGGCCCCCGGGTCAGGGGGCCAGCACCAGCTCGCGCAGCTTGCCGTCGAGGGCAGGCCCGTCCACGCCGCCCGGCCAACCCCGCAGCAGCGCACCGCCCTTCGCGACCACCACCACGGTCGGCGGCTCGCGGACCGCGTACGACCGCCAGATCGCGCCGTCGTCGTCGACCACGACCGGATACTCCACCCGGTGCTCCCGCAGGTAGCGCTGCAGGTCCTCCGGTTTGTCCTCGGTGGCCACCCCGACGAAGACGACCTTGTCCCGGTGGGTGCGGGCCAGCTCGCTCAGGGCGTCCTGCCGCTGCGCGCAGAGGCTGCACCACGAGCTGAAGAAGACCAGCACGACCGGGCGGTCGGCCCACAGGTCGGCGAAGGCGAGCCGGCTGCCGTCGGTGAGCCGGCCGGTGACGGCCGGGGCGCCCGGCACACCGGACGGGACCGGGCGCAGTGCCAGACCCGCCGGCACCGGGCCGGGCAGCGCCGCCGCCCCACCGGCAACCGGCTCGGTGCGCGCCGGCGCCTCGTCGCCGCCGGAGCAGGCGGCCGAGGACAGCACCACCCCGAACGCCAGCGCGACGGCCGCCAGCCGGACGGCGTACGTGCGGGTCACGAGGGCACCACGGCGACCAGCGCCGGTCCCTCGCTGGTGTTCCGGGTGAGATCGACCGGGGGACGGCCGTCGACGACGAGCCGGTAGGCGTCCCGGGCGGCCAGGTCGACCGGCACCGAGAACTCGCAGTACGTCGGGACGCGCTCCACTTCCAGGTCCTCCTCGAACGTGGCCACGGACGTGCCGGACGACAGGGAGCCCTCGGCCAGTGTCCGCCCGGCGGCGTCGATCACCTGGAACGGCGCCCGGTTGTGGAAGTGGGTGTAGGGGCCGGTGCCCGCGCACTCCACGCCCACCGGCCGGATGTTGATGTCCCGCACCAGCACCCGCAGGGTCATCGCCGATCGGGCCTCCTCAGCCTCGCCGCACCCGGCCACTGCGCCGGTGAGCAGCGACGGCAGCAACAGCGCTGCCAGCAGGCGCCGCATCTGTCCTCCAGACGGTCGGGGGGCCCGGGGCGGCGGGACACGCCCACCGCCCCGGGCCGTTCGTGGGTCAGCTGATCAGCGCCCGGGGTCGTTCGACCCGGCACTGGCTGGTCACGGTCTTGCTCGGGTCACTCACCGACGTGGCGGTGAGCGTCACCAGGGTGGTCGCGGCCGCGTCGGCGGTGGCGCCGACCGAGACGTTGACCCCGGTGGTGGCGCCGAACTTGGCCGTGGCCAGCTCGTTCGGCAGCTCCACCTGCCAGCCCTTGCCGGGCACGCTCGCCGAGAGACGGTACACGTCCGACTGCAGGTACTCGCTGGCGTCCTCCGGGTGCTGCTGCTCGCCGGCCACGTACTTGCCCGTGTTGGTCAGGTCGAACGTGCAGAACGCGCCCTTGTCGGTCGGCTTGCTCCGGGTGATCAGGGAGCCCTTGGACAGGGCCACGCCGTGCTCGCTCGGGCCGGCGCCGTCCAGCGACTGGACCGCCACCGTGTACGACAGCACCCCGTCGGCGTTCCGGCGGAGGTTGAGCACGTAGAAGTGCAGCCGGTTGGCCTCGTCCACGTACTCGTACTCGCTGCCGGAGTTGGCGCCGGCGTGGAACAGCGCGTCGGACAGCTGCCGGTAGTCGCCCATGGTGATCTTCTGCGGGGTGCCGTTCGGCTGGTAGAAGTCCACCATGTCGATGTCCTGCGGGTTGGCGTCGACGACCCACACGAACGGCGCGCTGTCGGTGTTCTTGGTCTTGCTGATCAGCACGCCGTTGTCCGGGGTGAACGAGTCCGCACCCATCCGCTGGACGACCTCGACGGTGTAGTTGTTGTAGCGGCCGCCGTCGCAGAGTGGGTCGGTCGTGGTGCTGCACGTTGGCGAGCGGTCCTGGTTCATGGCGATGTTGATGCCGGTCAGGCCGCCCTCGCCAGCGTCCACCGCGCGGGCGGTGACGTCGGCGACGACCAGGCCGGAGGAGGCGAGCCCCTCCCGGGACAGCCGCAGCGCGTGCTCCTCACCGAGCAGCCCGATCTTCAGCTTGTCCCGCAGCGTGTGCAGCGACCCCATCGAGCCGCCGTTGACCGGCGGAATCTGCCAGCGGGTGTGCGGACCGCCCGGACCGTTGAAGGAGCCGCGCGACATCATGCTCCAGATGCCGGTGTACGCGCGGCGCAACGGAACGCCGTACGGGTTGTTGTAGTTGTCGCCGATGCTCAGCAGGTGGCTCAGCTCGTGCGCGTACGTGCCCATGCCCGAGCTCTCCGCCTGGGTCGACGAGCCACCGCCGGCGTTCGGCCAGATGGTGGCGGCCGCCTTCCAGGACGTCCAGTCGACGTACCGGGTCTTGGCGTAGTTGGGCAGGTTGGGGTCCGGCGGGCCCCACGCGTCCGGCACGTCCTCCTTGGTCTGGAACATCATCTGGCCGAACTCCTGCCAGGTCGAGGACTCGTCCTGACCGGCGGAGAGGATGAAGACCAGCTCGTAGCTGTTGGCCACCTCGTCACCGACCGCCGCGCGCCAGGCGCCCAGCCCGTCGGTGCGGATGTTCTTGGCGCACGTGTCCCCCGACGGGCAGGCGCCGGGGTTGAAGCCGTTGTCGATGCCGTACTGGTACGACTTCGACGGCATCTTGTACGGCCCGAAGCCGGTGAGGTCGACGCCGTAGCGGCCGTTGGAGTCCTGCATCCAGTACTCGTGCAGGGTGTGTCCGCGGTTCAGCTCGTTCGGCTTGTTCAGGAAGTCGCTGTAGAACTGCGGGACGCCGTCGCGCGGAATGTTCGAGGCGGTCGCCTGGGGGTTGCCGAAGACCGAGGACTTGGCCGGCTGGGTGACGACGAACGGCTGGTCCGGGTAGTCGAGCGTGACCAGCGCGATCTTGAAGTTTCGGACCGACCCGCGCACGGCGGGGTCGTTCCACTTCTTGTTCGGCACCTTGACGAAGTCGTCCCAGGTCATCGTGTCGGGGTTCTGCCAGTTCTGTGCGTCGATCGCCTGGAACGGGCCTGGCCCGTCCGGCGACACGTCGGGTGCGGCGGAGGCCGGCCCGGTGGCGCCGGACGCGACCACGACGGACGCGACCGCGGCGGCCAGCACCGAACGCCACACCGCACGCCTGGGGGGTAGAAGGTGCATCGGGTCACCTTTCAGGTCGAGGGCTTAATCGGCGGGGCGATCGGGCGACGGCTCCGGATCGCGGGCGGCGTCAGACGCGCCCGAGCCGGAGTTGTCGCGAGACGGACGGGGTCGCCGTCCCGCATGATCACACCCGGTCCGAATCTATGAGCCGGCCGGCGCACCGGTCACCGTGCAGATGTCGGCAGGTGGACCGACCACTTCCGACACGTGCAGGACGGCATCGCGGCATGCCCGTCGCGGCTACCCGTCGGCATCGGCCCGCAGCGCCCGCCGCACGTCCCGGCACAGCTGCGTCTCGGTCTCGGGCGACAGCCCGCCGCGGGGCGGCCGGCACGGCCCGCCGTACCGCCCGACCAGCCGCATCGCCAGCTTCACGGCCTGGACCACCTCCGGTCGGGATCCCCAGCTGAGCAGGGGGTGCAGCTGCGCGTACAGCGGCAGCGCCGCCGCCAGGTCGCGGGCGGCGCACAGCCGGTGCAGGCGCCGGCTGAGCCGGGGCAGGGCGTTCGCGCAGTGCCCGATCCACCCGGTCGCGCCGCACACGGTCAGCTCCAGCAGCACGTCGTCCGCGCCGGCCAGCACGTCGAGGTGGGGGCACAGGTCACGGACGCGGTGCAGCCGGCGTACGTCGCACTCCCGCACGGCCACCACGCCGTCGATCTCGGCGACGCGGGCCAGCAGTTCCGGCGTCAGGTCCGTTCTCGCGTCGACCGGATCGTCGGACACCACCACCGGCAGCCCGACCGCGGCCACCTCGCGGTAGTGGGCGACGACCTCGGCGGCGCCGGCCGGGTAATCGACCGGCGGTGGGGCGAGCACCGCCTGCGCACCCGCGGCCCGTGCCTGCTCGGTCCAGCGCCGGGACTGCCGGCTGCCGTACCCGCCGACGCCCGGCACCACCGCGCAGCCGGCCGGTGCCGCCTCGACGACGGCGCGGACCACGTCGGTGCGCTCGCCGTCGGACAGGGCCCGGTACTCCCCCAGCGAGCCGCACGGCGTCACCCCCTGGCAGCCCTCGTCGGCGAGCCACCGCACGTGCTCCTGAAGCCGGTCGTAGTCGACCGACAGATCAGCCCGGAACGGGGTGGGAATGGCGACGATGACGCCCTGCCAGGGCCTGGTTTTGGCCACGACGGTGTTCCCTTCTCGGACACTCCGCAGCCGTACCCAGTCGGCAGGACGGCCCGCCCTGGCCCCCGTCGGGCCGGCAAACGCACACGCTAGGTACATCACCGGCCGCCGGTCTTCCGACAGATGCCGAAACTGCTCAGGCGGTACCGGATACGGGTGTCGCGCTGCCGGCACGGGGGATTGCGCGCCGGCCAACATCATCGGAAGGTAGGCCAACGGTCCTACCAGCACAACAGCCAGCCGGAGCCGAGCGGCAACACCGCAGGCCTCGGGCTGGCCGGGGGAAGCGCATGCGCATGGAGCTGCAACGCATCGTCGACCGGGTCGCGGCGCGGGTCAAGCGGCCGGCTCTGATCGAGGATCGGCGTCAGCGGGTGGTCGTCTACAGCGAGCACACCGGGGTGCTCGACGGGGTACGCCGGAGTTCGATCCTGCGTCGGCACACCACGCCGGAGGTGATCGCCTGGGCCCGGGAGATCGGGATCATGGACGCCCGGGAGCCGGTCCGCACCCCGGCCTGCCCCGAACTGGATCTCCTGCCCCGGGTGTGCGTGCCGATCCGGCACCAGGACCTGCTGCTGGGCTTCGTGTGGTTCATCGACGAGGGCACGGGGATGACCGACGAGGACATCTCGGCGGTGGCCGAGGCGATGCCGGACCTGTCGCTGGCCCTCTACCGGGAGAACCTGCTCGGCGAGCTGGCCTCGCAGCGGGAGGCGGAGGCGACCCGGACGCTGCTGGTGGAGTCCCCGGAGGCCCGGCGGGAGGCCGTCCGGTCGCTGCTGACCGACGGCGTGGTCACCAGCGACGGTCAGGTCACCGCACTGGTCGCCCAGCTGGTCGTGGCCCAGGACGAGATGCTCGACGACACCGCCCGGATCGCCCTGGAGCACGCCCTCGTCGCCACCCGGCACTGGGTCGGGTCGCGCGAGACGCTGCACCTGGTCCGGCACGACCACGGGGTGCTGCTGCTGTGCGGGGGGCGGAACACCGGCCGTCTGGCGGCACAGGACGCCGCGGCGCACCTGGACCAGGCGTTGCGCGGGGCCATTCGGGGACTGGCGTCGGTGGCCCGGACGGTCCTCGGGATCGGCGACGCCCGACCGCGTCTGTACGACAGCGTGCTGTCGTACCAGGAGGCGTTCCAGGCGGCCCGGGTGGGTGTCCAACTGCCGGCCCTGGGTCCGGTGGTGCCGTGGCCCGAACTGGGCATCTACCGGCTGCTGTCCGGCATGGATGCCCGCCACCTGGACGTCGCGCGCGTGCATCCGGGGCTGGGCCGGCTGCTGGGCGACGAGGCCCACCAGGTGCTGCTGGAGACCCTGGAGACCTACCTCGACCTGGCCGGCAACGCGCATGCCACGGCGGAACGGCTTCGCCTGCACCGGACGACGCTCTACTACCGGCTGCAGCGGGTGGAACTGCTCGCCGAGGCCGACCTCAAGGACGGCAACGAACGGCTCTGCCTGCACCTGGCCCTCAAGCTGGGCCGGCTGACCGGCCAGTACCAGCCGGGTGGATGACGTCGGGGCGGGGCGCCGGTTGCCCGGTGCCCCGCCCCGCCTCGCGATCCCTACAGGCCGGCGGCCACCGCCGCCGTCCGACCGCCGACCACCGGCAGGGTGATCCGGCTGCGGTCGAAGTGGACGGTGATGTGGGCCCGGTTCTGCTTGGCCCGGCTGCTGTAGCCGGAGTACGACCCGAGCAGGACCACCCCGATCTGGTGGCCGGCGTCGAAGACGTAGTCCTCGGGCAGCAGGCTCAGGTCGACCTCGGTCTTCTGGCCGGGCACCAGCGGCGTCGACACCGACGGCGAGTCGAGGTTGAGGCCGTCGATGATGCCCTTGGTCACCAGCTCCTGCGGATTGGCGGCGATGTTCTTCTCCACCTTCTTGTAGCAGGCGTCCTCGGCGAAGCCGCCCCAGGTCGCCGTCTCACCCCAGCAGTCCTCCTCCGTCAGCGTCCGGACGCCGTCACCGGCGGTGCTGAAGCGCTGGCGGGTGCCGTAGTCGACGAGCAGCCCGGCAAAGCTGGTGTCCTCGCCGTCGACGGTGGCGTTGATCTTGACGATCGGGGTGCCCGAGATGTGCAGCGGCGCCTTCAGCGGCGCGGAGAGGAACACCAGCCGGTTCTCGGTGTTCGCCGCCGGGTCCGACGGGTGGCGGATCGCGTTGGTCTGGGTCATCGTGGGCGTGTCCTGGAAGGTCGCCTTCGCGTTGCCCGGACCGGACTTGACGGACAGCCCGCCGGCGTTACCGGCGGTCGGCGCCTGCAGGAACACCTGGGTCGGCTGGGTGTTCGGCAGCGGCCAGGTGGCGGCCGTCTCCCACACGTCCGGCAGCCGCTCGATGTCGACGGCCGGCTCCCGCATGATCCCGTTGTCGATGCCCTGCAGCCAGTAGTCGAGCCAGCGGTGCAGGGTGTCGACCCACTGCGTCCGCCGGAAGTCGAACGGGTCGACGTGGCCGGTGCCGGTCATCCAGAGCTTGCGCGGCACGCCCTGCGCGCCGAGCGCCTCCCACCACTTGCTGAAGTGGTCCGGCCGGACGTTGTCGTCGTTGATCCCGTGCACGACGAAGACGCTGGCCTTGACCCGGTCGGCGTGCGGCACGTAGTCGCGCTCCGCCCAGAAGTCGCTGTAGTCCCCGGTGACGTCGTCGCCGCCCTGGCCGAGGGCCGTCCGCACCGGCGCACAGTACGCCCGGCGGGCCGGGTTGGTGACCGTGTTGGCGAGGCTGCCCGAGTAGTTGTTCGCCCGGGTGACCAGGCCGTTGCTGCGCGAGTAGTCGTACCAGCTCGAGATGGCCGAGATCGGCACGATCGTGGTCAGCCCGTCCACCCCGCTCGCTGCGGCGGCGTTGGCCAGGGTGCCGTCGTACGACTTGCCGATCATGCCGCTCCGGCCGTTGTGCCAGTCGGCGACGACCTCCCGCCCGGCGGCGTCGTACCCGGGCCGGCGCCCGTTGAGCCAGTCGATCGCCGTCGGCGCGCTGATGTTGTCGGCCCGACCACCGGTGACCGGGCAGCCGGTCGAGTTGTTCGTGCCGATCATGTCCAGCAGGACCATCGCGTAGCCGCGCGGGACGAAGTAGTTGTCGTAGAAGAGGGGCCATTTGTCGTTCAGCCCGTCCCCGTCGACGTCGGCCTTGCACTCACTTTCGTTGCCCCGGCAGACCGTCGAGTAGTACGGGCTGGCGTCCATCACCACCGGAACCTTGAGCCCGTTCTCACTGGCCTTCGGTCGCATGATGTCCATGGCCACGACATCGAGTTTGCCGTCGCCGTCCGTGTCGACATCAGAAGTGACGAAAATCCGTTCCCGAATGGCGTCGGCATAACCGAAGGCCGGTTGGGTGACGCCGTTGGAAATCACCAACTCAGCGCGCTCGTCGGCGCCCGGTTGGGCCAGTGCGCCGCTCGCCGGCAGGCCGGTGGCCACGACCGCCAGGGCCACCACCGACGCCCGCCAGGCGCGTCTTCCTCTTTGCATCCGTGCTCCTCCTCCCACAGTGCCGTCGACCAGCGGCTTTGAACCCCTCCGTTCGGCGGGCACCCGCCACCGCCCCGACGGTCGCACCGAACCTACGGATCGGCGCATGCGCAGGTCATCGGACACCTGTGGAAGATGGCCGCCCTCGGCTCCTACGCCTGTCGCAGGGCGGAAGCACGACTTCCGGCATTCATCGTTTCGTGACGAACAGTCATTGACACAGCGCGTGACGTGAGTTGAGGATTGGCCCACCGCCGGTCGATCGTCCACCCCGGACACCTGTCCGGTTTCAAATTCCGGCGCTGGTCCGCCTTGCCGCACCAGCGCCGGTAGGCGATTTCCGCCGGCCCTCATCCGTCGGTCGTGCCGAACCTCCGCAGCAGCACGTGGGACCCCGATTCCACCGACCGTCGCTCGCAGTTCCGTACCCACGACAGAAAGGGCAACTATGCGAATGCCGAACTCCGGTGACCGCCGCTGGCGAGCACCGGTCGTCGCGATCGCGGCCGTTTCGGCCGTGCTCCTGGTCAGCCCGGCCTCGGCCGTCACGCCACCCACCGACGACGCCGGCGCGAGCACCGAACTGAACCGGCTGCCCGACGAGGCGGCCAGCGTGGTGGAGGTCCTGCTCGCCGACCGCGAAGAGCTGGACGAACTCGTCGCCACCGGCGTCGACCTCGACCACCACGTCGAACAGAGCGAACAGGGCATCGTCGTCCACGCGGTGGTCACGTCGACCGAGGCCGCGGCCCTCCGCGCCCGGGGCTACCGGCTCGGCGAGACCCTCCTTCGGCCCAGCGACTCGGCGGACCGCGTCGAGGAACGCGAGGCGACCATCGCCGCGCACGTCGCCGAGAACCGGGCGTTCGCCGCGGCCCTGCAGACCTCCGAGACCTCGGACGTCAAGATCATCCGCGCCGACTACTACACTTCGGGGACCAACCAGATCCTGTCGGTCGAGGCGAAGTGGGCTCAGGGCCAGACCTCGACCAGCACGCTCACGGTCGTCCGGGACAGCGGCCCCGGCACGGAGCTCGGCTCGGGCGGCAGCCAGACCATCTCCCGCTTCGTGGACGCCGGCGTCTACCTGTACCACCGGGGCGCCTCGACGGTGACGACCCGGCCGGACCGGATCCGGATCACCAGCCCGACCGGTGGGGTCGCCGTCGCCCAGGTCAAGGAGTGGCTGCCCATCCCGGCCGACAACCCGGAGGGCCCGGGCTACCAGAAGGACTTCGTCACCAGCTACCTGACACCGACCGAGCTGTACACACGGATCCACCAGCTCGCCGCCGAGTTCCCCGACCTGGCCGAGATCGTCGAGCTGCCATACAAGACGAACGGCTACCGCCGCAAGGCGCAGGTGGTGCTCGGCAGCACGAACGCCAACCGGGTGGCCGTCGACTCGCTGGCCTGGGGACACGAGGGCGGCAACGGCATCTCGGTCGAACTGGTCAACCCAGGTGCCGCCAGCCGCCCCCTGTCGGTGAGCGTGACCGGCAAGGACATCAGGGTCAGCCTGGCGACCAACGCCAGCGGCGCGCTGACCAGCACAGCGGCCCAGGTCGCCGCGGCGTTGAACGCCAACGCCGGGTCGTTGGTCCGGGCGTACACCTACCGCGGTGACGCCGGTGCCGGTGTGGTCGCGGCCGCCGCCAAGACGGTGCTCACCGACAACCTGAAGGCGCCGGCCAGCGTCTCCCGCGATCCTCACCCCGTGTACGCGATCCGGATCGGCAAGGTCCGCGACGGGTCCAAGACCGGTGTCCTCGCGTACGCCCAGGAGCACGCCCGTGAGTGGGTGCCGCCGCTGGTCGCTGTCGAGACCGCCGAGCGGCTGCTGCGCAACTACGGCCACGACGGCCGGACCAAGCAGCTGCTCAACAACCTGGACATTTGGATCGCCCCGTCGGTCAACCCGGACGGCGGGCACTACTCGTTCTACGATTACAACTCGCAGCGGAAGAACATGACCAACCACTGCCCGCTGACCGACGCGGCCGACGCCCTCGGCCGGAACTCGTGGGGCGTGGACAACAACCGCAACTACACCGAGTACAGCCTGTTCGACGGTTACTCGGGCGCGTCCAGCAGCTGCACCAGCGGCACCTACGCCGGGCCCAGCGAGCTGTCCGAGCCGGAGGACAAGAACGTCGACTGGCTGGCCCAGCACAAGAACATCAAGTTCTCGATGAACCTGCACTCCTCCGGCAACTACTTCATGTGGTCGCCGGGGGCGTACGCCACCCCGGGCCGGATCTCGGCGCCCCGCCCGACCCTCGCCGAGGAGTCGTTCTTCTGGGGGGCCTCGTCGCAGATCCTCACCGCGATCAAGCGGCAGCGCAACATGGCGGTGACGCCGGCCCGGACCGGCCCGATCTCCGACGTGCTGTACTCGGCGGCCGGCAACTCCGGCGACATGCTCTGGTACAAGTACGGCATCTACGCCTGGAACTTCGAGGTCGGCACCTCGTTCCAGCCAGAGTGGGACGAGGCGCATCAGGAGACGATGGAGTTCTCCAACGGCCTCGTCGAGATGATGCGGGTGGCCCGGGACTTCGACAAGGACCAGCAGCGGCCGAAGAGCGGCTTGTCGGTGACCGAGAGCGCCACGCCCGGCATGGTGGACGTGACGTTCACGGTGAGCGAGCCGGCCGCGGTGTTCTACACCGTCGACGGCAGCGCACCGACCTACGCGTCCACGCTCTACGCCTCGGCGGGGATCCGGGAAGGCGGAGAGACGCTGACCCTGCCCGCCGGTACGAAGATCCACTGGTTCTCGGTGGACGCGGCCGGCAACGTGGAGAACAACTACCGCGCTGACGGCACGGGCAAGAACTTCCTGAAGGGCAGCGCGGTGCTGCCCACCAGCTAACGGAAACCGACCCGGGTGCCGGGTACGGCGGCGCACGCCCCCGTACCCGGCACCCGGCCGTTGCCGTACATGGCTGCTGGCATCAGGCCAGCCGTTGGATGCGAACCTTTGGGCGCTTGTTTCTCAGGTGGGCTTGCTTATGCTGGCGGACCTGCTCGTCCCAGACCTCCTGGTCGTAGTCTGGGTGGGGCGGGATCCACCGGTGGGAGCCGTCGCTGTAGTGGAACTGCTCATCACCCGGCCGCAGGATGCTCACCTGATCCATCCGAGAAAGCGTCGATGCAGCACTCCCGCCGGCAGCCAGGCCAGATCCTCCGAGGCACGGATCAACTGGGCACCCAGATAAAGGGCCAGGGACACCGGCGCCCCTTCGAACTCCGCGCGCAGTTCCCGCTGCCGCGTGCGACACGGCCAGGGCGCGTCGCAGCCGCCGCAGCTCCAGATCGGGAGAACAGGACCGTGCGTGGTCACCCCTGGCCTCCGAGCGCCGTCACCGTCAGGTGCCGCGCCTGCCGGCTGGTCGCCCACTCGACCTGCCAGCACGGGTACGGCGTGAGCCGCGCCCACCACGCGCGGCACCCGGTGCACAGGCCGTCGGTCCCTGGCAGATGTGCGGCCAGGATCCGCCGCTCATCGTCGTTGCTCACTGTTCCTCCTCAGCGGGCCAGTGGCCGCGGTTGATCGGGATACGGTGCTGGCTGCGGCACGGCAGATCCGCTCCACAGCGGCAGACCCACTTCCACCTCCGCCAGGACCACGCCGGTCGATGCCGCCGCGCCAGTGTCATCGCCGCAGCGCTGAGGTACTGGTCGTAAGAGACCCGCCGCCACGGTGGTGTCTTGTACCGCATCGCTGTCTCCCCTCCGCCAGGCATCGCGACAGGACCGACCCGCACCACGGAACCGGTTCTGGAACGTTCGGTAACTGCGACGCTACGATCACGGCGACGGCCGTTGGACTCACCGGCAGTACGCGTGAGCAGGCCATGTCTCCCGTCGCGAGAGGGACGTTGGCGGGGAACACCGACCACCGGTCAACGTTGGGACGTCAGATGCCAGGTCGCGGACGATCAGCACCACAGCGCGGCGAGGTGACGGGATATCTGCTGAAGCTGATCCGCGAGTCCATCCCGCTCACCCAGGAGCAACTCGCCGTCGAACTGGGCGTCGACCGCGCGACCATGCAGAGCTGGGAGTCAGGACGGCGGCCTTTCACCGCCGTGCCGTTCGGACAAGCGATCGTGACCCGCCAAAGGCTCGGACGGCTCGGCGCGAACACGGCCATGCTCGCGGCCCTCGACGACGCAGCCGAAGCAGACTTCATCCTCACGGCAGTCCTGGACGACCACGTGGAGCGCACCAACATTGCCGAGCAGCCTCTCGGCTGGTCAGTGCTCACGCACCGCCTGACCGACCTGATCCTCTGGGCCGTCCTCGGGCAGACCCCCGCGTTCCTCAGGAACCTCCCCAAACTCCACCACCGACGGGGCCCGGTGGCCACTGCGCCGCTCCTGCCCTCCGACCAGCGACCCGTCTTCTTCGGCCACCTTCACGTGCTCGCTGACCGGTGCGCCGCCGAACGTCACCCGAACGTCCTGCTGCACCGGCAAGCCTGCTTCCTCGCGGGCGTGGACCCCACTGGAGCGTCTGCGGCCTGGCTCGCCCAAAGCAACGCTCGTACAGCCCGCCGGACAACCGCTTTCCACACCTGGTCGCCGTTGTGGCCCGACGCCCGCTCAGTGGTCACCTCGCTGGCGAACCAGGGCGACCCGGAACCCCTGCGAGACTTCATCGCCCGCGCGCACCCGGACGACGCTTGCGAACGAGCGGCCCTCAACTACTCCGCCTACTGGGTCGGCGAGATCCCGTATCGCCAGCGCGACGACTCCTTCATGCCTGCCACCCTCCGCGACTGGCGCGGCTCTCTTCTCTTCAGGCACCTGGTCCAGCGCCTGGAGCCAGGGCACCCGTTCGTGGACCTCAACATCCACAACCTCTGGGCCCTGCTCACCGCACGACGCGGCCTCGCGCTCGACGACCCCGGCGCCGGGCGGGCACTCGTCGACCGCAGCGCCGCGCTCCTGGACAGTGACCGAATCTCCGCGCAATCCCGCCGGGAACTAACGTCTATCGTCTACAGCCTGCGAGCAGACGGAGTCACCGGCACAGGGACGGGCAGATGAGCGACGACCACGACGCCGCCGGAGCGATAACCTTCATCTTCGAAGCGGGCGTACTCAAACGCGCAGCGCGCACCGGCTGGTGGTTCGCCGGCGTCAAGCACCCCGAATCCATCGCCGAACACTCCTTCCGGACGGCGCTCATCGGCATGATGCTCGCCGCCATGGAGGGCGCCGATCCCGCCCGGGTGTCCATGCTCTGCGTCCTGCACGACACCCAGGAAACCCGGATCACCGACATCCCCCACATCGCCAAGCGCTACCTCACCGCCGCACCCAACATCACCGTCACCGCCGACCAGGTCGCCAACTGCCCACCAGCCGTCGCCGACGTCATCACCGCCGCCGTCGCCGAATACGAAGCCGGCGAGACCCTCGAAGCCATCGTCGCCCGCGACGCCGACAAGCTCGAATGCCTCGTCCAAGCCGTCGAATACCGCCACCATGGCATCGACAACGTCCAACGCTGGATCGACAGCTCACGTGCGGCGCTCAAGACGACATCCGCCCAACGCCTCGCCGACGCCGCTCTCAGCGGACAACCCCTCGCCTGGCTCAACCCACCGGAGTCGCCGGAGTAGCCGGAGTAGCCGGAGTAGCCGGAGTAGCCCACCTCATTTGGCGTTGAACTGCAACCGGCTGATCGGCATGTCCGGCAAGGCTGTCCATTCGGGCTCTGACCTGCGCGAACGCTTGGTATCGACGACTATTCGTGATACCTCTGGTCCGCCTTTGACGGCCTAGCGACGGCCCGGACCTAGGCCGTGTGTCATAAGTGCCGTTCGAGTCGCCTGAGCCAGACGTCGATCATGCTCATGGTGGCGGTGGCTTCGTACCGCACCGCGAGTTTGTCGTAGCGCGTGGCCACGGCGCGGTGCTGTTTGAGCAGGTTGATGCCGCATTCGACGGCATGGCGCTGTCGATATGCGCTGGAGTCAAAGGCGGGCGGTCCCAGGTGATCAACCCCAGTGCATCGGCCCGGCCCTGCAACCCGGCCAGGATCCGCGCCCACGCACCGGCCCGCTGCCAACGCCGGTACAGCCCGTACACCGTGCGCCAGTGCCCGTAGCAGTCCGGCACGTCCCGCCACGGCGCGCCCGTACGGACCCGCCACCTGATCCCGTCAATGAGCTGCCGCTTGCTCCACTTCGGCGGTCGGCCTGCCTTCTTCGGTCGGGGCAGCAGCGGCTCCAGCACCGCCCACTGCGCGTCAGTCAGGTCGAACCGCCTCGTCACCGCTACGCCGGCCACGAGGTCTCCGTGCAGATGGTTGTCTTGGTCGATACCCATCTACCGGAGACCTCGCCTCGTATCGATCACCGACACGCCCGACCGGTCAACCCGGCCCCGTCACCCGACCACTCTTGACACACGGCCTAGCATCCGGGTGACTGCGCCCCGATGCTTTCGCTGAACAAGTCGAGAACCGCCCGCCACGACCGCGCGGAGTGGGCGGCGTGGTAGCCCACGCCGGGCACGGTGGGGCTGAGGTGGTCAGCGCCGCCGGTAGGTGTCCCGTCAGGCTGAGTCGGAGCGGCCCAGAAGGCATGTTTGGCTCCGCCATAAATGTGTGCTCGCCAATCGACGCCAGCGTCCTGGAGCGCGCTGCTGAACGTTAAGATTTGAGCGGGAGTACAGAGCGGATCTTCGGAACCCGTACAGAGCAGGAAGGTCCCACCGGCATTCGTCCAGTCCTCGGCGCGCGGGGTTGGCAGGCCGGGGTGGATTACGGCGAGCGCTTTGAAGGGCACTCCCGTCCTGGCGAGTTCCAGCACGATTCGACCGCCGGCCCCGTAACCGAGCGTGGCAAGTTGATTGTGATCGGCGCCGGGTTCAGCGAGTAGCACGTCGAGCGCGGCCTGACCGATGGTCAACATGCGGGCGGGGTTGGCCATCAGCGGCAGGGCCCGATCCAGCATCGCTTGCGGCTCGCCGAAGAAGGTCCGGCCGCCGTGGTAGTCCATTGCGAAGGTCAGATAGCCGTGTTCGGCGAGGTCGTCGGCTCGGCCGCGTTGATAGTCATCGAGACCGACGCCGTCATGTCCAAGAAGCACGGCCGGCCATGGCCCACCGCCCCCTGGCCGCGACATGTGACCGACCATCGTCAACCCGTCGATGTCATACGTGACTTCCCGTCTTGCGATCATGAGATCGACACTAGCCGGACCGTGTTGCTTTGTTGGACTGCGTTTGCTACCAGCTAACCTGAATGCGGAGTTGTGAAGTGCGACCTGACCAGAATCTGCGCGTGAAGGACGAGGCTGCACGGTCGCACCAGCAGCGCGGGGTAGCCGATTCCTTTGGTGTGGATGCCGCGCGGTGCGACCACACCCCTCCCCGTTCCACCGTGTACGGCCACCTCGACAAGGCCAGCATCGGCAGACGACCCCGACCGTCCGGCAGCGATGCCGCCCATGTCGCCCGACCACTTTTGACACACGGCCTAGTACGGCAGCCGCCATTGGTTAGTTGACCAGGGCGTATTCGCGGCTGAGTCGGGTGCGTTGGTGGAACCAGCGTGAGCGGGCTTGGTGACGGCGGC